>DAOMOD010000244.1:0-5525 GCA_035444205.1 Lysobacteraceae bacterium
GCACGTCTGCCGGCCGACGTAGGTGGCCCGGGCATCGTCCGGCAGCCCGTAGTACCAATCGGCGAAAACGATTCCGCTGGCGACGACGCCGAAAACAAACAGGCTGACCGCGACCCACACGCTCCGCGGCACCGGCCGGCGGCGGCGCGGGGAACGGGTCGCCGGTCTCGGGCGTCGCGAGCACGTCGAGCAGGGCGGCCTTCTCCGTCAGGTAGGTCCGCGCGAACCGTGGGTCGTGGCGCACGATCGATCTTGTGTTGTGTGCCAGGTCGAAACTTTTGATCGTCTTCGCACGCGGCGACGCGCCGGCGACGTGCTCCCGGTCCATGGCCTTACGCACCGCCCGCGGCCCGTGCTCCGGACGACTGACATCCGTCAAATCCACCACCAGCTGGGTGATGTCCGCGCCGAACTTTCCACGCAGCTCACCTTCGGTCACGTCGCAGTCCTCGATGGTGTCGTGCAGCAACGCGGCCGCCACCATGCCGTTGTCGCCGCCGAACCGCAGCACCATTCTCGCCACCGCAATCGGGTGTGTGATGTAGGGGACACCGAGGTACTTCCGCACCTGTCCGGCGTGGGCTGCCGTTGCGAACTCCAGCGCCTCACGCACCAGCGGCGAGATGCCTGTCCTTGCGAGTGTGGTTTCCATCGTTCTTCCTCCGGCCCGAACTTCAGACGCTGCCGAATACCAGCTCTTTGAGCCTTCGGCGCGCTGCTGCCTTGTTGTAGCCCCTGCCCTTGTCGCCGTGCTGGCGTGTTTCGACTGACCAGACCACCCGAACGCGCCCATGCACCCGCTCCTCGGCACCCGTGGCCTCGCCAACGTAGTTCCCGTCGACGTACGCCGTAATCGAGCGGCCTACCTCGATGAACCTGACTCGCTCTGCCCCTGTTTTCAGCTGCGCTTGCATTGCAACTCCTTTCCTCGATGAGTTCAGGTTACCGCGGCCGCTCCGCCTGACAACGGCCTCTCCATCGCACTCACGTTCGCCATCGTGTCGCTTGACGTGACCTCGAAGGTCTCCTCTGGCGAGGGACTGCCGCCTACGCCGCTTCTTCCTCGTGGATGTACGCCTGCGCCTCGCATACGCCTTCTGGCGGCACGACGCGCGTGTGAATGTAGGACTCCCGGCCGTTGGCGCGGTTGACGTAGTGGAACCCATGTGACCAGATGATGTTTCCGTCCTCGGTCGACAGCAGAGTCCACCAACGGTCCTCTGGAATGCCGGCGGCCTGCAGTTCCTCGGTCGTGAAGCACATGTTGTCGTACTGGCCCGTGCCTTTGTAGACTGGCTGGAACTCGGCGATGTCCGGCAACTCGTCGTCGTAGTCGGGGACTCGCGGACCCTCGATGTACCGCAGCGAGTCGAGGGCCTCTTCGATATGTCCCTGGACTTCCGTCAGCGGGTCGTTGGCGCTCTCGTCTTCGTCTTGGCCGTACTTCAATTCGAGGTGGCCGCCAATCTTCTCGTACGCCTGACTGAGCAGCTCCTCAACCTGTTCGAGTTCGTTCATCTACGTGTTCCTCGCAGCAATGTTTCTAGCCTGTGAGAAACATCCTACCGCCGAGTCTCCAACCGACGAGCTGCCCGTTGGTCGCGATATTCGGCGGCGCGCACCGCCCCCTCGGCCGACTTCAGCGTGGCACGCAGCCGTGCCGTGGCGCGCACGCTGCCGGCCTTCTGGAACTCGGTCAATGCGTTTTTGAGGTGATGCAGACCGGCTTCTGCATGGTCTCGGTGAAAGCTCATGGCAATCTTCCTTTTGTGCTACTCGGACGGAAGTCTTGCCCCTACGCTAGGCGAGACCCGTCATCCGACAACACCGGATTGGCTGGGCGTGGTCTGTTCATTGGGCCGCCGCCTTGCCGTGGGGCTCTGGCGTGTTCCGCTGCAGCGCTGCCGCGACAATGTCGGCCGGGAACTTGAACTGCATGCCATCGGTTATGCATTCAGCGGTCACCGGGTACTTCGGGCGGTTGGGTGACAGCGAGACGACCCGATAGGTCAGCGCTCCGTACCGGAACGAGGCACCGATGGCATCGCACGGCAAACCCAACCTGGCCGCGTACAGGTTCCATTCGCTGCGCGTCAGTTCATCCCGGGCAGCTGCGGCCTCGGCGCTTGCGCGCTCCAGCGTGATACGCACCGTCAACGAACCTACCGCCGGGTCGAATTTTCCGCCCTCTTTCTTCGCCCGCCAATCCGGCCCGAGGGACTCATTCAAAACCTTCACGGCTTGATCGCCCAGTTCACGGGCCATTGCTTTGTTCATCAGCGACATAATCAGTCTCCTTCTCTGGCGGCTGGCATCAAGCCGCGCCGCATTTTCTTTCGAACGCGGGAGCGCCAATCCGATGGTGTTCAGCGGGCCGGCCCCCGTTGACGGTGCTCAATTCAATGCGATGTACTTCGTCCACAGACCACCGATCTCGGTCTTATCGAGTGGTGCCGTGCGGACGCGCGCTTCGAGCCATCGGGCAACCTCGTCGAGGGTGCCGGTCATGGTGCTCATGCGGTCGGAAAGCCAGGCTTTGGCTTCGTCCTCGAGGGTCGCACACACCCGCGGGCTACCGCCGACCCATCCGCTGTAGTGGCTGCACTCGATCGTCGCGATCTTGCGCGTACAGCCGTTCTTGAACCGCAGCATCACGTCGTAGCGCGGGATATTCGTTGGCTGGCGTCGCAGTGATATCGGCCCGTAGCGTACTTTCATCTCACTCTCCTCGCAGGCAGGAATTCAGCCCTGAAAACGGGTGAAACCCCTTACGAACAGAGTATTCGTCGGCTCCGATCCGACAACCGCTCCGGATCAGGCGTCAGGCAGCGAAGCTCTGCCAGTACTGTTCACCAATCAGCAGCGGCAGCACTTCCCCCTTGGCCTGATAGATAAACGCGCCGTGGCGTTCCAGCGAGCCGTGGCGCATCAGTCGCCAGAGCAAGCCGCTCGCCTCGGCGGCCACCCGCTGGTTGATGCCGAAGTCCTGCCGCCCGATGGCCTCTTCTGTGCTGCAACTCGCCCGCTGGTCGGCGCGCTGCTTGACCAGGCCGGGATACAGGTCAAGGACATTCGGCAGTCGATCCCGGACATACTCCGGCCCGGCCCAGTGCCCAAGGATCACCTGCCCGGAGTCGTGGTCGTTGCCTGTATCGAGCCACAGACAGTCCGGGTCGCGGCACTCTTTTCGTCCGGTGCGGCCGATCATCACCCTGACCGCCGGGTCATCCACGCAACTTATCAGGATGTCCGGCCGTAACCGGGCACAGGCGTCGGCATCCAGCGCCCGCGCCTCGCTGGTCCACGCCGTACCGCCGAAGCTGTTGAAGCGACTCACCAGCAGTTCCGCCTTGTTCCAGCCCACATCCGCAGGCCAGAACCGTTGCCGCCCGACGTTCGCGGGCTGGACGGTATCGCCGTCCCACGCCCGGACGATCAAGCCGGGGTGATCCAGCCGGGTGAGCAGGCTGTGCATCCTGAACAATTCATCCAGCATGGCCGACCCGGTGCCGCCGCAGCCGATCAGTTCCACTTCGACCGGCCTGGTCAACCAGCCGCTCGGTACGTTCAATCGCTCAGGCATTCAGCACCTCTCCCAGGCGTCGGTAGGGGGTCATTTCCTGCACGCGGACCCGCTCTCGGGTTCGCCCCTTGTTCCGCCAGTACGCGACGTGCTGCTTGTTGTCAGCGCCCCCGCGCAACGTTGCGTTGTGGTTGATATGGGTGAAGCACGACTCGAACACGCACGCCTCGATCTCAGGCATGGCCGCGATGTTCACCGTGGCCGGCAACCTGGCCGTGCCCTCGCACAGGTGTCCTGCGTGGTTGATGTTCATCAGGGGCGCGTGATAGAGCCTCGTTGCCATCTGAGGCCGCCGCCCGCTTGCGAGTGCGAACACCCGCAGCCCATGCCCACGCCGGTCGGCCAACCACAGCAGGCGCGGCCACCAGACCCGGTAGGAGGTATGTCGCCCGGTGACGCGAAACCACATATCGGCGAGGCGTTGCGGGCTGGTCCACGCCAGCATCGAGGGAGTCGCCACCACTACCGATTCCGGCAGCAGTTCCACAGTCGCCGCCCTTTCTCGTGACGCCAGATCACTCGCCAGCATATCGAGGTCGATCACGCGGCCGAGTTGCAACCGGCCCTTTACCACCGCGTGGCGCGTCGCGGCACACACGCCGCCGTTTTGTTCGTACAGGACATAAGCCAGCGACGCGACCGGCACGCCCTTCACCGGCTCGGAGTACTCGACGTTTGTGTTGATGGCGACCATGCCGGAATTATCAGCTTGTTCGTCGAACCGACTAGCTCGCCGGGGAGTCTTCGAGGATCGCCGTCAACAGGACCAGCAGCCGCTCGCACAACGTGATCCGCGCCAGCATCCCGATCATCGCGTCATGGGGCATGTTGAGCGGCATCGATCCCACGTCCTCTCCATTCCACAGCGATTCGTTCTGTTCCTGGTACAACTGGTCCTCGCAGCCGATGTCCATCCCGAAATCCACCACGGCGCTTTCCCCCGGCAGCCGCTCGAAATCCTCGCCTCGGTCGGCCATGTCCAGATAGTCTCGGGTGCAGGGCCCGCCCAGCGCCTCGCTGGCCCGCAGCACGAGGTCACGCAGCTCGCACGGCGCGCACTTCTCAGCCTGCGCCCTGATCCGCGCCAGTCGCTGCTCAGCGGAGTCTGCTCCCTGGTTCACGCGAATGAGCTTCTTGCACCACTCGGCCCGCCCACACACCAGATTCCTCAGTATTTCGGCGAAAACCTCCATCCCGCCGTGCATGTCGATCCACCATTCCAGGTGGTCCGGGTCACCTACCGGCAACGACTGTGCCCACTCGGTCAACGCGTCGCCTTCAAGCGCCGCGATGCGCGCAACTTCGTCGTCGGTGAACGTCATGTAGGGCAAGTCGATCATTTCGAGGCGGTACTCGATCAGTTCGAGTCCGGTGGACTTCAGTGCCTCCACGCACAACCACTCCACGAAGGCGGCCAGCACTTCCCCGATCGGGCCCGGTATTGTCGCCACCGGACAATGCAGGACAGTCAAGCCTTGCCCGCCCGTCATCGACAAGCCATGCCAGCCGCCGCCACACGACCGCTGCCACACCGGGAACTCCCACCCATCCCGTTCGGCCCAGTCCCGGAAGCCGCCGTAGCTTTTTGGTAGTGCCGGGACCACCTTGACCATAGCCGTAGCGACGCGGGCCTCGACCTGCTCTGCCAGCCCCGCCATCGTCTGCCTTGCCAGTGCGTTCACCGCTTTGACCTGGCCGGTCGTACCGTGGGGGGCCTCGGTCATGTCCTCGATTTGTTCGTCATTGACAGCACCGAGGGTCAACCCGAGGCGCAGCAGTTCAGCGATCCCTGCGGCATTGCCGATCACGCCGAGGTCTTCTGCGCCGACGCCGTCGAGCCCGATCCGACGCCGGTCGCGCGCTGCCACGCGCACTTGGGCTCCGGCCAGCGACTGATACCAGCTCATAGCGGCGGCAGGTGCGGGGCAATCCCCGTCAACGC
>DAOMOD010000245.1:0-5520 GCA_035444205.1 Lysobacteraceae bacterium
GGTGGCCGCCGAGGGCGGCGCCGCCGGCGTGATCCGGGCGCCGGACACGCTGGACGATCACTTCCGCGACACCGTCAGCGGCGGCGACTGGCTGTGCGACCAGGACGCGGTGGACCTGTTCGTGGCCGAGGCGCCCAAGGCGCTCACCCAGCTCGAGCACTGGGGCTGTCCGTGGAGTCGCACCGACGACGGCCAGGTGCAGGTGCGGTCGTTCGGAGGCATGAAGAACCAGCGCACCTGGTTCGCCGCCGACAAGAGCGGCTTCCACATCCTGCACACCCTGTTCCAGACCTCGCAGCGCTTTCCCAGCATCGAGCGCTTCGACGAAGTGTTCGCCCTCGACCTGCTGGTGGCCGAGGGCCGCGTCGGCGGCCTCACCGCGCTCGACGTGCAGAGTGGCGAGGAAGTGGTGTTCCTGGCGCCCAGCGTCATCATCGCCAGCGGCGGTGCCGGGCGCGTGTTCCCGTTCACCACCAACGGGGCGATCAAGACCGGCGACGGCATGGCCATGGCCTACCGCGCCGGGGTGCCGTTGAAGGACATCGAATTCGTCCAGTACCACCCCACCGGCCTGCCCGGCACCGGCATCCTGATCACCGAGGGTGCGCGCGGCGAGGGCGGCATCCTGGTCAACCGCGATGGCTACCGCTATCTGCAGGACTACGGCCTCGGCCCGCCCGATCCGTGGCCGCGACGCAAGGCCATGGAGATGGGGCCGCGCGACCGCCTGAGCCAGGCCTTCTGGCACGAGCAGCGCAAGGGCCGCACCATCAAGACCGGCGCTGGCGACGACGTCGTCCATCTCGACCTGCGCGCGCTCGGCGAGAAGGTCATCGACGAACGCCTGCCCATGGTGCGCGAACTTTCGCGCGCCTACGTCGGCGTCGACCCGGTGCACGCGCCGATCCCGGTGCGCCCGGTGGTGCACTACACCATGGGCGGTATCGATACCGACATCGACAGCGCCACTCGCGTGGTCGGCCTGTATGCCGCCGGCGAGTGCGCCTGCGTCAGCATCAATGGCGCCAATCGCCTGGGCTCGAATTCGCTGACCGAGATCCTGGTGTTCGGCCGGCGCGCCGGCCTGGGTGCCGCCGCGCTGGCGCGCAGCACGCGGGCGACCGAGGCGCGCGACTGGCGCAGCGCCATCGATGCCTCATTCGGTCGCGTGCAGGCCTTGCTCGACCGTCCGGTCGGCGCACACAGCATCGCCAGCATCCGCGACCGCCTGTACGGCTGGATGGAAGGCGCCGCCGGCATCTACCGCGAGGAGGGTCCGCTGCGCGAAGCCTGCGATGCCTTCGTCGATCTGCGCGCCGACTTTTCCGCGCTCGGCATCGTCGATCGCAGCAAGGTGTTCAACACGCAACTGTTCCAGGCGCTGGAACTTGGCGCCATGCTCGACATCGGCGAGGCCATGGTGCATGCGGCGCTGGCGCGGCGCGAATCGCGCGGCGCCCATCAGCGCCTGGATCATCCGGCCCGCGACGACGCCGCCTTTCTGCATCACAGCCTGGTCCACTTCAACGCCCAAGGCGCGCCGCAGGTCACCACCCGGCCGGTGACCATCACCCGTCTGCCGCCCGGCGAGCGCGTCTACGGAGGTGCCGCGTCATGAGCGTGACATCCCTGCCCATCGTCGAAGGCAACGGCGCCACATCGCGCATGGTCACCTTCGAGGTGTTCCGCTTCCGCCCGGAACAGGACTCGGCACCCACCTGGCAGCGCTACGAGGTGCCCTGCCGCGAGGAGTGGGTGGTGCTGGACGCGCTCAACCACATCAAGGACCACATCGACGGCACCCTGAGCTACCGCTGGTCCTGCCACATGGCCGTGTGCGGAAGCTGCGGCATGATGGTGAACGGCCAGCCCTACCTGTCATGCAAGGCCTTCATCCGCGACTTTCCCGACCTGATCCGGGTGGCGCCGCTCGGCAATCTGACCGTGCTGCGCGACCTGGTGGTGCAGCAGGACCGCCTGATGGACAACCTGCAGGCGGTGAAGAGCTGGCTGATGCCCGCCGAACCGCCGCCCGCGGACCAGCCCTACCGGCAGACGCCCGCCGAACTCGAGCGTTACCGCCACCTGTCGATGTGCATCAACTGCATGCTGTGCTACGCGGCCTGCCCGCAGGTGGCGCTGAACGAGGGCTACCTCGGTCCTGCCGCGCTGGCACTGGCGCAACGTTACAACCTCGACTCGCGCGACGGCGGCACGTTCGAGCGCATGCAGGCCACCGCCAGCGACGAAGGCATCTGGGAATGCACCTTCATCGGCGAATGCTCGGAGGTCTGCCCCAAGCACGTCGACCCGGCCGGCGCCATCCAGCAGATGAAACTGGCCAGCAGCCTCGACTGGTTCGCGCGTCTGCTCGGCAAGGGAGGTGGATCATGAGCGCCCCGCTGTACCAGCCGCGCCTGCCGCGCGGGTGGTGGCTCGCCCATGGCGGCTACCGCCGCTACATGCTGCGCGAGCTGAGCTGCATTCCGATCGGCCTGTTCGCGGCCACGCTGGTGCTGGCACTGTTCCGCCTCGGCCAGGGCGCGGACGCCTGGCTGGCCTTCCGCGCCGCACTGGCCACCCCGCCGGCCATCGCCTGGCAGGTGATCGCGCTCGGCTTCGCGCTCTATCACAGCGTGTCCTGGTTCACGCTGGCGCCGCGCACCATGCCGATGGTGGTCGGCGACCGGAAAGTGCCGCCGGCGTGGATCGCCGCCGCGCACTTCGTGCTGTGGCTGGCGCTCAGCCTCGCCATCCTGCTGATCGTGGGAGCCTGACATGGCCATCTCCAACAAACCGCTGCTGTGGCTGCCCTTCGCCGTCGGCGGCACCCTGGCCGCGCTGCTGGTGCCGGCACTGATGCTGGTGTTCCTGATCGACGCCTTCGGACAGTGGCCAGCCGGGGCGTTGACGTACGAACGCGTGATCGCCTTCGTCGGCCACCCGCTGATCGCCGCGGGCCTGTTCGTGTTCATCACCCTGCTGTTCTGGCACAGCGCCCACCGTCTGCGCATGACCCTGCAGGATCTCGGCGTACGCCGGGCGGGCACGCGGCGGGTGGTGGCGCTGGTTTGCTATGTCGCGGCGGTGGTGGGGACGGGGTTGGCGGGGTGGGTTCTGTTTGGGGTGTGAGTGAAGCCGGGGGCCCGGGACCCGGGACCCGGGACCCGGGAAAAGCGTGGCACGCGCGGCTGTCGTAGGTCGGCACCACCGTGCCGACATCGTCCCTCGCTCCGGTGCGACGGTGGCATGGTAATGCCGCCCTGCGGCTTGTCGTCCCAGCGAAAGCTGGGACCCAGTGCCTTGCGATCTATCGTCACTGTGCTGACATCGTCCCGTGCAACGCTGCAACGGCGGCATGGTGATGCCGCCCTACGTCCGGTCGTCGCAGCGAAAGCTCGTGCCCAGTACCTTGCGATCTGCTACCGCGCGGATTGAACGCCACGTCGATCCCATAGAACCAGCACCGTGAGCAGCGCAACGGCCACCGATAACCGACCCGTGGACGGATCATACGTCCTGAAGTAGTTGTGGTGCAGCCACTCCAGTCATGGAAGCGCGAAGAAGTAGATCGCATACAGGGCCGATACCACGAGACAAGCCAAGGCTACTGGCCACCCAACTTTGTCTCCGGCCAACCGGCCCACCGTCGGCGCCATGAAAGCAGCAGTCACCACGGCATCGGAGGTCTTTTCGAAGGCCTTCAGCGCAAGCAAGTCAATGTCCCCGGTGAACACCCGAAAGACCTCCGTGCCAACCACGAGGTGGATCATATGGCCCCACCCGAAGCCGATGGCGATGCAGATTGCGACGATCAAGGCAGATCTGTATCGGCTTTCACTTGGTGTTACAGCGTATAGGCAATGAAACACAAGTACCGTCGTCGACACCCACGCCCCTGAAGAAACCAGAATCATTCTCGCGGCGAGGCTGGCTTCGTGATGGTCAAGGTACCGCATGGTTAGGAACAACGATGTAGCGATTCCCGAAATCGCCGCAAATGCCAGAAAGAGACAACAAGATCGCTTCGTCATTGTGAAGACGCAACTCCTAGTCGCGCGCACCATGAGCACGTCGGTTCGCGCGAATGATAATGGTGTCCGCAGGATAGTACGCACGAAGTTCCGGATGTGCCGTATCGACCTCCGAAATGACGTCCCGAAGCTGCTCCTCTGTGATCTCGCACGTCGACGCGTACCGTCCAAACAATCTCTCGAACACGTCCCTGGCAGAGGCATACAGGCCGGGGAAGCGCAGCAGGTTGAGAGTTGCCCATTCACCTACTTGGATGGACGCCCGGACGATTGTTCGGTTCGGGGCACACACCAGTACTTTGTGTAGATCTCGCTATCCCGCTTCAGCAGCTCAAGCAAGGACTTGGCGTTGGCATGGAACTCAGCCTCCAGGGCGCTCAGCATGCGACCGCATGACTGCGGGTCCTCTGCGTCGTCGCAGGATTCGGAAATATGCTCGCTGCCGAGCCGGGTTGCCAGTGCGCGCCAAGCCTTTGATTCGGAATCGGAGAGCCGCATCTCAGCACCACCCAACAAATTGTACTCAAGATTGCTGACACTTCCTGAGAGCCCCGCGCGCCTCGCCCAGAATGCAGCCTGGTTCTTGTCGCCCAAGTCGCCATGCATTGTGCCGAGCGCGTTACTTGCCTCCCGCAGTCCTTGTATGGCGGCGCGCTCCATCCAGAACATTGCCCCGTCCTTGTTGCCGTCATCCCATAGTCCGAGCCCGTAAATGCTCTGGGAGATCGAATTGCCCAGCGCAGCACTTCGTGCGAGCCAATCGTCCGCGTCGCCCTCGGTTTCCGGATTGTTCCGCAGCGCGAACGAAAGTAGTCTCGCTGATAGAGCATCACCTGCTTCGGCGCTAACCCTAAGCTGATCGACATCTTCCACAGGCACGTCGACGCAGTAACAGAATGGTCGCGACGCAAGTGCGTTGAAGTCTCCTTCGGAAACAGGAGGGGGTGGCAAACCTACGGCGAACAGCATCAAGGACAATACAATACTCACGGTTGCTTGCCCTCGAAAACATGCCAACGGAACTGTTCCTTGTAGATCGTAGGTGTGGTCGGATAAATCAGTTCATCACTTGCAATTACCGGATTCTTCCCGCCAAGCTGCCGCAACAGATCGGCCAGCCGTTGCGCAAACGTATCGTCCCCTGCCATGTTGCGATCACCCGCGTTGCAGCCGAGTATGCGTATGGGAATCTCCGGCGAATACTTTGCGTGCTCCATGACTTTTCGCGCCACATCGTTGATGTCGAACTTGTTGCCCTGTCGATCAACCAAGTGCCAGGGAGTGCCGTGAGAAACCACCACAATCTCCTTCGGATCAATGGCGTACCATTCTGCATAGTCGTACGCTTGCTTGTCGAGACGCGGATCAAGCAGATTCACGTCACGAAGCCCGAACAAATCAATGCGAAGCACGGGGTTGCTTCTCGCATAAGCAAACGTATTCACACCCCCCGCCAACCCGATCGGATCGCTCTCCAGGTACCGAC
>DAOMOD010000246.1:0-5444 GCA_035444205.1 Lysobacteraceae bacterium
CGTTGTAGCTGCGCGCGATGGTGGGGCCGACGCTGGAGCCGCGCCGCTCCACCAGTACCGCGCCGCGCGCGTCCACCTCGTCCACGGTGGTGTGGAAGGAGGTGCCGCAGCTGGGCGCGGTGTCCGCCTCGGTGGAGTCGCACAGGCGGGTGGCAAAGCCCTGCGTATCGAACTGCTGCTTGAGCCACCCGCCGCTGGCATCGCGCGTCTTCCAGGCCCGGCCGTAGCTGTCGTACCGGGTCTCTTCGCGGTAGGTGCGCCCGTCCATGGTGCTGTCGCGCCGGATCGGGCGGGCGAGGCCGTCGTAGCCGTAGCTGCGGCTCTGGCTGCCCGCGCTGCCGCTGATGCTCTCGCTGCTGGGAAGCCCGCGCTTCAAGGTGTCGAACACGAACTGCGCGGTGCTCTCCAGGCTTGCGCCAGCGTAGGCCTGCTGGCGCCACAGCCGGCCGCGCGCGTCCAGCCAGCGATCCACCCGGTAGTTCATGGCGTCGGTTTGCCGGATCAGCTCGCCCAAGGCGTTGTAGGCAAACGTCGTGGTGCCGGTATCCCGATCCGTCTGGCTGGTCTTGCGGCCCAGGGGGTCGTACTGGAACGTGGTCTCCACGTCGCCGCGCCCGGCGTTGCGGCTCACCTTGGCGATTTGACCATCGGGCGCGTAGGTGAACGTCAGGCTCAGGCCCGCCGCATCGGTGGAGGTGACCACTTCACCCAGCGCGTTGACCGTCTGGCTGGTGGCGTTGCCGTTCGGATCCCAGGTCGTGGTGGTCAGCCCGGAGCGCGAGACGCTGGTGCCGGTGCCGTCGGCGCGCACGACTTGGGTCACGCGGCCCAGGGCGTCGTAGTGGGTGAGGTTCCAGTACCGCGCGGTGCAGGTGTTCGAGGCAAAGCTCGGCGGTTCCACCGCCGAGGCCGCCGAGGCGAGGAAGAACGGCTCGGAGACGCGGCTGGGCCGACCGGCTGCGTCATACGCCGTGCACACTCCCGAAAACCCCTTGTTGACCGTGCCCAGGTGGCGGGTCTGGCTGACCGCCAGCACCACGCGCCCCAGCACGTCGTGGTAGCTCCACTGCGTGGGTGCCCCGCTGGCCGTGGTCTGCTGGCGCGTGACCGCGCCCGGCGGGCAGGCCACCTGGCTGCAAGTGCGCCAGGTGGTCTGCACCGGGACGCCGGTGTCGGTGGCGCGCTGGTACAGCCGCCCGAGCTGGCCGTAGATCGCGGTGGTATTGATGGCGTTGGCGTCGCGCGCGTGGGTGACGTCGCCGAACAGGTTGCGGTTGAGCACCTGGCTGTCGAGATACTCACTGGTGCCGCTGCCGTTCCAGAAGGGCGAGTAGCTCGCCACCGGGTAGCGCCCGCGGCTGTCGTACTGGGTGCGGGCGTAGCGGTGGATGTACTCCAGGCTGGTGGGCTGGAAGGTCACTGCGGTGCTTTTGCAGGCCGCCTCGGTGAGGTGGCTGCTGCAGGTGTAGGTATGGGTGCGGTTGCCGAAGGCGTCCAGGGTGTGGAAGGTGCGCAGGTTCTGGCTCACGCCCCCGTTCGACTGCACCTGCTCGGAGGTCAGGAGGCCGGTGAAGGCGGCACCGATGTCGTAGGTGTAGTCGGTGCGGCGCGAGGTGCTCACTCCGTTGCGGGTATGGGTAACGGTGCTGTATCTCAGGCGTCCGAGCCGCCAGGGCGTGGTGTAGTGGTCGTAGACGTTGTTGGTCTGCACCCGCGCGACCAGGCTGCCACCTGCGCCGTAGGTGTCTACGGATGTCGTTCCTGCAAAGCCGTAGCCCTGGTAACTGAAAGCAGACAACACCTGTGAAGTCAGCGCGCCGCTTTCCAGGGCGTAAACGTCTTCCTGGCTTCCGGCCATGCGCACATGCACGGGGGTCTGCGAACCGGACCAATAGCCGGGTGAACTTTCCCAGGAGTTGGTGCTGAGCGCCACGCGCGTGCCGGCGATCCACGGGAAGGGCGGCGCGAGCCGCTGGAAGCAGGCGTTGGTCACCCAGCCGGTCAGGCAGGAGGGCGGGACATACGCGCCGTTGACCACGCGACGCTCGGTCGTTTGCGGCATGCCAATGAAAGGTGCGTCCTGCCGGTAGGTCGTGGTACTCACGATGTGGGCATTGCCGGGCGTGGTGTCGAACGACTGGACCTGCTCGAAGCCCAGGTGACCGCCACCACCGGCCTGGATGCGCGCGCCCGAATACCGGTAGTAGATCGCGCTCAGGGCATTGGGGTTGCCGTAGACCGGCGCACTGCTCTGGGCGCGGATCACGACGTATTGCGGTCCGAAGACATCCTGCACCGGGGAGCCGCGCCCCCAGCTCACGGCACGGGTTCCGGTGCCGCGGCGATACACGTCGGCGAGGGTGAGGGGGCGATAGCTCAGCTCCGTGACCGCCCCCACGCCATCGGTGATCTTGCCGATGACATCGCGCGGCACGAAGCGGTGGTTGCTGGGCGGCCGGCTGCTGTAGTACTCGGAGGTGTTGTCGTACAGGGCGAAGAAGTCCGTGGCGGCATCGCCGTCAAAATCCCCGAACAAAAAGTGCGTTCGCGTCAGATCGCAGGTCGTGTTCTTGCAGCCGCGGGCGTAGCCGCCGGGCAGGGGGCTGGCATAGGTCGGAAATGTGCCGTCGGGCCGCGCGAAGTGACCGACGAACGGGCGATAGTTCGAGTTCGCGCTTTGTGGATAGACGATGTCCGCGCGCCCGTCTCCGTTGACGTCGGTGAGCTGCAGATAATCCTCGTTCGGAAACGCGGGAAGGCCGGTTTGCACTACGCCGATGCCCGTCAGATCAACGCTCCAGCTCCCGCTCTTGACCAGCGCGTCGGTCAAGCCGTCGCCGTTGAAGTCGGCGAACTTGAACGTAGAGCCCGTGGGCGGCGGCGGCTGCGGGAAGCCGCTCCACAGCTCACCGCCGCGATGCCAGCGCTTGATCACCGACATCTGCACGTGCGTGGGCTGGATGCTGGTCACCCCGTACAGTTCCACGAAACGGGTCAGCACGGTGCACCGGTTCGACGCCAGATCCACCGCGTCCTGCGGAACCTGGGCCGGCCACTCGCGCCAGGATTGCCCTGCCTCATCGGTCCACTCGGCGATCGGCTGCGCCGGTCGCGGAATCGGGTTGGAGCACTCGCTGGAGTTGTCGTTCTTGTACCAGGTGATTCCTGTGCTGATCGCCAGATCGGAGCGGCTGTCGCCATTGAAGTCGAAGAGATGGACGCGCTGGTCGGGATCGAGCAGATTGGTGAACTCGTTCAGCAGCACCTGGGGCGGATCGAGGTCCGTGGCCATGCCGACGCTGCGCTGCGCACCCCATTCGAACCCCGCGCCCATCCGCTCGGTCAGCCGCGTGTACAGCAAGCTGGGAGTCGAGCCGCTGGCCGGCTGGCGATACATGACATCGAGCAGGCCGTCGCCGTTGAGATCGGCCAGGATCGTGCTCGTGGTGGTCGAAGAAATGGGTGGCGACAACGCGGCGATCAGATTGCTTCCCGCGTTGAACGCGCGCACGCCCGCGCTCGTGGGACGCCCACTGGACGGATACAGCACCCAGTTCCCGTTCGGAATGGCGACGAAGAGATCGTCGCGCCCGTCGCCGTCGTAGTCGAACAGGTGCCAGTACTTGTCGATGTCGGCTGGTTTGCGCGCCACGATCCAGGGAAGCTGGGCCACGCGATTGAACGACAGCTGCCCGCTGCCGTTGATCTCGCCGAAGCTCACCTGGAGCTGGCTGCTGTTTCCCGACGCGCTGAACCATGCGACGTCGGTGAGTCCATCGCCGTCCACGTCGCCCAGCCGCAGGCTTGCGAGCCCGTCGAAACCCGCGGTGTTGGAGATCATGTCGGTGCTGTAGAACCCGTTGAGGATCGGTGCCCACGCGAACGAGGTTTGCGGCAGGCACACCGCCTGCGTGGAATCCCGGCACTCCCGGATCGAGGTCAGCGTTCTGGCTCCGGACCCGGATACCGACGTGGAGTACGCCAGCGCGTAATGGCGCGCCTGCTGGCCGCTGGCGATGTCGCCGATGACCGTGATCGAGGAAAGCTGGCGCGTCTGCCAGACCGTGCCGCCGGCTACCGAGCCGCGAACGTACTGCGTCGTCGAGAGCGCGGCGTAGTTGAACACGATCTTCGCGTACGGACCCCACGCGCCGCCCGTCTGGGCGGCGAGCTGCTTCTTCCCGGTGTATTCGACCGATGAAATGAGGGATTCCCCCGGGTACGCGCCGCCCGCCGGGTTGCTCAGGTAGCGGAAGTCGATGTAGTTGCCGGTCGAATCCTGAAAGCGGGTCTGCCACCAGCTCAGCGCCTTGGCCGTGTGGCCGGGGGCCGTGCTGTTCACATAGCCGTCCGGGCGCGTGGCCGCCGTGGTCCAGTCGTCGCGGTCGCCGTAGAAACTGGTGGAGCCGTCCGGACGCTCCACCGAGAAGAACCTCGGATCATTCGCCCCGGAACCGGCGGCGGAATAGGCGCAAACTCGCTGGAAGCTCTCGGACTGCGTGCGCAGGTTTTCGACAAAGTAGCCACTTACCGCCGGGCACGCGGGTGACCCGCCGGGTGCAGGAAGCAGGCGTTGCCCGTCGAGACAATAGCGATCACTTGCGCCGTAATTTACCGCCGGTGGCGTTCCATCCTGCGGGATGCCAGAAGCGATGAAATCACCCGCTTCCCGCGTGGATCTGCAGCGCGAGATTGCGGACAAACCGCCAACAGCCCATCCGCGCCCCAAAGGCCCGTCACCCCCTTGGCTGGAGTAGTTCAGCGAGATATCCGGCGCAACTCCGGCCGTTCCCGGCACTGCCTGGATCGGGACGGAATACGTCGCCGCACCGGATTCATCCACGCGGAACTGCCCGGCTGTCGCTCCGACTTGATCGGATACGGAATCCTGAGCATGAACCCATGCGGGCCAAGCCACCAGGACAAACAGACAGACAAAAGGCACCCCTGCCAACATACGCAATGCACGGCTCACGAGCATTCTCCCCGACGAGCCCCCTGCAAGATCGGAAAATAGCGGATCCGAAATAATGTGCAAGCCATTGAAGAAGACTCAAATTGGTGCTAGGTCGTCACATTTGTCTGCACATTTGGCCACAGCATGCTCGCTCGCCGCGGGCAGTGGCAACGGTGATCGCGCGACCGGGTCGTCTGGCCGTTTGCGGAAACACCATCTGACCAACCGCAGCAATCCATCTCCCGTGAGGGTTGGCCCGCATGCCGCAGGGCGCGCCGTCCGCGTTAGGGAACCTCTGAACACGCTGTGTTTTTCTCGTCACTCCCGCGCAGGCGGGAGTCCAGTACCTTTGTCTTCAAGGGCTTGAAGTGGCTGGATGCCGGCCTGCCCGGGCATGACGGTCTTGTTCAGAGCTTCCTTGGCGGGTCAGCGCGAGGGCCTTGGCCGGCTGCGCGCCAGCGTGATGACGGCCACGCCCGCGAGGATC
>DAOMOD010000247.1:0-1569 GCA_035444205.1 Lysobacteraceae bacterium
TGGCTCCCCTCTCCCGCCGGGAGAGGGGCTGGGGGGGAGGGTCCGGACTTGCCAGCCACGCCAGCACCGCCTCACAGGCGCCCGAGCGCAGGCATTGCTCGGCAGCCCACAGGGTCTCGCGCTCACAGCGGGTGGCGATCAGCAGCAGGCGTTCGATGTCGACGCCATGGCGCAGCAGGGCGGGCGGGTAGGGCAGCAGCGGCGGCGCCACCAGGGCGATGTGCCTGCTGGCGCGGGCCAGCAGTGGTAGCAGCAGGGTCCATTCGCCGTGGCCGGGATCGGGCAGCAGGATCTCGGTCAGCGCCTGCGCCGGCAGGCCGCCGCCGGGCAGGGCCGCATCCAGCGCCGCATGCCCCGTAGGCAGTCCGCGCTCGATCGTCCGCGGCGCGCCGCGGCGCCACAGGTGATGGTGTAGCCCCCATGTCTCACCACGCTCCGTAGCGAGGGCGTCGAGACGCTGCTGTGGCGTGCGTCGCGGACTGAGAACGGGCGCAGGCGTAGTCGACACTACGTCAAGCTCGTTCGAGGGAGCAGCGCGCGCCACAGCGGATGGATCGGCGTCCGCAGTAGGAGGGTGGTGAGACATGGGGGCTAGGAGGGCGACGGTGGGTGGCATGAGCAGTATCAAGAACATTTGAACCGCAGAGTACGCAGAGAGCACAGAGATTGGAGAACCGGAAAGCCCTTCCGTAATTCGCCGACACCCAGCGGCAGGGAAGACGCGTCGGGCAAGGCGAAGTCATCCCCCGTCCATGAACTTCCTCTGCGTGCTCCGCGTGCTCTGCGGTGACATGCTTCTTTCATCACGACCCCAGGGAACGCAACACACCCACCGCCACGCCCTCGATCGCCAGCGGCTGGCGCGCGAGGTCGACTTCGATGGGTGAGAAATCCGGGTTGGCCGGCAACAGACGCACGCGACGGCCGCGGCGCTCGAAGCGTTTCACTGTGACCTCGTCGTCCAGGCGCGCCACCACGATCTGTCCGTGGCGCGCCTCAGGGCTGCGCGCCACCGCCAGCAGGTCGCCGTCGAGGATGCCGGCGTCCCTCATGCTCAGTCCCTGCACCTTCAGCAGGTAGTCCGGGCGCGGCCGGAACAGGCCGGGATCGAGTGACACGTGGCGTTCGATGTTCTGCTCGGCCAGGATCGGGCTGCCGGCGGCGACGCGGCCGATCAGCGGCAGTCCCGCCTCTTCGGGAATACGGATGCCGCGGGCGCTGCCCGGCACCAGTTCGATGGCCCGCTTGCGCTCGAGCGCACGCAGGTGTTCCTCGGCGCTGGCGGCGACGCGGAAGCCGAAGGCCCTGGCAATCTCGGCGCGCGTCGGCGGCATGCCGTCTTCGGCGATGCGCCGACGCAGGAAGGCGAGGATTTCGGCCTGGCGGGGGGTGAGTTCAGATACCATATGGATGTATGGTACTCCTGCCGCGCGGAGGATGCATCAGCTGTTGGTGCGCCTGCGGCGCGAGTTGTTGTGTCGTCCATGACTTGGGTTCCGTCCGCCTCCCGGCGGCGGATCACTTTCTCCTGCTGTGGTAGGTCGGCATCCCATGCCGACATTTCTGAAA
>DAOMOD010000247.1:1598-5391 GCA_035444205.1 Lysobacteraceae bacterium
CCCTGACGGGGGTTCCGTCCGCCTCCCGGCGGCCGGAACCCCCGTCATGGACGACACAACCATCCGCGCCGCAGGCGCACCGATCAGAAACAGGGAAACACCGACACGTCGTGATCGCGGCTTTCGCCGCTCCTACAATAGAGACAACCGCAGAGACAACCGCGCGAGCACGTTAGTAGTGACCCGGCCGCCGGGAGGCGGACGGAAACCCCGTCAGGGACGACACAAACAGACCGCGCCGCAGGCGCTCCGACTACACGAGTTCGATTGCCTGCACAAACGGCATGGTGCCCACCGCCAGCGGGTCGGGGTCGTCGCGCACTTCGGCCAGCAGGGCCAGGTAGTCGCTGCGCGGCCACGGGCGTACGCCGAGGGTTTCGATGTGCGGGTTGTGCAACTGGCAATCGATCAGCACGCCGCCCAGTGCGGCGAAGTTGCGGCACAGGCCGAGCAGGGCCACCTTGGAGGCGTTGCTTACGGCGCTGAACATGGATTCGGCACAGAACACGCGGCCAACACCGACGCCGTAGATGCCGCCGACCAGGGTGTCGCCGTCCCGTACTTCGATGGCATGGGCGATGCCGCGAGTCGCCAGCCGGGCATAGGCACTGCGCATCCCGGCGGTGATCCAGGTGCCGTGATCATTGCGTCGTGGCCTGGCGCAGCCGTCGATGACGGCGGCGAAGTCGCGATCGAGGCTGAGGGTCCAGGGGCAGCGCTGCAGGAAGCGACGCAGCGAACGATTGAGGTGGAAATCACCAGGCCGCAGTACCCAGCGTGGATCGGGGCTCCACCACAGCAGAGGATCGTCCTCGCCGAACCACGGGAAGATGCCATGGCGATAGGCGTTCTGAAGCCGCTCGGGCGACAGGTCGCCGCCCACCGCCAGCAGCCCGTGCGGCGGGGCGGCCCGTGCCGGCGGAAAGGACTCTTGCGGATCTTCAGGCAGCAGGAAAGGCATCGCGGCGGTAGGGGGTGTGGCGTTCCATCTCGTCACGATACCCGTTGAGCCAATCGCGTTCGCCTTCGAGCGCACGCGCGACGGCACGGCGGAAATCAGGATGCGCGATGTGGTGCCAGGATCGCGTCATGATCGGAGTGAAACCGCGCGCCACCTTGTGCTCGCCCTGGGCGCCCGGCTCGAACACATCGAGTCCCTCGGCGATGGCGTAGTCGATGCCCTGGTAGTAGCAGGTCTCGAAGTGCAGGCCGGGTACCTCCTCCAGGCAACCCCAGTAGCGACCGTACAGGCGATCGGACGAACGCAGCAGCAGCGCGGCGGCGACGGGCGCACCGCGCCGCTCGGCGATCACCGCCAGTACGCCGCGCCCGAGTCGTGCGCCCAGGTGGCGGAAGAAGGTCTCGGTCAATGCAGGGTGGTTGAACTTGCTCTCGAAGGTGCGCCGGTACAGGTCGTGTACCAGTGTCCAGTCGGCATCGCTCATGGCGTCGCCGTGGACCAGGCGGAAACCGATGCCTGCACGTGCCACGCGCTGGCGTTCCTGCTGGATGTTCCGGCGCTTCTTGCCCTGCAGTGCGTCGAGGAAATCGGCGAAGTCGCGATAGCCGCGGTTGCGCCAATGGAATTGCCAGTCGAAGCGCGGCAGCCAGGCATCGTCCACCGCGGCGGCCTCGGCGTCACCGCCGAAGTTGAGGTGAGCCGAGGACAGGCCATGCTGCGAGCACACTCCGCGCAGCGCGGCGACCAGCATGCGTCGGCGTTCGCTGGCATCGGCACCGGTGCCGGCAAGCAGCCGCGCGCCGCCCACCGGCGTGTAGGGCACCGCAGTCAGCAGCTTGGGGTAGTACGGCAGGCCGTGCCGTTCGTAGGCTTCGGCCCAGCGCCAGTCGAACACGAATTCGCCGTGCGAATTTCCCTTGAGGTAGGTTGGCGCTACGCCGATCAGTCGCGAACCTTCCCACAGCGTCACATGGTGAGGCGTCCAGCCATGGAGCGCTTGCAGACAGCCGTGTCGCTCCAGTCCGTCGAGAAAGACGTGGCTGGTGAAAGGGTCGTCGTCGCCACGCAAGGCGTCGAAGTCAGCGGGCGCGATGTCGGCCAGGCGCCGGACGATGCGCGCCTGCCGGTCCATCAGTGGTCGAGGAACTTTTCGGCGTCGAGTGCCGCCATGCAGCCGAAGCCGGCCGAAGTCACCGCCTGGCGATAGACCTGGTCGGCCACGTCGCCCGCAGCGAACACGCCGGGCACGCTGGTGGCGGTGGCGTTGCCTTCGAGGCCACTCCTGATACTGATGTAGCCGTTCTTCATGTCGAGCTGGCCTTCGAACAGTCCGGTATTCGGCGTGTGGCCGATGGCGATGAAGACGCCGGTGACGGCGATCTCGCGCGTCTCGTTGCCGTCGGTGGCGCGGATCCTGAGGCCGGTCACTCCGCTGTGGTCACCGAGGATCTCATCGACCTGGTGGTTCCAGACGATGTCGATCTTGCCGGCCTGCTGCTTCTCGAACAGCTTGTCCTGGAGCATCTTCTCGGCGCGCAGCTTGTCGCGACGATGCACCAGGGTCACCTTGCTGCAGATGTTGGACAGATACAGCGCCTCTTCCACCGCGGTGTTGCCGCCGCCGATCACCGCAACCTCCTGACCACGGAAGAAAAAGCCGTCGCAGGTGGCGCAGGCGGACACGCCCTTGCCCATGAAAGCCTGCTCCGATGGCAGGCCGAGATACTTGGCCGATGCGCCGGTGGTGATGATCAGGGCATCGGCGGTGTACTCGCCGCTGTCGCCCTTGAGCCGGAACGGGCGTCGCGACAGGTCGGCCTCGTTGATGTGGTCGAACACGACTTCGGTCTCGAAGCGCTCGGCATGCTTCTGCATGCGCTCCATCAGTGCCGGTCCCTGCAGGCCCTCCACATCGCCCGGCCAGTTGTCGACATCGGTGGTGGTGGTGAGTTGGCCGCCAGGCTGGATGCCGGTGATCAGCACCGGTTTCAGATTGGCGCGCGCCGCGTACACGGCGGCGGTGTAACCGGCCGGTCCGGAACCCAGGATGAGCAGGCGGCAGTGCTTGGACGACATGTATAATCCTTCGGTTTTTTCGGGAGGTGGCGCGCGGGAAGACCCGCGCGCGGCGGGCCGGTTCGATGATTGGTGCGGAAGCTTCTCGGGCGTCCCGCAGAAGTCACGCGGGGGCGTGCATCAGCATGGGGCGCCACCGCCACCGATTCAAGCCCGCCGCACTTTCGACAACGGTTCCTGCCCTGCGCCATGGTCCCGCAGGGAGGGTGGATCCATGGGACCAGTTTCCTTTTCTCGGAGTGATTCATGCGTATCGGTATTCCCCGCGAGACCAAGACCCTGGAAGGGCGCGTAGCCCTGGTGCCGGCAGCCTGCGCCGACCTGGTGCGACGCGGTCACGAAGTCTGGATCGAAACAGGCGCCGGCCTGAAGAGCGGCTTTGCCGATACGGCGTTCAGCGACGTCGGCGTGAAAATCGCGCCCGATGCTGCGGCGCTCTACGAGAAGGGCGAGATGATCGTCAAGGTGAAGGAGCCGATCAAGGGCGATCTGCAACACCTGCGCGAGCACCACCTTCTGTTCTGCTACCTGCATCTTGCCGCCGAACCCGAGCTGACCAGCCGTCTGCTCGACATCGGCCTGACCGGCGTCGCCTTCGAGACGGTGGAGCTCGACAACGGCGATCTGCCCCTGTTGGCACCGATGTCGATCATCGCCGGGCGCATCGCCACCCAGGTCGGCACGCATCTGCTGCACCAGCCCATGGGCGGCAAGGGCAAGCTGCTGGGTGGGTTGCCATCCACCGAGCGCGGCAAG
>DAOMOD010000248.1:0-5372 GCA_035444205.1 Lysobacteraceae bacterium
CCGATGCCGGCATCGTCCTACGCGCACCGATCAGCGGCATCCTCGCCGGCGTGCACACCGCGCAGGGCGCCACCGTGGACGAGGGCGACAGGCTGTTCCACATTGTCGACCGCTCGCGGCTGTGGCTGGTGATCGACGTCGCCGAGGCAGACGCCGCGCGCCTTTCGGCGCCCGACGGCGTCGAGTTCGACGTTCCCGGACTTCAACATCCGCTGCGCATCGACGACGGCGTGAATGGCCGCCTGGTCGGCATCGGCGGCACCATCGATCCGGCCAGCCGCACGCTGCCGGTGATCTTCGCGATCGAATCGCCACCGTCGACGCTGGCCCTGAACCAGCGCGTCGAGGCACGACTGTTCACCGGCCTCAGGCGCGAGGCGCTCAGCGTGCCGGCCGCGGCGCTGATCGAGGATGGCGGCGAACGCGTGGTCTATGTGCAGCGCAGCGGCGAATCCTTCGACCGCGTGCCGGTCACGCTCGGCCTGCGCGACGGCGACCGTTACGAGATCGTGGCCGGCCTGCGCGCAGGCGACCGCGTCGTGGTGCGCGGCGCGATGCAGGTGCGCCTGGCCGCGGCGACACCCGAGACCATGGGCCACGGTCATGCGCACTGAATCGAGTCCGTCATGATCGCCCAACTGCTCGGATGGTCGCTGCGCAGGCCGGTGTTCGTGCTCGCCGCCGCGGCGCTGCTGCTGGTCTGGGGTGCCGTGGAAACCGCGCGCATGCCGGTCGACGTCTTTCCCGACCTGACCGCGCCGACGGTGACCGTGGTCACCGAGGCGCGCGGCATGGCGCCGGAGGAAGTGGAGACGCAGATCACCTTCCCGCTGGAGGCCGCCCTGAACGGTGCGGCCGGGGTGCGTCGCGTGCGCTCCAACAGCGCCATCGGCATCAGCGTGATCAGCGTCGAGTTCGATTGGGGCACCGACATCCACCGCGCCCGCCAGACCGTGGTCGAGCGCCTGCAGAGCGCACGCGGCGCGCTGCCACCAGGCGTTCCCGAACCGGTGCTGGCGCCGATCACGTCGATCATGGGCGAGATCATGTTCATTGCCCTGCATTCGGACCGCCACGATGCGATGGCGCTGAAGACGGTGGCCGACTGGGTCGTGCGGCGCCGCCTGCTGGCCGTCCCGGGCGTGGCCGAGGTCATTCCCAACGGCGGCGACACGCGCCAGTTCCAGGTGGTGGTGGAACCTGACCGCCTGGCTGCGTTCGACATCGCCCTGGGCGAACTCATCGAGGCCGTGGCCGCGGGCAACGAGAACGTCTCCGCCGGGTTCATGGTCGAGAACGGACAGGAGTTCCTGATCCGGGGCATGGGCCGAGTCCGCAGCGGCGACGACATCGGTGCGATCTTCGTCGCCGAACGCGGATCGGTCCTGCCCCCAAGCGCGGCACCGCCAGCCACAACGGCCGTCCCGCGGTGGTGCTGGGCATCCAGAAACAGCCCGACGCCAACACGCTCGAACTCACGCGCGCCATCGACGAGGTGCTGCGCGACATCCAGGCCAGCCTGCCCGAAGGGATGTCCATCGCCGTCGACCTGTTCCGTCAGGCCGATTTCATCGAGGTCGGCATCGGCAATCTCGGCGCCGCGGTGCGCGACGGCATGATTCTGGTGGTCGCGATCGTGTTCGCGTTCCTGCTCAGCACCCGCGCCACCCTCATCACCCTGCTCGCCATCCCGCTGTCGCTGGTGGTGGCGATTCTGGCGATGAAGGCGGTGGGCATCGGCATCAACACGATGACGCTCGGCGGCATGGCGATCGCGCTGGGGGCGCTGGTCGACGACGCCATCATCGTGGTCGAGAACATCGTGCGCCGGCTGCGCGAGAACAGCGTGCAGGCACCGGCGTCGCGCCGCAGTGTCGCCGCGGTGGTGTACGGCGCCACCCGCGAGATCCAGGGGGCGATCGTGTTCGCCACGGCCATCATCGCGCTGGTGTTCGTGCCGGTCTTTTTCCTGAGCGGCATCGAAGGCCGCCTGATGCAACCGCTGGGCTTCGCCTACGTGGTGGCGCTGCTCGCCTCGCTGCTGGTGGCGGTGACGGTCACGCCAGTCCTTGGCCATTGGCTGCTGCCGCATTCGAAGATCGTTGCTGCCGCGCGCGAGGGCAGCGTGGCGCGCACCTTCAAGCGGCTGTACGCGCCCCTGCTCGAAGCGCTGCTCGAACGCTGGCGATCAATCGCCCTGCTGTCGGCGGTCGGCGTGGTGGCGACCCTGCTGGCCCTGGCCGCCGCCGGCCGGGCGTTCCTGCCCGAGTTCAACGAGGGCAGCCTGACGGTCAACGTCGTCACCCTGCCGGGAACGGAACTGGCCGAGTCCGACGCGCTGGCCGGGCGCGTCGAGGCACTGCTGCTGGCGCAGCCCGAGGTGGTCGCCACCGCGCGGCGCACGGGACGCGCCGAACTCGATCCGCATGCCCAGGAGATCTACGCATCCGAGATCGAGGTGACACTCAGCATGCGCGAGCGCGGCAAGGAGGCCCTCCTTGCCCACCTGCGCGACGAATTCTCCGGCGTGGCCGGCGCCAACATCGTCATCGGTCAGCCGATCTCGCACCGCATCGACCACATGCTCTCCGGCACCCGTGCCAACATCGCGGTCAAGCTGTTCGGGCCGGACCTGCACGAACTGCGGCGTCTGGGCAGGCAGATCGAGACGCAGGTGGCGGAGGTGCCGGGCGCCGTCGACGTGGCCATGGAACAGCAGGCCGAGGTTCCGTTCCTGGCGATCGTGTTCGATCGCGCCGCCATCGCCCGGCACGGCCTGAGCATCCGCGACGTCGGACGCGCCATCGAAACGGCCGCCCTTGGCACCGTGGTCTCACGGGTGATCGAGGGCGAGGCGAGCTTCGACCTGGTCGTGCGCTATCCCGAGGCGGCGCGCGAGAACGTGGAGGCACTGAGCACGCTGGCCATCGCCACGCCGACCGGCGCACGGGTGCCGCTGCATGCGCTCGCGGAGGTTCGCCGCGACCGCGGACCGAACCTGATCGGCCGTGAGAATGCGGCGCGGCGCATCGTGGTGATGGCCAACGTCGCCGGGCGCGATCTTGCCGGCGTGGTCGCCGAGGCCCGCCAACGAATTGCCCAGGAGGTGTCGCTTCCACCCGGCTACCACGTCGAGTTCGGCGGCCAGTTCGAGAGCGCCGAGTCGGCGTCGCAGACCCTGCTGTGGCTCGGCGCGGCGGTCGTCGCCGGCATCTTCCTGCTGCTGTACCTCGCCTTCCAGTCCAGTCGCGATGCCTGCCTGGTGATGCTCAACCTGCCGCTGGCGCTGGCCGGCGGCGTCGCCGGCGTGTGGCTGTCCGGCGGCGTCCTCTCCATCGCCTCGATCATCGGCTTCATCACCCTGTTCGGCATCGCCACCCGCAACGGCGTGATGCTGGTCGCGCACATTCATCACCTGGCGCGACACGAGGGTGTGCGCGATGCGCGTGAACGCGTGCGGCGTGGGGCCATCGAGCGCCTGATACCCATCACCATGACAGCCCTTGCGACGGCGCTGGCGCTGGTCCCACTGGCGCTCTCCGCTGGCGAGCCGGGCAGCGAAATCCAGGCGCCCATGGCGCTGGTGATCCTGTGCGGCCTCACCAGCTCCACCGCGTTGAACATGCTGGTACTGCCGGCGCTCTATTTGCGTTTTGGCGAATTCGGGACCAGGAGGCAGGACGCGCACGGATAGACGCATCGCGCCGGACCGCGCGCGGGGTCAACCGCCCGCCAGCATCTGCCGCACCCACGTCACGATCCGTCCCGCCGGCTGCGCCCCGCTCAGCCGGCCCACCTCGCGCCCCTGGCGCAACAGCACCAGGGTCGGGATGGCGCGGATGCCGAAGGGTGCGGCGAGGTCCGGATGGGCTTCGGTATTCACCTTGGCCAGGCGCACGGACGGTTCGAGTGTGCGTGCGGCTTCCGCGAAGGCCGGGGCCATGGCCAGGCAGGGGCCGCACCACGGCGCCCAGAAGTCGACCAGCACCGGCAGCGCGCTGTCCTTCACGTGACGCGCGAAGCCGGATGCGTCGAGGTCGAGTGGTGCGCCGGTGAACAGCCGCTGCTTGCAGCGGCCGCAGCTTGGATTCTCGCCGAGCCGCGCGGTGGGTACGCGGTTCAGCGTGTGACAGTGCGGGCATGCCAGCGTGAGGGATTCGTCCATCGCTCAATCGGCCTCGCGGGCGCGCAGACGCAGGCCGTTGGCGTCCTCGACCACGGCGTGCACGTCGATGCCGTGGCGGACGCTCTGGGTGACTACGCAGAAGTCCTCGAAGGTGGCGAGGATGCGGTCGAGACTTCGGTAGCTGTCGGCGGCCTCGGGCAGGTGCAGAACCACCTGAACACGCGGGATGCGCCAGCGGCCGTCGTCGTTGCGCTCGCGACTGGCGGTGACGGTGGCGCGCAGCGGACCCGGCGCATTCTTGAACTTGCGCATGGCGAACAGCAGGCTGGCGGCCATGCAGTTGCCGACGGCGGCGAGCAGTACCTGCGCCGGGTTGGGGCCGCTGCCCTGGCCCAGCGGCTCGGGCTCGTCGGTGTGCAGGGCGTCGAACTCGCTGCCTTCGAAAGCTATGCGGAACTGGTAGTCCTGCTCCTGTTCGATGCTGAGGCGGATGGTGGTGTTTTCGCTCATGGTGTGCTCCGGTGTCGTTGAGCTTCGCTGCGCTCAGCGCCAACCTGCGGCCTTGGCGCTTCCGGGATCTCGACCCAGACCGCGCCGCGCAGATCGCCCTCGGCGAAGCCGGTGGCGCGGTCGTCCGGATAGCGGCGCGCAATCGCTTCGAGCACCTCGTCGGCGACTGCGGGACCATGACAGGCCAGGCACAGACCACGCGTCTCCAGCCCGACCATGGCGCGCAGGGCCACACCCTCCGGCAGCTTCTCGCGCGTGCTCCAGCGCTGCGCATCGGCGGGCTCGCCGGCTTCGATGGCGGATCGGAAGCGCTCGAGCACGTCGAGATGCCAGTCGAGCGGCGCGTTGTCAGGGTTGCGCCAGCGCGTCGACACCCGGCCGATGCGAAGGCCCTGCTCGGCCGCCACGCGCGCGGCGATGTCCGGCGCCTCCTCGGCGCAGACCTCGATGGCGGCGGGAACCCCATCCTCGCTCATCGACTGGATCAGCCGCGGCGCCAGCGACTGCTGCAGGGCGGCCACGGCGGCGAAGGCGCGCGATTCGAGATCGTCGGAGGCGGCGGCCGGCAGGGCCAGGAACAGGGCTGCGATCGGGAAAAGGCGATGCGGTGTCATGGATCGGATTCCGGTAGGGGTGTGCAAGTGCCGGCTGCGGGACTGCCGGGGCGTGGGCATCGATGCGACGGTACTGTCGCGCACGGGTGCGCTCCTACAAGGCGTCGCAGTTGTAGGAGCCC
>DAOMOD010000249.1:0-5314 GCA_035444205.1 Lysobacteraceae bacterium
AGCGCACCGGTCTGCAAACCCAACGAGGAACCCGCTGCGGCTCCGCCTCGCAGGAGGCGCAGGCGCGCCTGCCGGAAAGCACCACAAAAGCCACCGCTGCGCCACCTGCGCAAACGGATGACCATCGAAAACGCGCTCGTTACACTGCCTGTCAAGCGGCGGAAAGTGGCCGCGCATCGTCGCCCACCGTTTCGCCGGTGGCGCGAAAAGGGCGGTTGAATCTCCTGTGCTCAGCGAGTGGACTTCACGGGCCCGGACGGCGTGAAGCGGCAGGACATTGCCGCACTCCACGCCAGTCTGGTGGACAAGGCGAATGTGGTCCGGCGGGTGGCGCATCTTGCTCCCATCGGACCTCGCGACTGCCTCATGGAAATGGAGAACAGCGAGGACGGTGGCCCTATGCCGCGAGCGCGGTTGCCCACGTCGAGGTGGACGAGCGTGGCAAGGTGGTTCGTTTCCCGCCGTTCGTGCT
Source organism: Lysobacteraceae bacterium (assembly GCA_035444205.1). Classification (GTDB taxonomy): domain Bacteria; phylum Pseudomonadota; class Gammaproteobacteria; order Xanthomonadales; family BPKI01; genus DAOMOD01. The sequence goes on from DAOMOD010000249.1 coordinate 473, forward strand.
GACTTCGCAGGGGCCATGGATGGGCAAGCTGTTCGGAAAGTAGGGATGTGCCCTGCGCTCATGCCTGACGCGGTCGTGACCTCCTTGGCCGAGCTGGGCACTTTCGGCGTCTGCATTCCCGGGGAGCGCGGGGGGCTGGGGCCTGGCAAGCTGGCGATCTGCGTGGCCGGCTCGTGTGTAGCGGGTGTCAGCGTCATTGAGCATTCGGAACCGGCGCGCATCGCTGCGGCCAACGATGCCGCCCTGCTCGAAGTCCGCCTGCGCTCGAAGGGGCCGCTGGCCGAACGGCAAGCGCGCTCGTGGCACAAGCACAGGTGAAGGCAAGGTGAGTAGGGAGTTCCAAGGTCTTGCAGGCTTTGCATCGGTCCTCACGATCTGACAGGCTGCATGTTCCGAGACGTCTAGAGGAGAAACTCCGGTGTCCCGACTCCACTTGCATCCGGAGAATCATCTGGTCGCGCGCATTGGCTGGCTTCGCGCTGCGGTTCTTGGAGCGAACGACGGAATCGTCTCAACAGCGAGCCTTATTGTTGGCGTCGCTGCGGCATCGGCGGCGACCTCCGAAGTACTGGTCGCCGGGGTGGCCGGCCTTGTTGCGGGTGCAATGTCGATGGCGGCGGGGGAATATGTTTCGGTCAGTTCGCAGTCCGACACGGAACAGGCCGATCTCGCGCGCGAGCGGGTCGAACTCGCCAGCCAGCCGGAATTCGAATTAGAGGAGCTGACGCGGGTCTACGTGGATCGCGGTGTCGAGACTGACCTTGCAAGGCAGGTCGCTGACCAGCTGATGGCGAAAGATGCGCTCTCCGCCCATGCACGTGATGAGCTCGGGATTTCGGAAGTCACTGCGGCACGGCCGATACAGGCGGCCCTGACTTCGGCCGCCACCTTCGCGGTCGGGGCCGCGCTCCCACTCGCCATGGTCGTTCTCTTGCCTGGCCGCCTTCTGGTCGCGGGGGTGTCGATCGCCTCCCTGATTTTCCTCGCTTTGCTGGGCGCCATTGGCGCGCGGGCGGGGGGAGCGGACGTTGTCCGGGCAACCGTGCGAGTGACTTTCTGGGGGGCGCTTGCCATGGCGCTCACGGCTGGCATCGGATCCATATTCGGGACAGTACTATGATGCCCGGATTGAGCGCTGGATTGACGGGGTGGATTCAATACTGATCCGCAACACCGTTGACAGAGTCCTCGAACACTTCGAGGGGCGTTTTGAATCCGCGCATCTTGCGTGGACGAGTGCAGAGGCGAGCCTCGATCCAGTTCAATTCATTCCCGCATCAGGCTACAGCGCCAAGCGCTCGCGCAGCTCGCGTGCCTGCCGACGGGAAACCTCGACCTCGCCACCATCGCGCAGTCCCAGCGTATAGCCATCGGAAACCGACGGTTCCACCGTGCGGATGTGGCGCAAGTTGACCAGGGTGTTGCGGTTGGCGCGGAAGAACAGTGCCGGGTCGAGGCGGGCTTCCAGCGCCGACAGGCTGCGCGCCAGAAGCGCAGCGTGCTCACGGAACCAGATACGAACGTAGTTGCCATCGACCACGATGCGCGAGATCTCTCCGGTGGCGACGAACCAGCAGCGTTCGCCATCGCGCAGGAACACCTGATCCTCGGCACCCAGTGCGCTGCGCCCGTCATTCGCGACAGGCGCAGCGCCCATGGATCGGCTGGCACGGGCCTTATCCAGCGCCGACGCCAACCGAACCGGATCCACCGGCTTGAGCAGGTAGTCGAGCGCATTGGCCTCGAAGGCTTGCAGCGCGTAGTGGTCGTACGCGGTGGTGAACACCACGGCGGGCATGACGTCGAGCGCATCGAGCACATCGAAACCGCTGCCGGACGGCATCTGGATGTCGAGCAGCACCAGATCGGGATGCAGGCGTGTGATTTCGGCGCGCGCCTGCGGCACGTCCTCGGCTTCGCCGACCAGTTCCACGTCGTCGATGCACGCCAGCAGGGTGCGCAATTCGGCGCGGGCGAGGCGAGCGTCGTCGACGATCAGGACACGAAGCGGCGGTGTGCTCATTGTGGAATCTCCAGTGTGGCGCGGACGGTTTCGCCGCTCTGTTCGAGCGCGAAACGGCCATGCGCGCGCCCCAGCACATGACGCAGGTAGGCCAGTCCCACACCATGGCCATCGCCGCCATGGCCCACTGTTCCCGGATTCTCCACCGTCAGACGCAGCAGACCGGGCAGCGTTTCGGCACGGATGAGCAGTTCGCCGCCGCCGGGGGTGACCGCGATGCCATGCTTGATCGCGTTCTCGACCAGAAGTTGCAGCGCCATCGGTGGCAGGAGCGCCTCGTGCGTGGCCGGATCGATATCGCGAAGCACGCACAGGCGGTCTTCAAAATGCACCGACTCGATCGCGAGATAGTCCTCGACCACGGCCACTTCTTCGGACAGCGGCACGGCATCGTGCCGGGTGTGTCCGAGCGCGTGTCGCAAGGTATTGGATAGGCGGCCGACCAGTTCGCGGGCACGCTGCGGATCTTCCAGGATCAGCGCGCGCAGGTTGTTGAGCGCGTTGAACACGAAGTGCGGATTGAGGCGGGCGGGCAGTGCGTCCTGTTGCATCTGCTGGCGTTCGGACTCGGCACGGATTCGCGCCTCACGCGCTTCGCGGGCGTGGCGCAGCGCACGCCAGCCAATCCAGCCGGCCACCCACAGGCCGAGCATGATGGATGTGTTGATCCAGTAGCCGAAACTCGCCCCCATGCTGAAGTCGCCCCCATCGGGCAGCGTGATCCAGCCCAGCATCAGCATTGGCCGCAGCACCGCGGCGATAGCGATCTGCACCAGCGCCGCACCGACCAGCACACAGGTGAGCAGGCGCCAGCAAAGTGCGCCCAGTTCCTTGTCCAGCCAGCCATGGCGCTGCGCCAGATGCCGGATGGCACCGGAAACCAGATACAACGCTGTCGACAGCAGGACGCAGATCATCGTCATGCCGGAGGTCCAGCTGGCGTAGTTGCTTAACAACACCAGGTTGATCAGCAGGTAGGCCAACCACGGCGCGAGGTTGGTCCACCAGAACCGGGCGGAGGCCTCGTCGCCGGGCATCGTCCGCATTTCCGCCATCACGCCTGGCGCTTTCCGGACAGCGCCAGCTGCACCACACCCAGGGCGGCTATGCCAGGCGCGGCCCCCCAGATCGCGACTTTTCCGGTGGCCAGGCCAATCACGAGAAGCATCGTACCGACAAGCACCAGAACCAAGCCGCAGGCTTTCATCAACGGGATCGGATTCATCGGGATTTCTCCTTTCAGTCGTCTTTGGCCGGATGCGCTGTCAGAAACTGTCCCACCTGCGCCTGCAGCCACTGCGGATCGTCCCACATCAGGAAATGATAGCCGGCCTCGCTCAATTCGATCCGGACACCGGGCAGGGCGGCGTACTGGCCCTCGAAGATCGCGCGGGTAGCCTCTTGGGTCTGGCCAAACGCGGCATAGGCGGCCCAGGCACCGAGCACCAGCGTCGGCGAGCGCACGGCACCCAGCTCGCCGCGCAGGTCGGCGGTCATCAATTCCACCATGGCCTGTGCGGTGGTGGCGCGGTCGCTGTTCTCGCCCCAGCGCACCAGTTCTTCCACACGGACCAGGTCACGCGCCATGTTCCGCACGGAGGCGGCAGCCTGTTGCCGATACGTGGCATCGTCGGAGGACAGCATCTGCTGGCGGACTGCCTCGGCCATCGGCCTGACCGATTCAGACGTCGCCGTCGGATTCATCGCCGCCGAGAAGAACGGCAGCGAGTCGACGATCACCAGCGGCCCGACGGCATCCGCGTCGGCCAATGCCAGTTTCAACGCCAGGAATCCGCCCAGACTGTGGCCAATCACCACCGGCTGGCGCAGATCGTTCTCGCGTACATACGCGAGCACCTGCCGCGCCATTTCATCCAGGAATTCGTCGTGTCCGGCGGGTTTGGCGCCTGCAAATCCGGGCAGTTGCACCAGGTGGCACTGCACATCCTTCAAGGCTTCGCAGGTCTCGCGCCAGACGCTCGCATGGCTGTTGAGCCCGGGAATGGTCAGTACCGGGCGGCCCTGGCCGAGGGTTTCCACCTGGATGTCGAGCGGGGCGGTGGTCTTTCCGGCCGCAGGCGTCGCAGGTGCGATGACCACGGCGGCCAGCAGTGCCAGGCACAGCGAGGAAAGGCGGTTGCGCGGGGAGATGGGTATGCGGTTCATCGTGATTCTCCGTCAGTGGGTGGGACGGAGTCAGCCTGCCAGCCGGTGTCGATGGCAGGGAAACAACATGATGAGCGGCCACAACGCCGTTCCAATGGCCACGATGCAGGGCGAACGGCGCACAGATCGGCGCGGATGCGAGACACTCCCCTGTGCTGTCGCGCCAGACCGCGGCGAGTTGGGCGAAGCGCAGCACGTCCAGATGGGTGTTGTAGAGCGGCGCAGGCGAGATGCAGATCACGTCCGGCTCGCGCCAGTCGCCGAGCACGCCGCTCTCGCAGAGGAATTCGAACAGCGCTCGTCCGGCATCGCGCCCGGTCGGTGCCGGGGGCGGGCACGAACTGAGGCCCCATCGCAAAGCGTGATGCCTTCTCATGCCCCCACCAACCGGAAAACCGCGGCAGGTCGGCGCGTGCGTGGTGGGCGTGCACGAGCGCCCCGGCGACCGCGCCCGGTTCCGCGTTGACGCACTTGTAGTGACACCGCGCAGCGAAGTCCGCATCGGCATCGTGCAGCGCCAGTGGCAGATTGCCGACGGCATGGACAAGAGCTTGGGTCCCTTCCAACAGGGTGTCCGTGCTGAGCGTGGTCTGGTGCCGACAGGCACGGCACTGGCAGTAGACCACGCCGGCTTGGCCGGATGCGGCTTCGAT
>DAOMOD010000250.1:0-5307 GCA_035444205.1 Lysobacteraceae bacterium
TCGCGCAGGGCCTCGTCGGAGTTGGCCGGATCCATCTGGTAGGTGTGCTTGTCGGCCTTGCCGAGGTTGGCGGCCGAGCCCACCGCGTCGCGAAACGGGCCGTAGAAGTTCGATGCGTACTTGGCGGCATAGGCGAGGATACGCGTGTGCACCAGACCGGCCTCCTCGAAGGAGTCGCGAATGGCGCCGATGCGTCCGTCCATCATGTCCGAGGGTGCCACCACGTCGGCGCCGGCTTCGGCGTGGCTGAGCGCCTGTTTGACCAGGGCATCGACGGTGGCGTCGTTGACGATGTAGCCGGTCTCGTCCATGAGTCCGTCCTGGCCGTGGCTGGTGAAGGGGTCGAGCGCCACGTCGGTGATCACGCCAAGCTCGGGGAAGCGGGCCTTCAGCGCGCGCACCGCGCGCTGCGCAAGGCCTTCGGGATTCCAGGCCTCGCGCGCGTCGTCGCTCTTGGCTTCGGGCGGGGTAACCGGGAACAGGGCAAGCGCGGGAATGCCGAGGCCCAGCGCCTGCTCGGCCACCTTCAGCAGTTCGTCGAGCGACAACCGCTCGACGCCGGGCATCGATGCCACCGCTTCGCGCCCGCCGCCCTCCTTGACGAACACGGGGAGGATCAGGTCGTCGGTGCCGAGGCGCGTCTCGCGCATCAGGCGCCGCGAGAAATCGTCGCGGCGCATGCGCCGGGGGCGGGTGAAGGGGTACTGCATGGCTCGGATCCTCAGGACCGGTTGCATCGGCGTCGCTCGAACGCGGTATGTTAGCGGTTTGTTTGCGAATGCTCCGAAGATCATGCGCCCGATCCTCATCCTGTTGCTTGTGGCCCTCTCCGCATGCGCCGGCATGCCACGCAGTGGTGAGCCTGCGCCGTTCACCCTGCGCATCCTGCACATCAACGACCATCATTCGCGGCTGGGGCCCGATCCCGGCCAGACGCTGATCATCGACGGCGTCGATACCGAGGTGGTGTACGGCGGTTTCGCGCAGGTGGTGGCCAAGATGAAGGCGCGCGAGGCGGCCGGCGGCCACGTACTCAAGCTGCATGCGGGCGATGCGCTTGCCGGCGATCTCTATTTCACCCTGTTCCACGGCCAGGCCGACGCCGACCTGATGAACCAGGTCTGCTTCGACGCCTTCGCGCTCGGCAACCACGAGTTCGATGCCGGCGATACCGGACTCAGGCGCTTCCTCGATCACCTGCGTTCGCCGGCCTGGGACTGCGACATGCCGGTGCTCGGCGCCAACGTGCGGCCCGGTGTCGGCCAGTCGCCACTGGCCATGGTCGACGAGGAGGACTACATCCGACCCTACGTGGTGCTGGAGCGCGGCGGGCGGCGCATCGGCGTCATCGGCATCGACATCGTAGGCAAGACGGTGGGCGCGTCCAGTCCCTATCCCGGCACACGCTTTCTCGATGAAGAGGAAACCGCGCGACGCTACATCGCCAAGCTGCGCGACGACGGCGTGTCGATCATCGTGCTGCTGACCCACATCGGTTACCGCAACGACCTGGCCCTGGCCGAAGCCCTGGCGGGCGTGGACGTGATCGTCGGCGGCGATTCGCACAGCCTGCTCGGCGAAGGTTTCCGCGCGTTCGGCCTGCGCCCCGAGGGGCCGTACCCCACGGTGACGCGCAATGCCGATGGCGACCCGGTGTGCGTGGTGCATGCCTGGCAGTACAGCTGGCTGGTCGGCGAGCTGGAAGTCGAGTTCGACGCCGACGATCGCGTGACCCGCTGCGGCGGGCAGCCCCACCTGCTGCTGGGCGACGAGTTCCGCCGCGACGGTGCGCCGCTTGTCGGAGCCACGCGCGATGCCCTGCTGCAGGCGATCGCCGCGGCGCCTGAGCTCTCGGTGGTGTCCGCGGATCCGCATGCGCAGAAGGTGCTCGACTACTACGAGGGCCAGGTCGAGGCCTACGCCGGCGAGGTGATCGGCCGGGTGCCCGAGCGCCTTTGCCTGCGCCGCATTCCCGGCAGCATGGACCGCAGCCGCGACGGCTCGCCCGGCTGCGCCGAGGCCACCGATGCGCAGGGTGGCGATATCCAGCAACTGGTGGCCATGGCATTCCTGCGCCAGGCGCAGCGCTACGGCGGCGCCGACATCGCCATCCAGAACGGTGGTGGCGTGCGCTATGGGTTGCCGCCCGGCGACTTCAGCGTGGGCAGCGCCTACAGCTCGCTGCCGTTCAAGAACACGCTGACCCGCCTGCACATGACCGGTGCCGAGATCCGCGCCGTGCTCGAGGACGCGGTCGATCATTTCCTCGCCAATGTCGGCGCACACACCGGCTCCTATCCCTATGCCGCCGGCCTGCGCTGGCATGCCGACCTGAGCCGCGACCGGGCAGCCGGGCGACTGGTCGATGTGGAGGTGTGGAGCGATGGCGGCTGGATGGCGCTGCCCGAGGACGGGCTGTTTGCGGTGATCACCAACAACTACATCGCCGAGGGCAAGGACGGCTACCTTGCCTTTGCCGACATCCCGCGCGAACGCCGCGAGGACACCGGGCTCGACTACGCACAGGCGCTGGTCGACTACGTGCGTGGCGGCGGTTCGCTGGCGCGGCCATCGCCGTCCGAGCGAAGCACGCGGACCTTCCGTGATCGCGACGGCGTCCTCTACGCCCCCTGAGGCCGCGCGCCGAGTTTACAAGTGTGTCCAACTGTGACCCCGGTCACACTTTTGCCAGCCATAGCGGCGTATGTTCGACTCTGGGAGCACTGTCGGAAAGCATTCCGGCACGGCGCATCACCCGAATCCGTGCAGGCAAGAAGCCACCGTCAGTCCCTGACTGTCGGCGCTTTGGCCGCGTTTGGCCCGAATGTGTTAACAGGTCGTTAATCGCTTTCGGTTACCATGATCATCAGGCTTGTGCAAGCCGAAGTTGCGAAGCTTTCTTGATAAGTGGTATAAGTTCATAACTTTACAAGGGTTTTGAAGTGTCCCTCCCCGTCGTCGCCTTGGCCTTGCTACTCCTTCTCATGGGAGGAGCTGCGTTCGCCTCGGTGCGGCGCATTCCCCAGGGCCATGTCTTCACCGTGCACCGCTTCGGCCGCTTTCGCCGCACGCTGTCGCCGGGGCTGCATTTCCTGCTTCCCCTGTTCGATCGCGTGGTGCACCGGGTCAACCTGATCGGCCACGTCATCGAGTTCCGTCGCCGCGTCATCGCCTGCGCCGACATGGCGCCACTCGAGGTGGAAGGCGCCCTGTACTATCAGATCCTCGATCCTTCGCGCGCCGGTGCCGCGCTCGACAGCATCGACGATCTGGTGGTGGCCGAAACCGCCGAGGCCATGGCGGGGCTGGCCGCGCGTCACGAGGCCCAGGAGATGCTGGACAGCGGCCGCGAAGCGCTGAATTCGCGCCTCAAGGCCGAGGCCAACACGCGGCTCAAGCGGCACGGCGTGCTGGTCACCCGCTGCCAGCTCAATCTGCGGCGGCCCTCCGGCGCACCCTGATCGTCGCGTCCCCGCGGCGCTGGATTTTGCCAGCCGCGCTCACCATACTTGGCGCCCTTTGAGCGCCATGACCGTCATCGAAAGGCAAAGGCCCGAGCTGCAGCGTGGCCTCGACACCCTGCGCCTGCCGGCCGATACGGGCGTGGTCGATGCGCTGCTGGCTTATCTTGCGCTGCTGATCGAGTGGAATCGCGCCTACAACCTGACCGCGGTACGCGAGCCCACGGCGATGTTGCGCCTGCATCTGCTGGACAGCCTGAGTGTGGCGCCCCATCTGCACGGCGACCGCCTGAGCGACATCGGCAGCGGCGCCGGCCTGCCCGGCATCCCGCTGGCCTTGATTCATCCCGCCCGGCAGGTCAGGCTGGTCGAGTCCAACGGCAAGAAGGCGCGTTTCCTCCGTCAGGCGGTGCGCAGCCTCTCGCTCGGCAATGTTGAGGTGCTGCAGGCACGCGCCGAGGCGGTGCCCGCCGATCCGGCCCAGGACGCGGTCATTGCCCGCGCCGTTTCCAGCCTTGTGGAACTGGTACGGCTGGGCGGACACATGCTCAAGGCCGACGGCGAGCTGCTGGCGATGAAGGGCCGCATGCCGCAGGATGAGATCGACGCGCTGCCCGCCGGCTGGACGCTGGCGGCGGTGCATGAACTGACGGTGCCGGGGCTGGACGCCGAACGGCACCTGCTGGTATTGCGGCGGAACGCCGCGGATTGACGACGGGAACAGGCATGGCGCGCATCATCGCGGTCACCAACCAGAAGGGTGGGGTCGGCAAGACCACCACTTCGGTCAATCTTGCCGCGGCGCTGGCCGAGGTCAAGCGCAAGGTGCTGCTGGTCGATCTCGACCCGCAGGGCAATGCCACCATGGCCTGCGGCATCGACAAGCGCACGGCACTGCCCAGCGCCTGCGAGGTTCTGCTGGAAGAGGCCGAGGCCAGCGACGCCATCGTGCGCGCCGCCGACGGATTCGACGTGCTACCGGGCAACAGTGACCTGACAGCGGTGGAAGTGCGGCTGATGGACGCCATCGCCCGCGAGCAACGTCTGAAGGAGCGGCTGAAGCCTGTGGTCGGCCGTTACGACGTCATCCTCATCGACTGTCCGCCCTCGCTCAACCTGCTCACCCTGAACGCACTGGCGGCGGCGCACGGCGTGCTGATTCCGATCCAGTGCGAGTATTTCGCCCTGGAGGGTCTGACCGCGTTGCTGCACACCATCCAGGCGGTGCAGGCGAAGATCAATCCGGACCTCGAAGTGGAAGGCCTGCTGCGCACCATGTACGACATCCGCAACAACCTGGCCAACGAAGTCTCGGCGCAGATCCAGCGCCACTTCGGCGACAAGGTGTACCGCACCGTGGTGCCGCGCAACGTGCGCCTGGCCGAGGCGCCCAGCCACGGCCAGGCCATCACCCGTTACGATCGCGAGTCGCGCGGCGCCATCGCCTACCTCGGACTTGCCGGCGAGATGTTGCGCCGCGAGCGTCAGAACCTGCGCGCCCAGGAATCCCTCTAGAACCATGGCCACCAAGAAGCTGAAGCTCGGTCGCGGGCTGGACGAACTGCTGGGCCTGGGCGGCAAGCCCGATCAGCCCGAGAATGGCGACGGCGAGTTGCGCCAGTTGCCCATCGAGAAGCTCAGGCCGGGCCGTTTCCAGCCGCGCAGCGCCATGGATCCGCAGCGCCTGGCGGAGCTGGCCGATTCCATCCGCGCGCAGGGTCTGATCCAGCCGATCGTGGTGCGTGGCAGCCGCGAGGGCGGATACGAGATCATCGCCGGCGAGCGCCGCTGGCGCGCCGCGCAGCAGGCCGGCCTGTCCGACGTACCCTGCGTGCTGCGCGAGGTC
>DAOMOD010000251.1:0-5278 GCA_035444205.1 Lysobacteraceae bacterium
GCGTCACGCCAGGGCGCGGTGGCCTGGTGGTCCTGCCCCGCGGCGGCGGACCGGGCGGGGTGTGCGGTTTCGCCGAGAAGGTCGACAACGCGGCGGCCGCCGGCTTCACCGGGGTCATCATCGCCAACAACGTGGCGGTGCCTGCGACCATCGTCATGGGTGCGCTTGGAACCACCACCATTCCCTCGGCCATGGTGTCGCTGGCCGACGGCAACGCGCTGGAGGCCTTCATCGCCACTGAGCCCACCGCCCAGGCCGACTGGCTGGTGGCACCGGTCAATCCGGTTGCCGGCCAGGGCGACGTAATGGGCGCCTTCAGTTCGCGCGGTCCTTCGCCGTTCGATGCACTCAAGCCCGACGTCACCAATCCGGGCCTGTCCATCCTGGCGGCCTACATCCCGAACCCGACCAGCTATGCCTTCCTGCAGGGCACCTCGATGTCCAGCCCGCATACGGTCGGTTCGGCGGCACTGCTGCGTGCGCTGCATCCGAGCTGGACGCCGATGGAGATCAAGTCGGCGCTGATGCTGACCTCGCGCGCCGCAGGGGTGGTGAAGCAGGATGGGGTCACCCCCGCCGATCCCTTCGATCGTGGCGCCGGGCGAGTCGACCTGGGACGGGCCGGCGTTCCGGATCTGGTGCTGAACGAGACCGCGCTCAGGTTCTCGCAGGCCAACCCGGCCACGGGCGGCGATCCGAGAACATTGAATGTGCCTAGCTACCAGAACTGGCTGTGCGAACAGACGTGCAGCTTCACCCGTCGTGTGCGCAGCGTGGCATCGAGCGCAGAGACCTGGAACGCCGAAGTCGTAGGTCCACCCGGCCTGGTCGCAACGGTCACGCCGTCGTCCTTCACCATTCTTCCGGGACAGACCCGCGACATCACGGTGGAACTGGGCGTCTCCGCGCTTCCGCCGCTGACCTTCCAGTTTGCCGAGCTGGTACTGAGTACGTTCGAGACGGAGCAGTTCACGGCCAACCCGGGCCTTGCGATTCCCGACAACCAGTACGCGGGCGGATTCGGCCCTGGCATGGCGTGCAGCACCATCGATACTTCCACAACACTTCCCGCCGGCACACCGGTCAGTGAGGCTTGGATCGAAATCGCGCAGAGCCACACCTGGATTGGCGATCTGGTGATCAAGCTGGGCTCCCCGGATGGCTCGATCCTGGGCGTGCTGAGTCGCCCGGGGTTCAATGAGCCTGTCGACGATGGTTCAGGCTGCTGCGGCAGCAGTGCCAACATGGCGATCGCTTTCCCCTTGACCTATCGGGACGGTGCGGCAGCAGATGCCGAAACGATGGGAGTGGGCCTGGGAACGGCCAATGTCATCTGCCAGGTGAACGGGATCTGCGAGTTTTTCCCCAATCGCGGCGCCATTGCCGGTCCACCCAACAATTTCGGCGATCTGGCCGGTGAATCGGCCACCGGCGACTGGACCCTTTGCATCGGCGACTCGGAAGGCGGTGACACGGGGGTATTCGACTCGTGGACGCTCAATCTTGTGGTGGCAGGCAGCGCCCTGCGCATGCCGATCGCGGTACGCGGCACCGAACCGCCGGATCCGCCCGAGATTACGGTCTCGGTGGCCTCGCTGTCGGCCACGCTGGCGCCCAATCAGCAGGGCGACGACAGCTTCGACATCGGCAACGACGGCCAGACGGACCTGGTGTGGAACATCGCCGAGGCACCGGGCGGCCCCACCGTGATCCTCGAACTCGGCCACGAGGTTCCGGCCGACAAGATCGAACCGACGCTCGGCATCGCCAGCGACCCACGGCTGCATGCGCAACACGCCGCGCCGGCCGAGCGCCGCTACTTCGAGTCGCGGGTGACCGCGCAGACACTAGGTGGTGGCGGACCGATCGTCCTGTCCGTGGACGACGGTACGTTCGAGAACGGCATCGGCGTGGGCGGAAGCCAGTTCGTGTGGTTGAACCGGTTCACGCCGGCGGGCGGGGACTTCCCGCTCGGGCTCACCCAGGTGCAGGTGTTCTGGAACGTCGGTGTCGGCATCAACGTCGGCGAGACCTTCGACATCTACATCTGGGAAGACACCGACGGCGATGGTGACCCGGGGACGGGCGCGGTGCTGCGCGGCTCGCTGCTCGGCCAGTCCATCCAGGCCCTGGGGGAGTTCAACACCTATACGCTCCCGGAAGGCATCCTCTTTGACGGCCCCGGCGACATCCTGATCGGTATCGTCAACCGCACCGCGGGCAACACCGCGGGCACCTTCCCGGCGGCAATCGACCAGACTGTGTCGCAGGTACGCTCCTGGGCCGGAATCGGCTACGATCAGCCTGTTGCGAGTCCCCCGCCGCTGCCGGCGCCCACCTTCGGCACCATCGACAGCTTCGGCTTCCCGGGCAACTGGGGCATCCGCGGACTCGGATTCGTCAACCCCGAAGGCTGCCAGCTTCCGCAGGACATCACTTGGCTGAACGTCGATCCGTCCTCCGGAACGACGGCCGGCGGCGGCAGCACACCCGTTACAGTCGAGTACGATGCCACGGGTCTGACCCAGGGCGTCTACACCGCGACGCTGTGCATCACCAGCAACGACCCGGTGACACCGCTGGTGGAGATTCCGGTGGAACTCACCGTGGTGATCCTCGAGGACGAGATCTTCGCCGACGGCTTCGAGTCGCCGCCCGATCCCTGATCGGGGAAGCACACAAGGAAGACAAGGAAAGGGCGCCTTCGGGCGCCCTTTTCCTTGGGTCCGGTGCCAGCACTTGCGGGCCAGCACGCTCAGCACCCGAGACGCGATCTATTTCAACAGGTTCCGCAATTCGGCCGCATCCGCCGCCAGTGGCGCCGAGCACTCCGGCCGGCTCAGGGCCGCGGCCAGCGTCGCGGGGACTTCGACGCGCAGGCCGACACGCGGCTCCACCACCTCGTCGAACTTGGCCGGATGGGCGGTGGCCACCACCGCCAGCGGCGCGGTTTCGCCGGCCGCGCGCAGCCGCTCCAGCACGACCAGTCCGGCCGCGGTGTGCGGACAGGGCACGATGCCGTGGCGCGTGGGCGCGCGCTGGATGGCGGCGCCGATGTCGGCGTCCTCGACGCTGTCGGCCGTGAGCAACGCACGCAGCGCGGTGTCATCCGCGTGCCAGAAACGCAGGCGCTCGAAGTTGCTCGGGGCGCCGACATCCATGGCGTTGGCCAGCGTCGCCACGCTGGCGCGTGGCATGTAGTCGGCACCGGCGAAGAATTCCGGCAGTGGCCGATTGGCATTGCAGGCCAGCACGATGCGGCCGATCGGCAAGCCCATGTCGCGCGCCAGCACGCAGGCCAGCGCGTTGCCGAGATTGCCCGTGGGAATCACGAAGCCGAGCGCTTCGCCATGCTCGCGGTGAAAGCGCAGCGCCGCGAAGGCGTAGTAGCTGATCTGCGGCAGTAGGCGCCCCAGGCTGATGCTGTTGGCCGAAGTCAGTGGCACGCGCGCGCGCAAGTCGGCGTCGGCCAACAGCGCCTTCACCATCGCCTGGCAGTCGTCGAAGCTGCCGGCCACACGGAAGGTGCGGACGTTGTCGCCGAAGCTGCCGAGGTGGCGCGCCTGGCGCGGCGACACCCGGCCGTCGGGATACAGCACGACCACGCGGAAGCCAGGCCGCCGGTGAAACGCCGCGGCGACCGCGCCGCCGGTGTCGCCGGATGTGGCGACCAGGATGGTGAGGTCGTCATCCGCATCGGCGCGAATCCGCGCCAGCGAGGATGCGAGGAAGCGCGCAGCGAAATCCTTGAAGGCGGCGCTTGGTCCGTGGAACAGCTCCAGCAGGTGATCGCCCTCGCCGCGCAACGGCACCAGCGGCGCCTCGATGTCGAGCGCTTCGCGGCAAATAGCGGGAAGCTCGGAGGCCAGCACGTCGCCATCGAAGAAGGGTGCAAGCAGGCTCGCGGCGATCTCGGGCAGGGTGCCCAGACCATCGAACTCCGACAACGACCGCGCTTCACGGCCCGTCCATAGGCCTGAGTCGGGTACCGCCAAGGCACTGGGCCCCAGCGCGCGCGCGGCGCGGCCTGTCCTGAGCCTGTCGAAGGGCTGGGGCGACGGGATTTCGGGCACGCGTGACGTTGACCAGCAGGGCAGGCGTTCGGGCACGTAGAGCCCGCCGTCGGGTGCCAGGCCTGCGGCCAGCGCTTCGCTCAGTCCAACCGCGGGCGCCTTGCCGCGCGTGCTGATGAACTTCACGAAAGCAACTCCGCGCGTGGACCGTCGACCGGCGACACCCAGGCTTCGCTGTCGAGCCCCGCCGCAGCAAAGGCTTCGCGCATCGGCGCGACCGCTGCACATGCACCGTCGCGATCTTCGAACCAGGCGAAAATGCTCGGGCCCGCCCCGGAGATGCTGGCGCCCAGTGCGCCTGCGTCAAATGCCGCGCGCTGTACCGCCGCGAAGCCAGGAATCAGCGGTGCGCGACGCGGTTCGACCAGTCCGTCACGCAATCCGACGCGGATCAGGTCAAGGTCGCCGCGCGCGAGGCCGGTCAGAAACAGCGCCAGAAGCGCGCTTTGCGCGGTGAAATCGGACAGCGCATAGGCGCCGGTGAGCGCCTTGCGCGCGCGCCGGGTGGCGAGCTGCATGTGCGGATGCACTAGCACGCAGTGCAGACCCGCCGGCACATCAAGGCGAACCAGCCGGTCGGCCGTGGCCAGCGTCACGCCGCCGAGCAGCATCGCCCCCACGTTGTCGCCATGCCGCCCGCCGCTGGCGACCGCTTCGCCATCCAGCGCGAACGGGTACAGCGCCTCGCGCGAGAGCGGCGCGTCCAGCAACGCGTTCGCCGCCACCAGCGCCGCCACGCAGGACGCCGCCGAGCCGCCCATGCCGGAGCCCAGCGGGATGCCCTTGTGCAGTACGATTTCGAAACCGAAATCGAGGCCGAGTGTTTCGCGCAGTCGCATCAGCGCGACGCCTGCGGTGTTGCTGGCAGGGTCGATGGGGAGTGGATCTGCGCAACCCACGATGCTGGCGATGCGGACGACGGGCGCGTCGATGCGCGTGACCGTGGCGCGATCACCGGGACCCTCGATGCTGTGGCCGAGAATGTCGAAGCCTACGGCGATATTGCCGATGCTTGCGGGGGCGAAGGCGGAGGCTTTCATGGGTTTGTTCCGCCTGCGGCGGGGCCACTTTTACACCCTGTGGCGGGTCGGCATCCCACTCCGACATTTGACATGTCCGCCTTTCGGCGGGGGTTTGTTTGTGTCGTCCATGACTTGGGTTCCGTCCGCCCTCCGGCGGCCGGGTCACTTTTCTCTGCTCGTCCA
>DAOMOD010000252.1:0-5274 GCA_035444205.1 Lysobacteraceae bacterium
TAGGCCTCGGGCTGGTAGTAGTCGTAGTAGCTGACGAAGTACTCGACCGCGTTGTTCGGAAAAAACCGCCGGAACTCGCCGTAGAGCTGCGCCGCGAGGGTCTTGTTGGGCGCCAGCACCAGGGTCGGGCGCTGGATCCGCTGCACCACGTTGGCGATGGTGAACGTCTTGCCCGAGCCGGTCACCCCCAGAACGGTCTGGTGCGCCAGCCCGGCCTCGAAGCCTTCCACCAGCTTCTCCACCGCCTGCGGCTGGTCGCCGGCGGGGTCGAAGGGGGAGACCAGCTCGAAGCGCTCGGAATCGTGTGCGGTCATCGCGCCAGTATAGAAGCGCGGCGGCGACAGGTTGGCCCGCGGGGAGTCGCTATGCGCGAAACTGCTCGCCGGCACCACGCTGTCGACACAGGCAGCCTGCGCCGCCGCACCGCACAGCATCAGATCGCGGCGATCCTGAAGGAAGCCGATGCCGGAACGGCGGCGGCCACGGTGCACGCACGGCCGCCTTATCGCTTCAGTTGGTTTCGAATCCGTTGCGGAATATCGCCGAGTTGTCGACCACTACGGTGCCGGCGAGCAGCACCGGGCGTGGCAGGTGCTTCGGTTCGCTGGCGCTGAAGTTGAACTCCATCGTGGCCTGGCGGACCAGCAGGCCGGTTCCCGCCGTGGGTCGGAACTGCACGTCCACGCTGCATTGCTGACCCGGTGGCAGCGTAAGGCCATTGCAGCCGTCGTGCATCAGCCGGAAGGAGCTGGCGTGGGTGCCAAAGAACCGCGCTGCCTGCATCGTCACGGGAACTGTGCCGGTGCTATGGGCGGTGAAGCGCATGGGAGGTGAATGCCCACCCCAACTCACCACGCCGAACCAGGCATTGGGCGGGTCCACGGTCAGGCGTCCATGCGGCGCATCACTGACACCGGAACAGAACAGCAAGGCCTGGCTCTCCCAAGGCTCGCCGAAAGCGTCGGTCCAGGCAATCCGCAGGGATGCCTGGTAGTCCCGTAGCGCCACACTCGGTGTGCATCGCACGTCCAGCGTACAGGTTGCACCGGGGGCCAGCGCCATGCCGGTGCATGTGTTGTCCGTGATCGAATACACGGCATGGCCACCGATCACGTTGCCAACAGCGATCGTGTCGTTCTGCCGGTTGGTGAAGGTGAAGCGTTCTGCCAGCGATGTGGTCGTGGGGGCGAGATCGCCGAAATCATGTTCGGCCGGCACGATCGCCGGTGGTTTTCCGGGCGCGGACTGCACCACTTGCACCACCAGCAGCGAGACGCAGTCGTTGTAATAGATGTCCCGCCCGTAGAGGTAGTAGCGCCCCGGCTTCTGCAGTGTGGGCGTGATGTCGAGGTGGCGCACATCCCACAGGCCGGCACCGCTTCCGGGCCGGGGAAAGGTCATGCGCGGTACGCTCAGGCCTCCCCACAGCGGAAGTCCGTCGGTATGCGGGTCGCGGAAAACGATCTCGCTGGATTCGTTGGGCAGCAGGCCGGGGAATACCCTCACCCGGTAGGTCCCGTCCGGCAGGGCGGACTGGCCATCGGCGGCATGCACTACCAGTTCCGCCTGCCCACCGGTGTAATCCAGCCACAATCGGGCGTTCCAGTTTTCTTCGCCTGCCGGCACGCAGTTGCTGTCCATCGCCTCGTAATGCGCCACCCGGAGATCATTGAACTCATTGCCATCGTCGTGGAACACGATCAGCGAAGCGCCGCTGGCGCTGTGTCCGGCACCGTCGGCCAATCCGCTGATGCTGTAACTGCCGGAGCCGTGGACCAATGCGGTGACATCGGCACGATAGAGCGAGGCGCTGAACTGGTCCGGGGTGGCGGCGCCGCCCCAATTGTTGTTGTAGCCCTTGCCCGCCACGCGGGTGCCGGTGATGGGGTGTCCGTCGAACACGATATCGGCTTCGTCATAGTCGGCATTGCCGCCGCTGTATCCATTGCCAGGGTCCTGGATGTCGATGCCATGCCAATACAGCAGCGCCAGTGTGATCCCGCCCGCGACGCCTTCCAGTTCGAGCATTCCCTCGCCACCGCCAAGATTGGCCGGCGCGCCGATACTGCCGACGCCGGCATAGGCCAGGTCGGTGCGCTCCAGGAGCACATAGGGCGAGCCCAGTGGCAGCTCCCCAGCGCGTGCGGGCAGGGCAGACATCAGCAGCGCGGCGGTCAGAGCGACCAGACAGTGCATTCTCATGGCGGGTTTCCGTGGCGGCCTGTCTGACACAACGGCAATTGTTGGCAGCAGGGGCCACGCTGGTGCATCCGCAGGTCTGGCTGCCCTCCCCGATGTTGCAGTGCGCCGGCAATCCCGGCGGCGGGGCACGAAGGTCAGGCCGTCATGCATGCGTGCACACCCCGGAGGTGCCAGTGGACTGCTTCAGCCGTGAGCCTTGCAGCTGAGACTCGGAGAAGTCGGAATCGGTTGAGGCCCACGGACAGCGGAAGTCCCGAAGCAGACCATGCGGCGAATAGATGCCATATTCGACGCGAAATATGCGGTGATTGGCTTGCGTCTGTGACAAACCCAGGCACAATGACCGCATGAAACACGGTGATTACACCTATATCTGGCAGGCTGGCGACTGGCCGAACTGGCGCTTTGATCTGGCGGCGCTGTCCGGGCAGATGGTGGCGGTGAGTCGTGCCCAGGGCTTGTTGCTGGGGAGGCTGGTCGATGTGGGGCTTGCCTTGCGCGATCAGGCGAGTCTGGCTGCGCTCACCGACGATGTGATCAAAACCAGCGAGATCGAAGGCGAGCGGCTGGACGTCGAGTCGGTACGTTCGAGCATCGCGCGGCGGCTGGGCGTGGACGCTGGTGCGCTGGCTCCGGTGGATCGCCACGTCGAAGGGGTGGTCGAGATGGTGCTGGATGCCACCGCCAACTGTCATGCGCCGGTATCGCGGGAACGATTGTCCAATTGGCATGCCGCACTGTTTCCCACCGGCTACTCCGGGCTTTCACGCATCGCGGTTGGCGCGTGGCGCGATGATGCGAACGGCCCGATGCAGGTGGTGTCCGGCCCCATCGGCCGCCAGCGGATACGTTTCGAGGCACCGCCTGCCGAGCGACTGGAGGTGGAAACCCGTCGATTTCTTGACTGGCTCAACGGGTCATCCGGCGAGCCGCCGCTGATCAAGGCGGGGCTCGGGCATCTTTGGTTCGTCACGCTCCATCCGTTCGACGATGGCAACGGCCGCATCGCGCGAGCCATCGGCGATCTGCTGCTGGCACGCGCCGATGGCAGCTCGCAGCGTTTCTACAGCCTCTCGGCCCAGATCCAACGCGAGCGCACGGCGTACTACGACATTCTCGAGCGAACCCAGAAGCGCACGATGGATGTCACGCCATGGCTGGCGTGGTTCCTCGATGTGCTCCATCGCGCGGTGGATCAGGCGCACCATTCGCTGGATGTGGTTCTGGGCAAGACCCGCTTCTGGCGGCAGTGGGCCGGCACGCCCCTGAACGCACGGCAGGCGAAAGTGCTCAACCGGCTGCTCGATAGCTTCGACAGCAAGCTCACCAGCAGCAAATGGGCCTCGGTCGCCCGATGCTCGCCCGATGCGGCGCTGCGCGATATCAATGATCTGATGGCTCGTGGGCTGCTGCGCAAATCAGACGCCGGCGGACGCAGCACAAGCTATGTGCTGAACGTGCCCGAGGAGTAAGCGGCTCGATCACGCCTCGGCGTAGCGCACCGCCTGGCCGATCCAGCGTTCGATCAGGCGGTCGGCGACGTGCGGGGCGCGCGCGAGGAGTGCGTCGGCGGCGTGCTGCACCTGCGGCAGCAGGGCGGCGTCGCGCATCGGGTCGGCGATGCGGAAGCCGGCGAGGCCGGTCTGACGGGTGCCGAGCAGTTCCCCGGGGCCGCGCAGCTCCAGGTCTTTCTCCGCGATGCGGAATCCGTCGCTGGTCTCGCGCATCACCGCCAGGCGCTCGCGCGCGGCCTGCGAGAGCGGCGAGCGGTACATCAGTACGCAGGTCGACGCCTGCGCGCCGCGCCCGACGCGGCCGCGCAGCTGGTGCAGCTGGGCCAGCCCCAGGCGCTCGGCGTTTTCGACCAGCATCAGGCTGGCGTTGGGTACGTCCACGCCCACCTCGATCACCGTGGTGGCGACGAGCAGCTGGATGTCGCCGGCCTTGAACGCGGCCATCGCGGCCTGCTTTTCCGCCGGCTTCATGCGCCCGTGCACGAGGCCTACGCGCACGCCGGGGAGCTGTTCGGTCAGGAGTTCATGCGCAGTCTGGGCGGCCTGTGCCTCGATCTTCACCGCGCCCGGCGCGCTGGGTTCCTCGCTTTCCTCGATCAGGGTGCAGACCCAGTAGGCCTGGCGTCCCTGCGACAGGGCGGCGCGGATGCGCTCGATCAGCTCATCGCGCCGCAGCGCGTCGATCGCCACGGTCTGCACCGGGGTGCGGCCGGGCGGCAGCTCGTCGATCACCGAGACGTCGAGATCGGCATAGGCGGTCATGGCCAGGGTGCGCGGAATCGGCGTGGCGGTCATCACCAGCTGATGCGGCACCTGCCGCCCGTCGGCGCCCTTGTCGCGCAACACCAGGCGCTGGTGCACGCCAAAGCGGTGCTGTTCGTCCACGATGACCAGTGCCAGCCGCGCGAAGGCCACCGGCTCCTGCAGCAGCGCGTGGGTGCCGATCACCAGCGGCGCGCCGGCGGCAATGCGCGCCAGCGCGGCGGCACGCGCCTTGCCCTTGACCTTGCCCGACAGCCACACCGCCTCGATGCCCAAGGGCTCGAACCACGCGGCGAAGGCCTGCGCGTGCTGCTCGGCCAAAAGCTCGGTGGGCGCCATCAACGCGACCTGTGCGCCGGATTCGATGGCCGCCAGCGCGGCAAACGCGGCGACGATGGTCTTGCCCGAGCCGACGTCGCCCTGCACCAGCCGCAGCATGGGTTCGCTGCGCGACAGGTCCTCTGCGATCTCGTGCAGCACGCGGCGCTGCGCCGCGGTGAGCCGGAACGGCAGCGCGGCCGCGAGCCGGCGCGCCAGCGCGCCGCGCGCCTCCAGCGCCAGCGCGCCCTGGCGCTTCATCGAAAGGCGCTGGCGACGCAGGCTGAGCTGGTGCGCGAGCAGCTCCTCCAGGGCCAGACGCTGCTGGGCGGGATGCCGGAACTGGGCCAGCTCGGCCAGGTCCACGCCCGGCGGCGGACGGTGCAGGAAGCGCACCGCGTCGCGCCAGCGCGGCAGCGTGAGATCGCCGAAAGCCGAGGCCGGAAGCAGTTCCAGCGCATCGCTTTCGGGAAGCTGG
>DAOMOD010000253.1:0-5243 GCA_035444205.1 Lysobacteraceae bacterium
AGCATGCGCAACGAGCCGATCCAGGTGCGGATCTCGCGCTCCCGGCGCAGGCGTGCCTCGCCGGGCGGCAGGTCGGGCAAGGCGCCTTCGGCCAGCCGCAGATACTCCAGACATTCGGCGTTGGCGGTGCGGTTGAAGGCCGACTGCGCGGCGATGGTGAGGTAGCGGATGGCACGCTCGGCGTAGTGTCCGCGCAGGAAGTGCATGCCGAGTTGGGCCGCGACTTCGGGCGCGCGCTCACCGAAACGTGCCTCCGCGCGCTCGGCCAGGCGCTGGTGCAGGCGGGCGCGCCGTGCCGGCGGGAGGCGTTGGTAGAGCACTTCCTGAAAGAGCTGGTGGACGAAGTCGTAGGTGCCGGCGACGTGTCCATCCGGCCAGTGCATGAGGCCGGTATCCTGGATCAGCCCGCCGGCCTCGGCCAGGGCCTCGCAGCGCGCTTCCACGGTGTCGAGGTGCCAGTCCAGCATGTCGGCCAGGCTCAAGGTGCAGAAGTCGGGGCCGTGCACCGCGGCTGCATCGAGCAGCGTGCGGTCCTCGACGGACAGGCGCAGGAACTGGCGCTCGATCAACTGGCGCAGCGATGCCGGCAATTCTTCGGAGAGCGCGGCGACGGAGGCGGTCAATTCCCAGCGCCCCGCGGAAAGGCGCAACAGTCCCTGGGCGATCCAGTCCTCCAGCAGCGTCGACAGCCAAAGCGGGTGGCCACCGGTGCGCGCGTGTACGGTCTCGGCCAGCATGTCGGCGAGTTCGTCATTGAGTCGGGTCGCCATCCATTCGCGGGTCGCCGTCGCGGTCAGCGGCTCCAGCACGATGCGCGTGGCCAGGCCGCGCAGGCCGAGTTCATCGGCCATCGCCTGCGCCTTGTCGCCTTCGCCGCTGCCATCCGCGCCACGCAGCGTAGCCACCAGCAGCAGTCGCGATGGGAGATGGCTTCGCGCCAGCCACTCGATCAGTCCAAGCGTCGACGGATCGGCCCAATGCAGATCCTCGATGGCGATCAACAGCGGTTCATGGCGGGTCCAGGCCTCGATGACATCGCCCAGTTCGCGCAGCATGCGATCGCGGTTGGCGCCCAGCGCCTTCAGGTTGGCCTGCTGCAGGCGCTCGGGATCGAGCAATGCCGGAAGCTGCATGGCCCAGGTGGGTGCGTGGCTGAGCAGAAGGTCGACCAGGGCATCGCCGCCGGGTGCCTGGCAGCGACGCGACAGTGCCGACAGCACCGGCAGGAAGGCCTCGCATTCGCCGTGGAACTCCACGCACTGGCCCTGCCCGACACCGATGGCGGGACCGGGCGATCCGCGCAGGAACTCGGTCAGCAATGCGCTCTTGCCGGCGCCGGCGGGACCGCGCACGAACACGATCTGGGATTCCCCGGCCAGGGCGCGCGCCAGGCAGCGGCGCAGCGCTTCCAGCTCGTCATCGCGGCCGAACAGCGCGGTCGTTCGTGAAGCTTGTGGCATGGCGGGTGGCGCGGCGGACGCGTCATTCGCCGCGACCTCGCCGACGAAACGGAAGCCACGGCCATGCAGGGTGCGCAGCAGGCGCTGTTCGCGGCCGTTGTCGCCCAGCGCCTGGCGCACCGCCTTGATGCGGCTGGACAAGGCCGAATCGGTGACGATGCGGCCGGGCCACAGCGCCTCCAGGATCTCCTCCTTGCCGACCATGCGCTCGCGGTTCTCGACCAGATAGACCAGCACGTCGAACACCTGGGGTTCGAGGCGCAGCAGCTCACCGTCGCGTATCAGCTCGCGGCGCTTGAGGTCGAGAACGCAGGATTCAAAGCGATAGATCATGACTGCCCATACGGCTCCACGCCGGCCGCATGCCCCGGAAGGGCCGGCTTTGCGGCGCAAGCATACGCCGAAGCCGGGCCATGCAGACCTGTCCGAAAGTCATTCTCCATGAATCCTCCAGGGCGGCTCCAAGCCCCGGCGCCGCTTCGCGCGGCATGCTCGCCACCTCTATCGCACCTGCTGCGTGACCCGTGCCATGCGTACCCTCCGACAATCCGCGCGCATCAATGGCCTCGACCTCGGCCGCCTGTACGGCACCGTCGATGCCTTCCGCAGCGACCCTGCGCTTGCCCGCTTCGTATTCCGGGCGCAGAACCGCTGGCTGGACGGGCCGCGCACCCAGTCGCGCATCCTGCCCTTGTACGGCGCCGGCGGTGCGCAGCGTGCGGCGGGCGAGAGTTTCCTGCTCGACAGCGACAGCGCGCCGGTGCTGTTCGGCGAGGATCGCGCGGCAAGCGCGCTGGAGTATCTCCTGCACGCCCTGGCGGCGTGCCTGACCACCACCCTGGTGGCGCAGGCGGCGGCCCGCGGGGTGGGTGTCGATGCCGTCGAGACCTCGGTCGAGGCCGAGCTGGATGTTGCCGGCGTGCTGTCTATCGAGGCGCAGGAGAAGGATGCGCTGCTTCGCATCGATGCGCGCATGGTCGTACGCAGCGAGGCTGAGGCGACACTGCTTGATGAGGCCTTCCAGGCCACCCGGCGCTGCTCACCGGTACTGCGCGCGATGGCCGCGCCTGTGCACCTTGAACTCGTCATCCGATCCTGACCACCCGATTGCTTCAGCCCTGCGCGACCGAGATCAGCGGCACGCTCGATCCCTCGGCCGGAACGTCCTGAGCCCGGCCTGTCCCGGACCTGCCGGGCAATGACACCCGGCAGGCTCCACGAATTCTCCCGGAATCATCCAAGCATCGGGTGGCCGTGGAACCGGACACTTTCCATCACCGGGGCTCAACTAGCCCGCGGGACCCTCACCACCCAGTCGGAGCACCACGCCATGTTCATCCGTACACCGATCCATCCCCCACCGCCCCCGGCCAGATCCGGAATGTCGCTTTCGCGCATGGCGTCCCCGACGCAGATGCCGGACACCCGTTCCGTTGCTGCCAGCCGATTCACCGCCGGCTGGGGTGACATGGACTTCAACGGCCACATGCGCAACACCGCCTATCTGGACAAGGCCGCCGACGCACGCCTGCGCTTCTTCGCCAGAAATGGCTTTCCCATGGAGGAATTCCAGCGCCAGGGTTTCGGCCCGGTGGTGCAGCGCGACTGCATCCACTACTACCGTGAGGTGCGCCTGCTGGAAAGCATCGAAGTGGGCGTCGAACTGGCCGGACTGTCGCCCAGCGGCGACCGATTCGTGATCCGCAACACCTTCCAGCGCGACGACGGCGTCCTGCTGGCGCGGGTGGACAGCGCCGGCGGCTGGCTCGATCTGCGCCAGCGCCGGCTGATCGCGCCGCCGGCCGACCTGCTGGACGCCCTGCGCAGCCTGCCGCGATGCAAGGATTTCGAGGTGCTGGCGCCGAGCATCAAGCAAGCGGCCTGAGCGACCGTTCCTTCGCTTCGGCGCCCCCTGATTATCCCCGCGATCTCCACGAAACCTCCAGAAACGCTCCAAGCCCGCAACCCGCGCAGGGCTCAGGATGGCATCACCGCAATGGCGGCATCCTCAACCCCTGGGAGTTTTTCATGAAACGTCTGTTGGTATTCCTGTTCGGCGTGGTCAGCTACGCAACCTTTTTCGCATCGTTCCTGTATGCCATCGGCTGGGTCGGCGGCTTCCTTGTGCCGACCGCGCTCGACGGCGAGGCCACGCGGTCGTGGGTCGAGGCGCTGCTGATCAATCTCGGCCTGCTGTCGATCTTCGCCGTCCAGCACAGTGTGATGGCGCGGCCGATGTTCAAGCGCTGGCTGACCCGCTACGTGCCGCAGCCGGCCGAGCGCAGCGTCTACGTGCTGCTGTCCAGCCTGTGCCTGATCGCCATGTTCGCCTTCTGGCAACCGATGGGCGGCAACGTCTGGAACATCGCCGATCCGGCCGGGCAGACGGTGCTGTGGAGCCTGTTCGCTTTCGGTTGGGCCCTGGTGCTGGTCAGCACCTTCCTGATCAATCACTTCGACCTGTTCGGCCTGCGTCAGGTGTGGCTGTACCTGATCGGCCGCGAGTACACCCACCTCAAGTTCAGGACGCCGGGTCCGTATCGCATGGTGCGCCACCCTCTGTACGTCGGTTGGCTGTTCGCCTTCTGGGCCACGCCCACCATGACCGTGGCGCATCTGGTGTTCGCGCTGGTGACGACTGCGTACATCCTGGTCGCCATCCAGCTGGAAGAGCGCGACCTGATGGAGTTCCATCCGGAATATCGCGAATACCGCCGCCGGGTGCCGATGCTGGTGCCGCGGCTGCGCCTTGCGAAACCGGCGGACGCCGCGGGCGCAGCGCGCTGAAGCCCTGACACAGGCGCGCGGGAAGCCGATGTCATGCGGATTCTTTCAACCCGTTGGTTGCTGATCGGCTGGCGTTTCGGTCGGATCATGCCCGGATCACCAGGGACGGTGACCGCGCACGCGTCGGGCATTCGCCCGCCGTAACGCTTGCACTTCGCAGCCGGGCGGTGAAGATGGAGGCAGGCGCAGCTGCGCGTCGTTCGCCACGGAGCCCCATCATGACTGCCCGCATCCTGTCCGGACTGCTGCTGGCCCTGCCCCTGCTCGCCTGCGCACAGAGCCGCGACTATCCAAGCGAAAGGGGCGACCTGCGCGTGCATGTCGTGGCGCAGGGTCTTGAGCACCCGTGGTCGCTGGCCTTTCTTCCCGAAGGCCGCATGCTGGTCACCGAGCGCCCGGGGCGCATGCGCGTCATCGCCGCCGATGGAACCCTGTCGGAACCGCTGGATGGATTGCCCGCAGTGCGCGCGCAGGGGCAGGGCGGCCTGCTCGATGTCGCGTTGTCGCCGGAATTCGCCGAGGACCGGCTGATCTACTGGAGCTACAGCGAACCTGGGGAGCGCAGTACGCAGGGAACGTCGCTGGCGCGCGGGCGCCTGGCCGATGGCGCTCTCGAAGGCGTCGAGGTGATCTTCCGTCAGATACCGAAGCTGCCGCGCCAGCAGCACTTCGGCTCGCGCATCGTGTTCGCCGACGATGGCACCCTGTTTCTGGCACTCGGCGACCGTAACGAACGCGATCTCGCGCAGCGGCTCGACAGCCACGTCGGTACCGTGGTGCGTATCCACCGCGACGGCCGCGTGCCGGACGACAATCCCTTCGTCGGCCGCGACGACGCCTTGCCCGAGATCTGGTCCTACGGCCACCGCAACCAGCAGGGCGCGGCACTGCATCCACAGACACGGCAGCTTTGGACCCACGAGCACGGGCCTCGCGGCGGCGACGAACTGAACATTCCCGAGGCAGGAAAGAACTACGGATGGCCGGTCATTACCT
>DAOMOD010000254.1:0-5155 GCA_035444205.1 Lysobacteraceae bacterium
AAAAGAAGGCGCGCGTCGAAGACGCCCTGCACGCGACCCGTGCGGCGGTGGAAGAGGGCGTGGTGCCCGGCGGCGGTGTCGCCCTGATCCGTGCCAAGTCGGCGGTGGTGAACCTCAAGGGCGCCAACGAAGACCAGAACCACGGCATCGTGATCGCCCTGCGTGCGATGGAAGCCCCGCTGCGCGAGATCGTCGCCAACGCCGGCGAAGAGCCCAGCGTCATCCTCAACCAGGTGGCCGCAGGCACCGGCAACTACGGCTACAACGCCGCCAACGGGCAGTTCGGCGACATGGTCGAGTTCGGCATCCTGGACCCGACCAAGGTCACCCGCACCGCGCTGCAGAACGCCGCCTCCATCGCGGGCCTGATGATCACCACCGAAGCGATGGTGGCCGAGGCCCCGAAGAAGGACGAGCCGGCGATGCCGCCGGGCGGCGGCATGGGTGGCATGGGCGGTATGGATTTCTGATCCGGTTTCCCGTACTTCCCGAAGCAACACGAAAAACCCCCGCAGCGATGCGGGGGTTTTTTGTGAGTCTCGAACGTGCTGTTGAGCGGCACGCAGTGAAGGCACTGCTACGCGCGGTCACGTCTGAATGTCTGCACGCCGAGTCAAGAAGGGTGGCGTACCGGGTGGCGGGAGGGGTCCCCGCGATGGATCGACTTGTGTGTTGCGCCGATCCAGCACGCGTCGAGCATCGGCCGCGCGGCCGAACGGCCATGGCACCGCCCGGCTGCGTGGTCCGCCGTGCTCAGGGCGCTTCGGGTTCGCCGGACAGCGGTGGCGGGTCGAGCGGCATGCGGTTGACGAAGGTGTCGGCCAGCCAGTTGGCGCGCGGCGGGTCGAGGTTGCTGAGGGTGACGACCACGTAGCCGCTGTCGGGGAAGATGCGCAGGTAGGCGCTCATGCCAGGTGCGCCGCCGTCATGACCATAACCCTTGGGTTCATCGGGGCGGGTGAGCATGAAGCCGAGGCCGAAGCGGGCGTCGTCGCTGACTGCGGTGGTGGCCTGCTGCAGGGTTGCCGGCTTGAGCAGGCGACCGCCGCGCAGGGCCTCGGCAAAGGCGAGCAGGTCGCGAGCGGTGCTGTAGCCGCCGCCCGCCGGGGTGCCGCGCCAGGGCAGGAGGTCGGCATTGTCGGACCAGGCAAGGTCGCGACGCTGGTAGCCGACGGCGCGGCCGTCAACGGCTTTGGATTCGGGCTGCGTGCCGCTGCGGCGCATGCCGGCGATGGCGAAGATCTCGTCCTGAATGATCTCGTGATAGGGCCGGCCGTGGGCCTTCTCAAGCATGGCGCCGACCAGGATGTAGCCGTAGTTGGCGTAGCTGAACTTGCTGCCGGGGCGGAACTCCGGCTTGCGTTCGCCGTACAGCCGGATGTACTCGGCGGTGCCGCGCAGCGCGTTGCGCTGCGCGACGAACTCTGGCCCGAAGATGTCGCCAGCGCCGGCGCGGTGGGCCAGCAGCTGGGCCAGGGTCACCGCGCGCATGGCGGCATCGGGGTAGTCCGGCAGCACCTCGCCGAGCGTGGTGTCGAGGGTCCATTCGCCGCGTTCCACCCGACGCAGCGCAGCGGTGGCGGTGAAGGACTTGTCGAGGGAGCCGTGACGGTAGCGGGTGTCGGCGTCGGCAGGCACCGCGTTCTCGCGATCGGCCTTGCCCCAGTGGCGCTCGAGCAGGATCTGCCCGTCGCGCGCGATCAGCAGGGTGCCGGCGTAGTGATCGACCGCGGCGAGGCGGTCACCGTGGGCGGCTACCTCGGCCAGGGCGGCCGCTTCGTCGAGCCGCGGGATCGCCTGATCGGCGCTGCGCTCGGCCAGCAGGTAGGTGAAGCCGGTGATCCGCGTCGGCTGCTGGTCATCGAACTCGAATTCCACCCGCTCCAGCTGGTCGCTGAAGCGCGTGCGCAGCACGGCACCGATCCGGCCCGGCTCGCGCACGGTCGCGCCGGCGACATCAACACCGCCGGTTTCGTCATGCCAGGCCAGCATGCTGTTGACGCTGGCGTTCAGCCCGTGCCGTTCGATGAAGGTCTAGATACGGGCGCGGTCGCCGCTGCCGAGCGCCGCCGTCCAGTCGGCGAGCAGAGCGTCGCCCGCCGCGGGGGCACCGGGGCGGGAGCAGGCGGCGAGCAGCGAAAGGAGCAGCAGCATGAGGGGCGAACGGAGGCGCATCGGCATTCCTTGGCGAAGGGGGGGGCGCCGGGCGGCGGTGCGGCGGAGGACTGATGACGGGGGGGGGGGGGGGGGGGATTGTAGACGCCCTCGAGCCGGCGGGGCGTCAGGCGTTCATGCCTTCCTTCAAGGCCCAGGATGCGGTCAATGCCCTGCGGTACAGGGTATGCGCATCCCGGCATGGGCCTGTGTCCGGCGGGCCTAGTTGCCTTCGAACCCGCTCCAGAATATCCGGTGATCCGGTTGCACGGTCGCGGTGGCCTGGTTGTCCTCCGGGCGGTCGTCGCTCACCGCGGCAGTGAGCTGGGCGATCAGTGGCTCCGAGGTGGAGGGCATGTTGCCAAAGGCCTGCAGCGAGAACGACGAACCCGAATTCAGGCTCTCCGGGATCGGCGTGCCTGCTGCGCACGCGATCGGCGTGCCATCGATCTCACAGATCAGGGTGAGCGAGGTCGGCAGCTGATTGAAACTGATGGTGATGGTGACCGGCGTGGCGCTGGTTCCCTCGTTGCTGACGCTGCCGTTCCAGGTCAGCGGCGTACCGGCGGGTGCCAATTCATGCGATGCATGCAGCGTGCTCGATACGTTGAGGCCGGTTAACGAGGCAGCGTAGCGGAAGAAGCGCACGAATCCGTCGACGCGCGTGACCGCGATGATCTGTCCGGCATGGGCGAACAGCGCAACCGGCGTGCCCGGGATGGTGATGCGGTTCGCGGCGACGAACGCCGAGCTCCAGCGCACCAATTCACTGCGGCCTGCCACGGTGGAGGGGCGCATGGTGAAGAGCGACGTGCCGACCCACGCTGCGTCGGTCATCGACTCGCCGAGCGAACCGAGCAGCGCGATCGAGATGCCGTCGAATATCTGCCCCGAGCCAAGGAGCACGTAGGCACCGGCTGGCTGCACGCGAATCGGGTACACCGCCTCGACGCCGCCATGCAGCGGTGATTCGCCCTCACCGACGATATGTCCATCGGCCGAGACTTCTTCATAGTGCAAATCGATAGGCGACGTGCCATCACGGAAGAAGAACTGCCGGCGAAGGCTGCGACTCCAGGTGAAGTTCTGTGCGCCGTAGTTCCAATCCATCCAGTCTGTTTCGAGGCCGGACGTTCCGTTGAACACGCGGTGGCTTTCCCACGCACCGGTGAGGTCGGCGGTCATGACGTGGTTGTCCATCGCGCCGAGCGTGATGAGATCAGGTGGCGCGTGACTCAGGAAGGTGTCGCGGGTACCGCCCTGCGGCACCACGGAGATCCGGCCACTGGTCTGCGCGACATAGAGGCGCTGGTTCAGGGTGTCGAGGGAGACGAAATCGGTTTCAGGCGGCAGGCCAATCGAGGGCAGATAGCTCCATGCATTCACGTCAAAGCGGTGCACGGTGGAGGTGCCGAGCTGGAAGAGATGCGCTACGCCGGCGTCACTGATCGCTGCGTGGGTCGGCGCGTACGCCGCGTGCGGGCTGCTGGGCTCAACGACCTGGGGTTTTTCGAAGCTCGCCAGCGGGCGGACGGTCACGGTGGTGCCGTCGATGCCGCCGAAGATCACCGCGTCGTTGCCGGCGAACGCGACGCCGTGGATCTCACCGAGCCCGTCCACCACGCCGAGTTCACGCTGGTTGGCGTCGAGCAAGGCTGCGCGGTCGTCACGGGCGAGGAGCGTTTGCCCGGTGCGGAACACGGCATCACGAACGTAGCCGCCGAGCCCGGAGATGTAGGTGAGATCGACGCCGCGATAGGCGATGCCAGCCCGGTCGAACAGGCGCTGGCCCGAGGGTTCGACCCAGAGCTTGCCGCCGCGCGGATAGTCGCCATGGTAGGGACTACTGAGTGCGGCGTCCTCGATCAGACCCGTGGCCGGGTCGTAGCCAATGCGCAGAATGTCGGACGGACTGAGCCCGACGTTCCAGCCAAAGAGCTGGTTCGCTCCGGGTGAGAGCGCGACTTCGTCCGGCGTGTCATAGCCGCCGAAGCTGGTGTACAGGTCGACCTGGACGCCGTCGGACAGGCGGATACTCTGGATCTCGCGGTTCTTGAACACGAAGAGATAGCCATCGTCGGCCGCGATATCGCTCGGATCGGCCCAGGCATTTTCGAGGATCTGCTCGTTGCCACCGTTGAAGTCGAAGCGCGACACCTTGGTGCCGAACGCGATCACTAGGCCATCGGGGAGCGTGGCCAGGCTGCGCGGCGACGAGGCAAGCTCGATCGGCGCCAGCCAGCTCTTGGTCGCGAGGTCGTACCGCGCAAGCTCGAACGGGAACGAGCGCAGCAGATACACCACGCCATTGGCCTCGGCCTTGTCGATCCAGGGCGACGTGTAGGGCGGGGTGCTGCCCCAGCCGGCGAAGGCCGGGCAGGCAAAGGCAAGAGCCAGGAGGGTAATGAAAAGCTTTCTCATGGGATGGGCCCGGCAAAAATAGCACTCAATATATGGGGAGGGTGTGCTTGACGCAAGAGTTCATGCATGAACCGTCAGCCGCCGCATCCTACGGCTTTCTCGTGACTCGATTTCTGCCAGTGACCGCTACAAACATCGCGCCGATACTGAGTAAGGCGTCCACACCGACAATGACCCAGAACACCACCGGATCGCTGTTTCGACCAGCGACGTGCGTTGCAGATCGGTCGAGCTGGATTGCGCCGAGATGAATGGAATACAAAGCCCACGAGGCGAGCAGCAGGCTGAGCACAGCCAGAAAGATCCGCTTGACAAGCGGCAAGTCTGATGTCCGTCTAGATGTAGACATTTGATGTCCTGAAACTGGTGCCGGATTTGAGCAGCCCATAGGTGCTCGAACGAGCGAATGGACTTCGCGCGGCACCAGACGGCTTGGTTGGGCCAGGCTGAAGGTTTGGCGCATCCGGTACGGGACCACAGGGAGGCTCGCAATGAATGCTGCGACCGGTGCCGTCGATCTGGCCCTGGGCGGTCTCAAGAATCAAGTGCAACAGTTGAATTGAACCTGGCTATTTCCTCG
>DAOMOD010000255.1:0-5152 GCA_035444205.1 Lysobacteraceae bacterium
TCCGTTCGCTTCGTAGCGATGCTCGTGTCGGGGCTGAAGCCCCTCCTACAGACGTCGCACGGCTTGAGCCGCGACCGCCCCGTCGCTTCGTAGCCATGTCCATGTCGGGGCTGACGCCCCGTGGGTCGGGGCAACGAGGAAGCCGACGCGTGCGCTTGGGGCGAGGCGATCTTGTCGGGGTGCGCGGCGCACCAGCTTCAGGTTTCCTCGCGCAATTCGGCAAGGTCTCGGTACAGCTCCAGGGCTTGTGGATTGGCGAGTGCATCGGTGTTCTTGACCGGGCGGCCGTGGATCACCTCGCGCACGGCGATCTCGGTGATCTTGCCGGAGATGGTGCGCGGGATGTCGGCGACCTGGATGATCTTGGCAGGGACGTGGCGTGGGGTGGTGTTGGCGCGGATCTGTTTGCGGAGCTGATCGCGCAGGGCGTCGTCCAGCGCCACCCCCTCGCGCAGGCGCACGAACAGCACCACGCGTACGTCGCCCTGCCATTCCTGGCCAACGGCAATGGACTCCAGGACCTCGGGCACCTGCTCGACCTGGCGATAGATCTCGGCGGTGCCGATGCGCACGCCGCCGGGATTCAGGGTGGCGTCTGAGCGGCCCTGGATGATGATGCCATCGTGTTCGGTGAGCACGGCATAGTCGCCGTGACACCACACGCCGGGGTGGGTCTCGAAGTAGGCGGCGCGGTACTTGCTGCCGTCGGCGTCGTTCCAGAAGCCGACCGGCATGCACGGGAACGGCGCGGTGCAGGCCAGTTCGCCTGGTTCGCCCTTCAGCGGCTGGCCATCGTCGCCCAGGATCTCGACCTTCATGCCGAGTCCGCGGCATTGCAGTTCGCCCTTCCACACAGGCAGCAGCGGATTGCCGAGCGCGAAGCAGGAGATGATGTCGGTGCCGCCGGAGATGGAGGCCAGCAGCACGCGTTCCTTCACGTCGCGATAGACGAAGTCGAAGCTCTCCGGTAACAGGGGAGAACCGGTGGAGAGGATGGTCTTGAGGGCGGTGAGTCGATGGCTGTGGCGCGGACGGATGCCGGCCTTCTCCACCGCGGCGATGTACTTGGCGCTGGTGCCGAACACACTGACTCCATCGGCGTCGACCAGGTCCCACAGCACATTGCCGTCCGGATGGAAGGGCGAGCCGTCGTAGAGCACCACGCTGGCGCCGACGGCCAGGCTGGACACCAGCCAGTTCCACATCATCCAGCCGCAGGTGGTGTAGTAGAGGATGCGATCCTCGCGCTTGAGGTCGGTGTGCAGCACGAGTTCCTTGAGGTGCTGCAACAGGGTGCCGCCGGCGCCGTGCACGATGCACTTGGGCACGCCGGTGGTGCCCGAGCTGTACATGATGTACAGCGGATGGTCGAAGGGCAGCGGCTCGAACGCCAGCGGCACTTCGGTGGCGGGTGCGAACGCATCCAGCCACTGCGCATCGCGCAGGGCGGAAATGTCGGGCCTCTCGGCGCCAGTCGGCACCACCACGACACGCTCGATGGCTGGAATCTCGGCGAGGATGCCGGCCACCTTGTCGCGGCAGTCGAAGCGCTTGCCGCCGTAGCCGTAGCTGTCGGCGCAGAACAGCACCTTCGGTTCGATCTGGCCGAAGCGGTCGACCACGCCGTTGATCCCGAAGTCGGGTGAACACGAGGACCAGATGGCGCCGATGCTGGAGGCGGCCAGCATGGCGATGACGGTCTCGGCGATGTTGGGCATGAAACCGGCGACGCGATCGCCGATGCCGACGCCGGCCGCGCGCAGGGCCGCGGCCACCCGCGTCACCTCGTCGTGCAGTTCGGCGAAAGTGATTTCGCGAGGCGCGGCGGTTTCGCCGCGCACGATCAGCGCGATGCGTTCGTCCTTGAAGCGCAGCAGGTTTTGCGCGAAATTCAGGCGCACGCCCGGGAACCAGCGCGCGCCCGGCATGCGTTCGCCATCGACCAGTACCGCGTCCCAGTTGCCCTGGCTGCGGATGCCGCAGAACTCCCATACCGTGGGCCAGAACCTGTGCGGATGGCGGACGGAGAAGTCGTACAGGCTGGGCCAGTCTTCGACGTGGTCGTCGACGTTCTGCTGGACGAAGCGGATGAACCGGCTCAGGTTGGCGCGATCGATGCGGTCCTGACTGGGTTCCCAGAGGGGGCGCGACATGCAGGTCTCCTGGTCCGGCAGCGGCGCGCTGCGGGCGCGGATGAAACGATAAGGTATCGCGGCTGGTGGGCCGCGGCGAGCGTACCTTGGTACAGGCCGGTACGATGGGTCGGGTAAGGTACCGGAACAGCCAACGCCGCGCGAGTCCGACGTACACTGACGGCGCCCTGGCCAGGGGGTGTCGTTCACTTCAGGGGAGTCGTCATGGAAGCCTTCTTGCTGGAAGCGTCGGACAGCCTGCCGACCGAGGTGGCGCCGACGCGTGCCAACGAACACCGGTTCCGCTTCAGCGGTACCACCGAGGAGTACTTCCGCATCTGGATCGTCAATGTCGCCCTGAGCATTCTCTCGCTCGGCGTCTACTCGGCCTGGGCCACGGTACGCACCAGGCGCTGGTTCTACGCCCATACATGGGTCGGCGACGCGCCCTTCGACTACCGTGCGCGGCCGCTGCCGATCCTGATCGGGCGCGGCATTGCCTTCGTGCTGCTGGTCACCTACTTCCTCAGCGAATACTTCCTGGCCGACTGGTCGCTGCTGGTGCTTCTCGGCATCTTCTGTCTGGTTCCGGCGCTTGTGGTGCGCGGCTTGCGCTTCCGCGCGCGCTACTCGGTCTGGCGCGGTGTGAGCTTCCAGTTCCTCGGTGCCTACCGCGACGCCTACCTGCGCTACCTGCTCGCCTACCTGCTGCTGCTGCCGACGCTTGGCCTGATGATGCCGATGATCAAGGCCTGGCAGAAGGAGTACCTGGTGCGCCACCACCGCTTCGGCGGCTGGTGGTTCAAGTGCGAGCCGTTGGGAAGTGGATTCTTCGGCATCTACGCGGTGGGCATCGGGCTCGGCATAGTCCTTTTCGTCGCCTTCATCATGGCCATGATGGCGGTGAGCATGGCAATCTACGCTGGCGGCGAAGAGTCGGAGGGCGCCCGGACGATCGCGCTCCCCTTGCTGGCGCTGCTGTTCTACGTTGGACTGCTGCTGATCGGGGTGTTCATCTCCACGCGGGTCACCAACACCGTGTACAACAATACCGAACTTGGGCCATTCACCTTCCGCTCGAGTCTCAGGGCACGGCGCATGGCGTATCTCTATGTCACCAACACCCTCGCCATGGTGGCGTCCTTCGGGCTGGCGATTCCCTGGGCCAAGGTCCGGCTGGCGCGCTACCGTGCCGAGTGTCTGACGCTATTGGGTCCCGCCGATTTCGACCGCTTCCTGAGCCAGCACGCCGACGATGAACTGGCCACCGGCGCCGAACTCGCCGACGCGTTCGGCGTGGACATCGCCCTTTGAAGGTGGTCCACGCCATCTATCTGGACGGCCGCAGCAGTCGCCAGCTGCCGATCACCATGGTCGCCGCCGGCGGGAGGTTGCGCATGCAGGGGGAGGGCCTGAACAGGGTGGTGCCGCTTGCTGCGCTGGAGGTGTCGCCGCGGCTCGGTCACACCCGGCGCATCCTGCACCTGCCGGATGGCGCGGAGATCCATTGCGACGACAACGACGCCATCGACGACATGTTTCCGCTGCACAACCGGCTGCAGCGCTGGGTACACATCATGGAGCAGTGCTGGCGCGTGGCTCTGGCAGCGCTGGTGCTGTCGGTGGCGACCGGATTTGCCTTTTTCCGCTGGGGTCTGCCTGCGCTGGCCGATGGCGTGGCGCAGCGCCTGCCGTGGGAAGTGGACCAGGTGCTCGGCACCCAGGTGGAGCCGATGCTCGATCGGCTGGGGTTCTCGGCGAGCGCGGTGGACGAGGAAACCCGCACGGCGCTGTTGGCCCGCTTCGACGCGTTGCGCGAGGGTCTTGTCTTCGCCGACAGCTATCGCTTGGAGTTTCGCGACTGGCGTGGCGAGGCCAATGCGGTGGCGCTGCCCGGCGGACTGGTGATCGTCACCGACGGCCTGGTGAAGCTGCTGGATGAGGACGAGGTGGTCGCGGTCATGGCGCACGAACTCGGCCACCAGGAACACCGACACGTGCTGCGCATGGTCATGCAGGGCACCTCGGTGGCGCTCATCGCCAGCATGGCGCTCGGTGACGTTAGTGGTCTTGCGGTACTCGGTGCCGGCGTGCCGGTGTTCCTGATGAACAACCACTACTCACGCGATTTCGAGCGCGAGGCGGACGCCTTCGCTTTCGACCTGCTGCGCCGCCACGGCCACTCC
The DNA here is from genome assembly GCA_035444205.1 of Lysobacteraceae bacterium. Taxonomy (GTDB): domain Bacteria; phylum Pseudomonadota; class Gammaproteobacteria; order Xanthomonadales; family BPKI01; genus DAOMOD01. The sequence continues at coordinate 4,319 of DAOMOD010000255.1, forward strand.
CCGCAGGCCTTCGCCTCGGCCATGCGCAAGATCAAGAGCCGCTACGGCGACGATCCCAGGGCACTCGCCTACCTGTCCTCGCACCCCGCCACCGACGATCGTATCGCAGCGGCGGAGAAAGCGGCCGACGAATAGACGGGTGCTGCCCTAGAGAGCCTGTTCCAGCTCCGGCACGATCTTGAACAGGTCGCCCACCAAGCCGATATCGGCGACTTCGAAGATCGGCGCCTCGGCGTCCTTGTTGATGGCGACGATGGTGCCGGCGTCCTTGATGCCGGTGAGATGCTGGATGGCCCCGGAGATGCCGATGGCGATGTACAGCTCGGGGGCGATGATCTTGCCGGTCTGTCCGACCTGCATGTCATTGGGCACGTAGCCGGCATCGACCGCCGCGCGCGAGGCGCCGACGCCGGCGCCGAGCTTGTCGGCAAGGCTGTAGATGAGCGCGAAATTGTCGGCCGAACCCAGAGCGCGGCCGCCCGAGACCACGCGCGGCGCGCTTTGCAGATCGGGCCGGTCGCTCTTGCCCTGCTTGAGTTCCACGAAGCGCGTGTGCGTTGGCAGCTCGGCGTCGACGCTCACCTTTTCCACGGCAGCGTTGCCGCCATCGCCTGCCGCCGGCCATGAGGCCACGCGCACGGTGGCGACCACGGTCTGGTCGGCCGGTGCTTCCACGGTGATGACGGCGTTGCCGGCATAGATCGGACGCCTGAAGGTGTGGCTGCCATCGACTGCCATGATGTCGCTGACCTGAGCCACGCCGAGCAGCGCGGCCACGCAGGGCATCAGGTCCTTGCCGAAGGTGGTGGACGGACCGAAGACGTGGCTGTAGCC
>DAOMOD010000256.1:0-2296 GCA_035444205.1 Lysobacteraceae bacterium
TCCACAGGGCGTGGATGTTGTAGGAGCCCACCTTGTGGGCGACACGGGCGTGGCACCGATGCGACGGCACGGTCGCGCACAGGGTGCGCTCCTACAGGGCGTGGATGTTGTAGGAGCCCACCTTGTGGGCGACATGGGCGTGGCACCGATGCGACGGCACGGTCGCGCACAGGGTGCGCTCCACAGGGCGTGGATGTTGTAGGAGCCCACCTTGTGGGCGACCGGGTCGCGCGATGTCGGCATGGTGATGCCGACCTGCCAAAGCGAAACCCGTGCCCCGCCTTCCCGGGTCCCGGGTCCCGAGTCCCGATCCCCACTCCCCACTCCCCATCCCCACACCCTCACCATGCATGAACAACAGACTGCGTTATGATTGCCCCGCCGCGCGCTCGGAGGATCGGGCGGCTTGTCTCGGGGAGGAGAAGCATGGGGAATCTGCGTAATCGTCTGCTGCTGACCATCGCGGTCGCGGCCGTGGCTGCCTGTTCCGGCAGCGGCAACTCCGGCGATCCGGTGGGCACGGCCCCACCGCCCCCCAGCGCCCCGGAATGCACCGGAAGCTGCGTCACCGCCACGTCCTTCCTCAGCGTGGCCGAGGTCCAGCGTGTCATCGCCCAGGCCAGCGCCGAAGCTGCTGCCCTGAACCGCCCGGCCACCATTGCCGTGGTCGACCGCGTCGGCAACGTCCTTGCAGTGTTCCGCATGAACGGTGCCCCGCCTACGGTCACCATCACCTCCGACCGCGGCGTCACCGGAGGGCTGGAAAACCTCACCGTGCCCAGCGAGCTCGCCGCCATCGCCAAGGCCGTGACCGGCGCCTTCCTTTCCTCGGAAGGTAATGCCTTCTCGACCCGCACCGCCAATCAGATCGTGCAGGAGAACTTCAACCCCGGTGAAGGCGGCCAGCCCTCCGGGCCGCTGTTCGGCGTGCAGTTCAGCCAGCTTCCCTGCTCCGACCTCAACACCCGTCTCAGCGACGGAATGCACGGACCGAAGCGGTCGCCGCTGGGACTCTCGGCCGACCCGGGCGGCTTCCCGCTGTACAAGGACGGTACACCGGTGGGCGGCATCGGCGTCGCCGCCGACGGCGTCTACGGGCTCGACCTCGAGATCGCCGACCTCGACCGCGATTTCGACGAGCTGATCGCCCTGGCCGGCACCTTCGGCTTCGCCGCACCGCTCGATCGTCGCGGCGACCGCATCACGGTGGAGGGCAAGACCTTCCGCTTCAGCGATGCCGCATTCGACGACCTGGCCAGCAATCCATCCTCGCCGCCTGCTTTCGCCACCCTGGCCGGCGAGCTGAGGCATGTGCCCGCCTATTTCGACGGCGCGATTCTTTCCGGCGTCGCCTTCGGCCAGCCCGCCTCGGGGATCCGCCCGGACACGCTGGACTATGCCGGCCTGGACGCCTTCGTGCTGGTCGACCAGAACAACGTCGAGCGTTACCGCCCGCGCGCCGGCACCGACGGCGCCAATGCGCTCACCGAGAACGAAGTGCGCACGCTCATGCGCGAGGCGCTGGCGGTCGCCAACCGCGCTCGTGCGCAGATTCGCCGCCCGCTGGGTACGCAGGCACGGGTCAGCGTCTCCATCGTCGACACCAACGGCGAAGTGCTGGCGCTGGCACGCACCCGCGATGCCCCGGTATTCGGCATCGACGTGTCGCTGCAGAAGGCGCGCACCGCCATGTTCTACTCCAGTGCCGCCGCCGCCGACGGCCTGCTCGGACTGGCGCCCGCCGAATACTTCAGCATCACGCTGGCCGAGGATCGCGCCACATTGAGCGTGATCGGCGAGACCACCATCACCTCCTATGTGCAGCGCACACGCGATTTCCTCGGCATGCCCACGGCACTCGCCGACGGCGCCATTGCTTTCTCCGACCGTGCCGGCGGCAACCTGTCGCGACCGTTCTTCCCCGACGGCATCGCCGGCACCAACCCCGGCCCGTTCAGCCGACCCTTCAACAACTGGAGTCCGTTCCACGTCGGCCTGCAGCTCGACCTGGTCTACAACCAGGTGGCGCTGCATCTTGCGCATGTGCTGAACCAGAGCGGCCTGCCGCTGTTCCTCGACGACACCCTGCTGGTTGGCGCACCGCGCCCCGAATTCCCCATGCCGCTGCCCGACCAGGTGCCCGGAAGCTGCACCCTGCTGCCGCAGCTTGGCAACGGCATCCAGATCTTTCCCGGCTCGGTGCCGATCTACCGCGGCGGCACGCTGGTCGGCGGTATCGGCGTCTCCGGAGACGGCATCGACCAGGACGACATGGTGAGCTTCCTCGGCCTGCACA
>DAOMOD010000256.1:2317-5148 GCA_035444205.1 Lysobacteraceae bacterium
GGCATCGGCAACGCGCCTCCCGACATCCGCGCCGACACCCTGTCGCCGCAGGGTGTGCGCCTGCGCTACGTGCAATGCCCGCAGACGCCGTTTGTCGATTCCAATGTCCAGAACGTCTGCGAGGGCCTGTGACATGACACGCCGCAGCCAGATCGCCGCCGCCATCGCCTTTTCACTCGCGCTGACCGCCGCCACGCCGGCCACCGCACAGACCATCGTGCCGCCGTGGATGGAATGGACCCAGGCCGCATGGGCCGCCGAAATCCGTCCCGCCCAGGTGCCGCGCCGCCGCCCGGGACGCCCTGCGCCGGAACCCTACGAGGACGTCATCCAGAATCCCGGCGCCATCAACCCCGCGCCCATCGATGCCGTCGGCGAGTTCATCCCGGTGCCCGACCGCTGGCGCATCATGGAATCGCTGGGCTTCAAGTTCCCCTGGTACGACCCCTACAACCAGAACATCTACAAGGGCGACAAGCCCCTGCATGGCGACTGGTTCCTGAGCCTGCTGGGCATTTCCGACACCATCATCGAGCCGCGCAGCCTGCCCACCCCGGTCGGCCCGCAGTCCGGCGAGCGCCCCGGCAGCGACGACATCTTCTCGCGCCCCGAGCAGGTGATCTTCGCGCAGACGCTGATCGCCGGCCTGGTCTATTACAAGGGCAACACCACCTTCAAGCCACCGGACTGGGAATACCGCCTCACCCTGGCCGCGCAGTACAACCACGTGCGTACCAAGGACGTGCGCACCACGCTGATCGACCCGCGTCGCGGCACCAACCGCACCGACCGCCACGTCGGCCTGCAGGAAGCCTTCGTCGACAAGCATCTGCGCGATCTCACCGACCGCTACGACTTCGACTCCATCCGCGTCGGCATCCAGCCCTTCTCCACCGACTTCCGCGGCTTCCTGTTCCAGGACAACCAGTTCGGCGTGCGCCTGTTCGGCAACCGCGACAACAACAAGTGGCAGTACAACCTGGCCTGGTTCCGGCGGGTGGAGAAGGACATCAACTCCGGCCTCAACGACATCGAGGAAGGTCTGCGCGACGACGACGTGTTCATCGCCAACGTCTACCGTCAGGACTGGCCGTACCTCGGCTTCTTCAGCCAGGCCACCATCGTCCACAACCGCAACCGCGAGGACGAGTTCGTTTTCGACCCCAACGGTTTCCTGGCGCGTCCGGCCAGCCTGGGTGGCGAACGGGCGCGGCGCTACAACGTCACCTATGTCGGCTACAACGGCGACGGCCACATCGGGCGCCTGAACCTCACCGTGTCCGGCTACTACGCGCACGGCACCTCCACGCCCGGCGTGTTCGTACCGCACAAGACACGCATCCGCGCCGGCTTCCTCGCCGCCGAGGCCAGCATCGACTATTCGTGGATCCGCCCGCGCCTGTCGGTGGCCTGGGCCAGCGGCGACAAGGACCCCTACGACGACAAGTCCACCGGTTTCGACGCCATCTTCGAGAACCCCATCTTCGCCGGCGCCGACACCAGCTACTGGATTCGCCAGAACGTGCCGCTGGTCGGCGGCGGCGGCGTGACCCTGGCCGGTCGCAATTCCATGCTGAATTCCCTGCGCAGCTCCAAGGAACTCGGCCAGAGCAACTTCGACAACCCCGGCCTGCGTCTGATCGGCATCGGCGCCGATTTCGACCTGGCGGCGGAGCATCGCGTTTCGCTGAACCTGAACCAGCTCTGGTTCGACCGCACCGAGGTGCTGGAGGCCGCGCGCAACCAGGCATCCATCGGCAAGTCCATCGGCACCGACGCCTCGGTGGCCTGGATCTGGCGCCCCTTCATGAGCCAGAACATCGTCCTGCGCCTGTCCGGCGCCGCCCTGTTCCCCGGCGGCGGCTTCAAGGACCTGTTCCCGGACAAGAAGCACTACTCCGTGCTCGGCAACTTCATCTTCACCTACTGACCGGAGACCCGACATGACGACCAAGGTCACCCCGGCAATCATCCCGCCCGCCCCTGTAGGAGCGCACCCTGTGCGCGACCGCTCCACCACACCACCGCCGCACCCCGCTCGCCCACAAGGTGGGCTCCTACAAACCCATGCAACCCCTGTAGGAGCGGCGAAAGCCGCGATCACCCCGTCGCACCCCGCCACGCACACAACCCCTGTAGGAGCGCACCCTGTGCGCGACCGCTCCACCCACAACAACGGCGGCATGGTGATGCCGCCCTACGAGCACATGCAAACCGTAGGTCGGCACCACCGTGCCGACATCGCCACCCCACACCCCACCGATACCGCAGGCCCTTCGAGACAGCGCTTCGCGCCTCCTCAGGGCGAACGGATGTTGATATCCGTTCGTGGTGAGGGGCCGTCGAGGCCGGCGCAGCCGGATCGAGACGGTGTCTCGAACCACTCGAACCACCCGAGCCACCCCACCCCACCCTTCGAGACGCACGCTTCGCGTGCTCCTCAGGGCGAACGGATTTCAAAAACTCAGAGCGAACAAATTTCAGTAACCGTTCGTGGTGAGGAAGCACTGAGGCCGGCGCAGCCGGATCGAAGGGCTGTCTCGAACCACTTGAGCCACCCCACCGATACCGCAAGCCCTTCGAGACGGCGCTTCGCGCCTCCTCAGGGCGAACGGATGTTGATATCCGTTCGTGGTGAGGAGCCATTGAGGCGCGCGCAGCGCGATCGAAATGGCGTCTCGAACCACCCGCGCAACCCCACCCCACCCTTCGAGACGCACGCTTCGCGCGCTCCTCAGGGCGAACGGGTGTTGATATCCGTTCGTGGTGAGGAGCCGTCGAGGCCGGCGCAGCCGGATCGAGACGGTGTCTCGAACCACTCGAACCACCCG
>DAOMOD010000257.1:0-5109 GCA_035444205.1 Lysobacteraceae bacterium
AGCGCACCCGCGGCTATGGCGACTTCTATCACTATCACCTGCTGGCGCGCGGCGCGGCCGACGCTGTCATCGAGTCCGACGTCAACATCCTCGACATCGCCGCCCTGAGCGTGATCGTGGCCGAGGCGGGCGGCGTGTTCACCGATCTCGCCGGCCAACCGGTCGGGCTCGACACCACCTCGGTGCTGGCGACCGGCACTGCGGAACTGCACGCCGACTTGTTGGGCAGGCTTGGAACCGCTCGAACTTCGGGCTGATCGGCCTTCTTCGTCCATCGACCGGCTCGGATGAATCGGGACCGGGTGTCCGCCGTGGCAGGTTAGAATGCGCGGATGCCCCGCGAACTTCCTGTCATTCACGAAACCCGCCTGGTCGATGCCGGCGACCGCGTCGTCCTTGAGGAAATCGATCTCGAATTCTCCAACGGCGAGCGCCGTTGTTTCGAACGGATCAAGGGATCCGGCCGCGGCGCCGTGGTCATCGTGCCGATGCTCGACGGCGATACCGTGCTTCTGGTTCGCGAGTACGCAGCCGGACTGCACCGTTACGAGCTCGGCCTGCCCAAGGGGCGCATGGATCGTGGCGAAACACCGGAGCAGGCGGCCGACCGCGAACTCAAGGAGGAGATCGGTTACGGCGCGCGTCGCCTGAGCGTGCTTGCGCGGCTGTCGTTGGCACCTGCCTACATGAGCCACTTCAGCCATGTCGTGCTGGCCGAAGACCTGTACGAGGAGCGTCTCGACGGCGACGAGCCCGAAGAGCTTGAAGTGGTGCCATGGCCGCTCGCCGATCTGCACGCGTTGATCGGCCGCGAGGACTGCAGCGAGGGCAGGTCGCTGGCGGCGTTGTTCATGGCCCGCGAGGTGCTGTCGCGACGATGAATGCACCCGGGATGATGGCGCTTGCCGTCGCTGACATCGCGCGCGAGGCCGGTCGCCGCATCCTGGAAATCTACCAGGGCGACTTCGCGGTCGAACGCAAGGACGACTGCAGTCCGTTGACTGCCGCCGACATGGCTGCGCACCGGATAATCGTCGCCGCGCTGCCGGACATCGAGGCCGATCTGCCCGTGCTGTCCGAGGAGTCCACCGGGATCGCCTGGCCGATCCGGCAGCGGTGGTCGCGCTACTGGCTGGTCGACCCGCTCGACGGCACCCGTGAATTCGTGAAACGCAATGGAGAATTCACCGTCAACATTGCCTTGATCGAGCACGGTGTGCCGGTGCTCGGCGTGGTGCATGCGCCGGTGGATGGATACACCGCGCTCGGTGAGCGCGGGCAGGGTGCCTGGCGGGTGGATGACGGAACACGACCCATGCGGACACGGGCCACGCCGGTGGTGCCGGTGGTGGCGGGCAGCCGCTCGCACGGATCGCAGGAGGAGCTTCGCTTCCTCGAAGCGCTGGGCGAGCACCAGCGCGTGGCATTGGGTTCCTCGCTCAAGTTCTGTCTGATCGCCGAGGGGAGAGCCGATGTCTATCTGCGCTACGGCGCGACCAGCGAATGGGACACCGCCGCGGCTCAGTGCGTGCTGGAGGCGGCCGGCGGGCGGGTCACCGATTTCGACGGTCGGCCGCTCACCTACAACCGTGGCGAGTCGCTGATCAACCCGTCCTTCATCGCCAGCGGCGACAGCGGACACGACTGGCTGCGCTATCTGCCGTGAACGCCGAGTCGTCCATGCGCCGCCTGCTCGACATCATGGCGCGCCTGCGCGATCCCAAGCGCGGCTGTCCGTGGGATGTCGAACAGGACTTCGCCAGCATCGCGCCCTACACCATCGAAGAGGCGTACGAGGTCGCCGATGCCATCGACCGCGGCGACTTCGATGCATTGAAGGACGAGCTTGGCGACCTGCTGTTGCAGGTGGTGTTCCACGCGCGCATGGCCGAGGAAGCCGGGCGCTTCGACTTCGCGCAGGTAGCCGAGGCGATCTGCGACAAGATGGTGCGTCGCCACCCGCACGTATTCGGCGACGAAACCGTGGCCGACGCCGCAGCGCAGACTCGAGCCTGGGAGGAGCACAAGCGGCGCGAGCGCGGTGATGGCGATGCCAGCGCACTGGCCGGCGTGGCCCGCGGCCTGCCCGAGTGGATGCGTGCCACCAAACTGCAGAAGCGCGCCGCCACGATCGGCTTCGATTGGCCCGATCACCGTCCGGTGATCGCCAAGCTGAAGGAGGAGCTCGACGAGGTCTCGGCGGAGTTCGACGCCGTGCGATCAGCGCCGGATGACACCGTGCTGCGCGATCGACTGGAGGACGAGCTGGGCGACGTGCTGTTCGTCTGCGTGAACCTGGCGCGCCACGCCCGAGTCGACGCCGGCGCCGCCTTGCGCCGCGCCAACGCCAAGTTCGAGCGCCGCTTCCGGCGCATGGAGACCCTTGCCGCGGAGGAAGGAGTCGACCTCGCTGCACTCGACCTGGCCGCCCAGGATCGCTATTGGGAGCGTGCCAAGGCTGAGGAAAAGGGCGGAACGGAAACCAGGGGGCGAGCGTGACGCGGTGTGATCAGCCGGGGAATGCGCGCCTATCGACGCGCGGGCTTGTCGCCACCCCGCCGCGCCCCTGAGCGGAGCTTGTTCCGCCATCCGCCGCCCGCTCAATCCAGACGTTTGTGGAATCGCGACAGCGCCAGCAGCAGAAACACCAACGCCATCACGCCGAGCACGGCCAGTTCAGAAGCCATGTCGCCAAGGTCGGCGGCGCGCAGGATCAGGCTGCGGCTGATGCGGACAAAGTGCGTCAGCGGCAGTGCCTCGGCCAGCCACTGCGCGGGCCTGGGCATGCCGGCGAAGGGGAAGGCGAAGCCCGACAGCAGGATCGAGGGCAGCAGCAGGAACATGGTCATCTGCATGGCCTGGAACTGGGTGCGCGCCACGGTCGAGATCAGTATGCCAAGCGCCAGGTTGGCGAGGATGAACAACAGGGACGCCAGGTAGACGTGGGGCAGGGCGCCGCGTATCGGCACGCCGAACACCAGGACGCCGAGCAGCAGCACCAGGCTCACCTGGATCAGACCGATGACGAGATAGGGTGACAGCTTGCCGAGCAGGAATTCCATCGGCCGGATCGGCGTGGTCATCACCATTTCCAGGTTGCCACGCTCGCGCTCGCGCACGATGGCGATCGCCGTGAACAGGATCATGGTCATGGTCAGGATCACGCCGATCAGACCCGGCACGGTGGCCACCGCGGCGCGCCGTTCCGGGTTGTAGAAGTTGACCACCTCGATGGCCGGCGCTACCTCCCGCGCGCCGGGCAGCGGCAGCGCGGCAAGCTGGCGCGCCGCAGCTTGCACGGCCGGATCAGCGCCATCGACGACGATCTGCAGCGCCGGCTGACCGCTCTGCATCCGTCGTTCGAAATCCCGCGGGATCACCACGACGGCGCTCACCTCGCCACGTCGCAGCAGCGGTTCCACCTCGGCGGGACTGTCGATCACCCGCACGAAGTTCAGCACCTGGCTGTGCGCGACCATCTCCGCCGCCTGTCGCGACTGCGCGCTGTGGGCCTGGTCGAGCAGGGCGGCATCGAGCTGCTTCACTTCCAGGCTGATGGCATAGCCGAACAGCAGCAGTTGCAGCGCCGGAATGCCGACGATCATGCCGAAGGTGAGCCGGTCGCGGCGCAACTGGCGCAGCTCCTTCAGCATGATGGCCCACAGGCGTCTAGCTCCCATTTGCCACCACCGGCCGCCGGGTTGTACTGACGAAGACATCCTCCAGGTTGGCGGCGGTAACCGTCGCGGTGATCGCATGTCCGGCGGCGCGCGCCGCCTGCTCGACATTGCGGGGCTTCGTGTCCGGCGCTGCCAGCACACGCAGGGAGTCGCCGATCTGGGTGACGCTGGCGATACCGGGCTGTAACGCAAGCCAGGCGCGCACCGCCTGCAGTTCCTGGCCGGCGACGCGCAGCACGGTATGCGGCACGGCGTCGCACAGGTCGGCGGGCACGCCGTCGGCTACCAGGCGGCCGCGGTCGAGGATGGCGAGCCGATGACAGCGTTCGGCTTCGTCCATGTAGTGGGTGGACACCAGGATGGTGGTGCCGGCCGCACAGAGCTCGAACAGGGTGTCCCAGAAATCGCGCCTCGACTGCGGGTCGACGGCGCTGGTGGGTTCGTCCAGCACCAGCAGGCTGGGTTCGTGCAGCACGCCGCCGGCCAGCGCCAGGCGCTGCTTCTGGCCGCCGCTCAAGGTGCCGGCGAGCTGGCGGTGGATGTCCCCCAGGTCGAATCTCGACAGCAGTTCCTCGCGTCGCCGGTGCCAGGCACGCCCGTACAGGCCGTGCACGGCGGCGAGGAAGTCGAGGTTCTCGGTGACCGTCAGGTCCTCGTACAGCGAGAACTTCTGCGTCATGTAGCCGAGCCGGCGGCGCAGCGCCTCGGCCTCGCGCGGGATGTCGAAGCCGAGCACGCGGATATCGCCTTCACTTGGGGTGAGCAGGCCGCACAGCATGCGGATGCTGGTCGACTTGCCCGAACCGTTGGGGCCGAGGAATCCGTAGATGATCCCTTCCGGCACGTCCAGGTCGACGCCGTCCACCGCCAATACTTCGCCGAAGCGGCGGCTCATGCCGCGGGCGACGATGGCGTTCATGGCGTGGTCGGGACGACGCGCACGGCGATGCCGCCTGGCATGTGTCGCAGGTCGTCGCCAAGCAGTTCGAACTCGGCCCGATACACCAGCCGCGCACGCTCGTCGCCGGTGAGTGCGAAATAGGGCGTGAAGGAAGGCTCGCTGGCCACCCAGCGCAGGCGCGCATCGAAGCGGCGCCCGTCGGCCTCCACGATCACCGACGCGGTGGCGCCGGGAGCCAGTTCGAGTCGCGAACCCTCGGGAACGAAGACCCGCGCGTGGGGCGCATGGCCGACCAGCAGACTGACCACGGCGGCGCCCGCCGGCGGCTGGTCGCCTGTCCGAAACGGCAGGGCGTCGACACGTCCCTCACGAGGCGCGCGCACGGTAAGCCGTTCGCGCCGGTACTCGAGCCTTGCAACCTGTGCTTCGGCTACCGCCAGCGCGGCTTCGGCCTGACGCAGGGATTCATCCCGGGTTCCGGCAAGCAGTTCCTCCAGCGCGGCGTCGGCGGCCTGTCGCTGCGCGGTG
>DAOMOD010000258.1:0-1509 GCA_035444205.1 Lysobacteraceae bacterium
TGGCGGCGGGGATGCGGGCGTAGGGGGCGGCGGTGCTCGGATCGATGACCTCGATGGCGTCGCCGCCGGCCGGGGCCGTCCAGCGGCCGTCGATGTACAGTCGTTCGCGGATGAGCGTCATGAGGTCGTCTCCTTTGGGCGGGGGCCGCACAATTGTAGCTTGTAGCCGGTGCGGCGGCCGGGCCGGCCGTAAACGAAAAAACCCGCCGCGAGCGGTCGGGTCGGAAGCCCGGCGGCCGCGGGGCCGCCGGAAAAAGGCAGAGCGATTACTTCTGGGCGTCGGTCAGGGTCTTGCCCTTTTCGGTCCAGAACTTCTGCGCGCCCTTGTGCACCGGGGTGACGATGCCGCTCAGCGCGCTTTCGATGGTCATCGCCTCGGCGGCCTTGGCGACCGAGTGCATGAACTTCAGACCTTCGTCGGCGTACACCCTGGAGGTGAACTTGTAGACGTCGTCTTCACTCAGGTGGCGGCCGGCCACCCACAGCGCGCCGTCCTCGATGGTGACCACGTCGTAGTCGACGCCGGGGTAGGTGCCGGCCGGGATCGTGACCTGGGCGTAGTACGGATGGTCCTGCGCCAGCGTGCCCTTCTGCGCGGCCTCCCACACCTGCAGCAGGCGCACCTTGTTGGTGGATGCGGCCTGGATCACCGAGGCGTTGGGGAAGCCCGCGAACACCCACAGCGCGTCGATCTGGCGGTCGCCCAGCGCGGAGGCGCCCTGCGCGTAGCCGATGAACTGCGCGTCGATCTTGCCCCACAGGTCCAGGCTTTCGAAGAAGCGCTGCGCCGAGGCCGCGGCGCCGGAGCCGGCCGGGCCGACCGCGACCTTCTTGCCGACGAGCTGGGCGACGTCGGTGACGCCGCTGCCGTCGAGCACGATCAGGTGGGCCGGGGCGCCGAACATGTAGGAGATCGCATGCACGTTGCGGTAGGTGTTGGTGTCGTTGGTCAGGCGGCCGTTCATGCCGAGGAACAGGTCACCGGAATAGACGATGCCGAAGTCGGCGTCGCGCGAATTGACGCGGCGCAGGTTCTCGACCGATCCGGCCGAGGCCATGTTGGATACGTCGACGCCGTCGAGCCTGCCCAGGTAGGACGAGATGCCGTTGGAAAAGAACTGGAAGGTGCCGCCGTCCGGGCCGCCGGAAAAGGCCAGGCGCTGGACCTGGGCTTCGGCGGACGGCGAGGCGCCCAGCGTGACCGCCATCAGGGCGGCGGCGGCGAAGCTGCTCACCGCGGTGGGAAGTTTGAACAGTCGGGTCAGGGTCATTGAGGTCTCCTCCTGGTTGAAGAACGGGATCCCGGGGGCCGGCCGGAGCCATTCCCCGAATGTGCCGCACGCGTCATTCGCGCACGGTCAACACTGGAACGGGTGAGCTGCGCACCACCTTCTCGGCGGTGGAGCCCACCAGTATCTTTTGCAGGCCGCTGCGGCCGTGGGTGCCCATCACGATCAGGTCGGCCCTGACCTTGGCCGCCTCCTTGACGATTGCCTCGTGGCTCGCGCC
>DAOMOD010000258.1:1519-5046 GCA_035444205.1 Lysobacteraceae bacterium
ATCTCGGTGGTCGGCGCGAGCCCGGCGAAGTGGGCCTCGCAGAACGTGCGCATGTCTTCCACCGCGTGGACCTCGACCTCGCGCACGAGGATGTCGACGACTTCCGAGGACAGGCGGTGGGTGCGCTTGTCGACCAGCTCGCTGATCACGTGCAGCACGTGCAGGCGGGCTCCGGACAGCCTGGTCAGGGTGCGCGCCAGGTCGCAGGCGCGCATCGCGCCCTCGGAGAAGTCGGTGGCGAACAGGATGGTCTTGATGTCGGCCATGGTTGGTTCCTTGCTGTTTCGAATCAGGCGGCCGCGGCCGGCTGGGCCTGCCTGGCGTCGCGCTGCAGCCACCATACCAGGGCCACCAGCGCCACGCCGGCGGGCACCGTCACCCAGCCCGGCCAGTACAGCAGGAAGGTGGCCACACCCAGGATGAGCCACTCGTGGATCCTGGTGCTGCGGCGCAGGAAACCCATCGCGAAGGCGCCGAAGGCGATGGTGCCGAGGATCGCGGAGAAGTACGCCCCGACGATGTCGATGGCCGTGCCTTCGAGCAGGATCGCCGGCACGTAGGCGAACAGCAGCGGGGTGACGTACAGCATCTTGGCGAAGCGGAACGCGGTCCACCCGGTCTTCCACGGGTCGGCGCCGGCGATCGCCGCCCCGGCGTAGGCCGCCACGCACACCGGCGGGGTGATGTTGGAATCCTGCGACAGCCAGTACACGATCATGTGGGCGGTGATCGCGGCCATGCCGTAGGCGCCCAGCGCCGGCACCGCCAGCACCGCGATGATCAGGTAGGAGGCGGTCACCGGTACGCCCAGGCCGAGGATCAGCGAGGCCAGCGCGACCAGCGTGATGGCGAGCAGCAGGCTGTTGCCGGCCATCGAGATGATGAGATCGGAGAACTTCAGCCCCATGCCGGTGAGCGAGATGGTGCCGACGATGATGCCGATCACGCCGACCGTGGCGCCGATGATCAGCGTGTTCTTCGCTCCGGTCTGGATCGCGTCCCAGATCTCGAGCGGGCCCATGCGGGTTTCCTTCTGTACCCAGCTCAGCGCGATGCACGACAGGATCGCCCAGAACGCCGAGTTGCCCGGCGAGCGGCCCATCAGCATCAGCACGGTGATGATCACCAGCGGCAGGGCGAAGTACCAGCCCTTCCTGAGCACGTCGCGCCAGTCCGGGTAGGTCTCGCCCGGCACCCCGGCCAGACCGTGCTGCTTGGCGTAGAAATGCACCATGCACCACACCGACAGCAGGTACAGGAAGGCGGGGCCGGCGGCCAGCAGCATGATCGTGGCGTAGGGCGTGCCGGTCAGTTCGGCCATCAGGAAGCCGCCCGCGCCCATGATCGGCGGCAGGAAGGCGCCGCTGATCGAGGCGGCCGGCTCGATCGCGCCGGCCACGTGCGGCTTGAAGCCGGCCTTCTTCATCATCGGGATGGTGAATACGCCGGAAGACACCGTGTTGGCGATCGCGCTGCCGGACACCGAACCGAACAGCGCCGAGGCCATCACCGCCACCTTGGCCGGACCGCCGGTCGAGCTGCCGGCCACCGCCAGCGGCAGGTCGATGAAGAACTTGCTCGCGCCGGACTTGTGCAGGAAGGCGCCGAAGAAGATGAACAGGATCACGTAGGTCGCGAGCACCGAGGCCATCACCCCGAACACGCCGTTGGTGGTGATGAACAGCGCCGTGGCCAGGCGCTCGAAGGAGAAGCCGCGGTGGGCGAGCAGTTCGGGCATGTAGGGGCCGAACAGGCCGAAGCCGAGCATCGCCAGGCCGACGATGGTGATCGACCAGCCCAGCACCCGGCGACAGACCTCGATCGACAGCAGCAGGCCGATGATGCTGACCAGCTTGTCGAGTTCGTTCTCGGCCCCGGCGCGGTAGTTGAGCGCCTCGAACTGGCTCATCCAGTACAGCACCATCGCCGCGATGCCGACCGCCATGATCACGTCGCTGGCGGTCGGGGAATTGCGGAAATTCCGCGTCAGCCACTGGTCGAGCGGCAGCAGCGCGAGGGTGAATGGCACGATCAGGAGCAGCGTCCAGCGCAGCGCGCCGAAGTCGTTGCCGAGCGCTTCGGAGAGGCCGTCGTACCCCCAAGTCTCGCGGAAGACGCTGATCTGGGCATAGAACGCGGTCGGCGAGTCGAAAATGAAGAAGCTGCTCACGGCCACCGACAGCAGCGTGCCGGACAGCAGCGACATCCAGCCCACTGCCACGCGGCTGCCGGCCGGATAGAGCAGGAACACCAGCACGAAGGTGATCAGGACATAGATGCCGAGGTGGTACTGGGTGCCGAGCGCCTGGATGCCGGCGCCGTAGAAGTAGGTCAGCACCATCGCCGCCGACAGCGCGGAAACCAGCCACAGCCACGGGCCGGTCACCCGGCGCTCGCTCTTGGCGTCCTTCTCCAGCAGCTTCTGGACCTTCTTGCGGTCCTCTTCACTCAGATCGTCGAGCGACCCGTCGGGATTGGCCATTGCGTCTCCTGCCTGGTTGATCCACGGTGCCGCGTACGCGCGCGCCGCCGGGACGGGACGTGCTCGATTCGCACCGATGCAATACGTTCAGCTTAGGCCGTGCGGTTCTGGCCGGCAATTGTGGATTGTGCGTATCCGGGGAGGTTGGACCGGCCGTTCATCCCGGCCATCCCGCCAACCGGCGGGAGCGCCGTTCCGGGCTCAGGCGTTCTTGCCCTTCTGCCACAGCACGTCGCCGCGGCCTCCGGCGCGGTTGAGCGAGCGGCCGAGGACGAACAGCAGGTCGGAGAGACGGTTGAGGTACTGGCGCGGGCCGTCGTTCACCGTTTCCTCCTGCGCCAGCCCGACCAGCATGCGTTCGGCGCGGCGGCACACGGTGCGCGCATGGTGGGCGAGCGCGGCGGCGCGGGTGCCGCCGGGCAGGATGAAGTCCTTCAGCGGTGCGAGCGTTTCGTTGAGGCGGTCGAGTTCGTTTTCCAGGTGCGTCACCTGTTTTTCGCTGATCATGCTCATGCCCGGAATGCACACTTCGCCGCCGAGGTCGAAGAGGTCGTTCTGCACGTCGGTGAGCAGCACGCGCACGTCCTCGGGCAGTTCCTCGGTGAGCAGCAGGCCGATCACCGCGTTCAGTTCGTCCACCTCACCGAGGCTGTGGATGCGCAGGCTGTCCTTGGAAACGCGCCGGCCGTCGCCCAGGCCGGTGGTGCCGGCGTCGCCGGTGCGGGTGTAGATCTTCGAGAGGCGATGTCCCATTTTGCTTACTCCTTCACAGGATGGAGCGGCGATTATAGGCGATCGGCGCATGCGCGCCGCGACGGGGCAGGCCACCTGCCTCATGCTAAACTACAACGCTTGCCGGGCGTTCCGGTCTCATGACTTGGCTGTACCCGAATATCCATGAAAAGCGCCGAAATCCGCCAGAAATTCCTCGACTTCTTCGCCTCGAAGGGGCATCAGATCATCGCCTCCAGCTCGCTGGTGCCGCACGACGACCCGACGCTGCTGTTCACCAACGCCGGCATGAACCAGTTCAAGGACGTGTTCC
>DAOMOD010000259.1:0-4991 GCA_035444205.1 Lysobacteraceae bacterium
GGGGCCGGCAGCCTTGCACCGATCGAATCCGCTTCAGTTGAGCGGACAACCCATGTTGTTGGCGGCGTCGAGATCGGCGGCGAGGCCGATCATGGTGCCACGATCGTTCGAGGCGAGCGCGGCTTCGACCGCGGCTATCGCTTCGGCGACGCCGTAGGCGTAGTTCACGTCGCCATGTTCGGCATTGAGCACGGCCGCGACAGCCTGGCGCAACAGGATGCGGCGCGCGCCGTCGATGCCGCTGCCACCCGGGTAGGACAGTGCGTCGGCCAGGGAATCGGTACCGCCGCCGGCGAACAGCCCGCCAAGCGCATCGCCCGAAGCATAGCCGGCCGGCCAGGAACCGAGGTGATTCTTCCAGTATCCGATGGTGCAGCCTTCGAACACTTCGGCGCAGGTGTAGCAGAAGTTGACGTGACTCACCTGCGCAAACTTGCCGCTGGCTCCGGCGATGATGGCGTGCAGGCCGGAGTCGCCGCTCAGCGCCGGGTCGTAGCTGTAGTAGTTGCCGCCGTTTCCGCCCTTCACCAGCACGCCGTTCACGCTGCAATGGGCAGGTGCGTTCCTGGTCCAGTCGAGATACCAGCCTTCGCCGTCCACCTCGTAATGCGAAATGCTGACATTGAGCACGCTGTCGGTGTGGTGGGAATCGCCGACCGGCGGTGGGTCGATCTTGAACTCGAGATTGTCCGCGTCGAAGTCGGCGCAGTTCGGGTTGCCGGCGAACTCCTCGACCTGCGGATTGGCGACTGCCGACCCGGCCAAGGCGAATACCATGACCATGGGCATGAGCATGGAGCGGAAAAGGGTTTCTGTGCAAAGTTTCATCGTGGTCTCTCCAGAGTTCCACCCGGAAGCCGGGACAGGCAAAGCGTGCGCGCTCGACGCTCCGCGATGAATCGGGCATTGGGTGGAATTGCGACCCCACCTTGGGGCTAGACGGCTACCTCCTTGGTGGTATCTGCCTGCCAGTGAATTCTCATGTGAGTCAGGCAAGTATCTGAATGTAAAGAGGACGGGATGCTCATCCCGAAACTTGTACTAAGCTTGCCGTCCCACCCACTTGCGAAGGAGAAATGCCATGACCGATCTCCGAACATGGATCCTGGTGGCCGTGGCGCTTGGGCTGCTGGCCTGCACACCGGAGGCTCCCAGGTCGCCCGACGGGACGTCTGAGGCACCTGCACCCGAGGCCATCGAATCCGCTGCGGCGGCCGATCCAGGCCGGCGCGTGAATACCGAGTATGCGGGCATCGTGCTGCACCAGGTGGCCGCCGGTCTGGAGCACCCCTGGGCCATCGCCTTCCTGCCGGACGGCGGCATGCTGGTGACCGAGCGCCCGGGCCGCCTGAAGCGCATCGACGATGAAGGCACGACCGAGGTCGCAGGATTGCCCGACGATATCGTCGCCATCAACCAGGGCGGCCTGATGGACGTGGTGCTGCACCCCGCGTTCGCGGAGAACGCCTGGGTGTACCTCACCTATTCCAAGGGCACGCCCGAGGCCACCGCCACCACGCTGATCCGTGGGCGGCTGGAGGGCGATGCGCTGCTCGACGTGGAAGAGCTGTTCACACAGGACCGCATGTCCGACCCGGGCCGTCACTACGGGTCGCGTCTGGCGTTCATGCCGGATGGCACGCTGTTGATGAGCATCGGCGATCGTGGCGTCGATCCGCCGCGTGCGCAGGATCTCGGCGACCACGCCGGTTCGCTTCTGCGCCTGAACGACGACGGCAGCGTGCCGGCAGACAATCCCTTTGTCGGCCGCGACGATGTCCTGCCGGAGATCTATTCCTACGGACACCGCAACATCCAGGGTCTGATCGTGCATCCGGAAACCGGCGCCATCTGGGCCACCGAACATGGTCCGCGCGGTGGCGACGAGCTCAACCTGGTGAAGCCGGGACAGAACTACGGCTGGCCGGTGGTCTCACGAGGTCGCAACTACCGTACCGAAGACACCTATTTCGAGGACACCCAGCGCAGCAAGGAGGGCATGGTGGATCCGGTGATCGACTGGACGCCGTCGCTGGCGGCTTCGGGTCTTGCCTATGTCGATGGCGAGCGCTTCCCGCGCTGGAAGGGCAACTTGCTGGCCGGCGGCCTGCGTGCCGAGCAGGTCCGCCGCGTGGTGTTCGACGGCGACGAGGTGGTGCACGAGGAGGAACTGATCCGCGGCATGGTGGGGCGCGTTCGCGACGTGCGTATCGGTCCCGGCGGCGACATCTACGTGTTGACCGACCAGCGCGATGGCGGTGTCTATCGCATCGAGCCGGCGGGATAGCGCTTCCAGCGTGCTTTTCGTGCGTGGGATGGAGCCGAGCAAACCCCGCCTTGCGAATGCATTGCCGGGTGTGGGCTCCAGGAGCGTCGGGCCCTTCGACGGGGCCCAGGAGTTGCTTGCTCGGCTGAGACATCGCGGTGCACGTGCGAGGATGGACGCGGCGCAGCCGCCGCGCTGCGGGAACAGGCGCGGTCCGGGAGCCTTACCAACGCCATCTTGGCGGCTTCGGCGGTATGGCCTGGATGTCGTGGTACTCGAATCCCATCTCGCTCTGGTCGACGCGCGCCACCCGCGCGGTGACCACGGCGGCCGGACCGGGGCGACTGGGAAAGATCAGGGTCACGACCTCTTCGGCTTCGATATCGCATGACGGCGGCCGCAGGATGCCGCAGCCGCCGATGGAAATATCGGTCACATCGACCAGCCAGGCCGATTCGCCGTACTGCAGGATGATCTGGAGATTGCAGGCGATGCGGTCGGCCTGCCGCTCCAGAATGGGGTCGGTGTCAAAGGGCGCGCGTTCGTCCACCGTCCACCGCCATGGCAACGCCATTGATGTAGGCGGCCGCGGGACTGCACAGGAAGGCGATGGCGGCAGCGATCTCGTGGGGCAGGCCGAAACGGCCGGCGGGTACGCTGGCGCGCATGCCTTCGGCCACCGCCTCCTCGCTGCGACCGCTTGAAGTGGCGTTGGCCGCGATCAGGCTCGCCAGCCGCCCGGTGTCGGTGAAGCCCGGCAGCACGCTGTTCACGGTGATGCCGTATGGCGCGAGTTCCGAGGCCAGGGTCTTGGCCCAGCTCGCCACCGCGCCTCGCACCGTGTTGGACACCCCGAGGTTGGCGATCGGCTCCTTCACCGAGGTCGAAATCACGTTCACCCAGCGCCCGAAGCCCGCAGCCTTCATGCCCGGCAACACCGCCTGCAGGATGGTCTGGCCGCCGATCAGATGGCGGCGGAAGGTGGCCAGATACGCATCGGGCGCGGCGCTGTGCGCGGGTCCGCCGGGCGGGCCGGCCGTATTGTTGACGACGATATGGACCGGCGACCGCTGTGTCAGCTCGGCCACTGCGGCTGACAGCGCCTCGCTATCGTCCATGTCGGCGACGACCCGATCGTGACTTTGGCCTTCGCGCGGACAGGGCAGGGCCAGCACCACTTCGCGCAGCGCCGATTCGCGCCGCGCCAGTACCGTGACGCTGGCACCGAGCAGGGCCAGTTCATTCGCGGCGGCACGGCCAATGCCTTCGGACGCGCCGCAGACCAGCGCGTGGCGGCCGCCAAGATCGAGATCCATCAGGTCGGATTCCCCTTGTTCGATGCTTCAAGCCGCGCGCGCATCAGCGCGGCCACGGCCCGTTCATTCTCCCCGCCAGCCGCCGTCAGCGCCTCGGCCACGGCCTCGATGTTGGCGGGCGGATGATTCTGGTTGAGCTTGAGCTTGATCGCCAGCCTTGCCGACCGCAGGCGGAAACCGACGATGCCGCGAAGCTGACCTGCATGTTCCGGCCGCGCGTATTCGAAGCGCCAGTCGCCGCCGACGACCGGCTCGAAGCGCTGGCTCAGGCGGTCGACCAGGTCGGCCAGCGCCGCCTCGTCGTCGAAGACTTCCAGCGAGCCGGACAGGTGCGCGACCGCGTAATTCCAGGTCGGCACCCGCGCCGCCGTGTCCTTGTCGGTGTACCAGGAAGGCGACACGTAGGCGTGCGGGCCTTGCAGGATCAGCAGCGTGGAGCCCGTGTGCCGCCACTGCGGATTGGCCCGCGACCAGTGCCCCTCGACCAGCACGGAGTCGCCGTCGCGCCGGTACAGCACGGGCAGATGGCTGGCGAACGGCCCGTCCTCCGTCTGCGTCACTAATGTGGCGAGCGGATGACTATTGGCGAGGGCATCGAGGACGGTGAGATCGTGTTCGGCGAAGTGGCGGGGGAGGAACATGGTCATGGGCGTAGTTTCGGAGGCCGCACAGTATCGCGGCTCGACGCATTCCGATGCACGGACAACAAACCGTGCCCTGTAGGGGCGGCGAGAGCCGCGACCATCCCATTGCCTGGCTGCCGCGCCCGTGTCGACCACAAGTGGGCTCTTGTATGGTCGTCAATCTTTTCGACTACTGCCGCCGCGGCAGCTTCTGCGTCATGCTGGCATGCAGGGCTTCTTCGCTGTCGGCGCTGGGCGGCTCCGTGCTGGCGAGGTCGAAGCCCATGGCGGCGGCGTCTTCCTCATCGAGGCCGTCCAGGGCGCGGAACTCGGCGTCCATCAGGGCGGCGCGGGCTTCGGCGGCGTCGGCGTAGGGCAGGGTGCGGCCGTCGCAATCGAAGACCTGGGCGGTGCCGGTCGGGAGTTCGGTCAGGCGGGCCCAGATCAGGGTGTCGCCGATGGTTGCGACCCACCATTGGGGGTTGTCCATTGCGGTGATTTTCTCGAAAGGGGGTGGGATGCGGGTTGGGTGGATTGTAGATGTGTCGGGATTGCGCGTGGTGGTTCGAGTGGTTCGAGTGGTTCGAGACACCATTTCGATCGCGCTGCGCGCGCCTCAATGGTTCCTCACCACGAACGGAACCTTCAAGCCGTTCGCCCTGAGGAGGCGCGAAGCGCCGTCTCGAAGGGCATGCGTTATCGGTGGGGTGCTGCTAGTGGTTCGAGTGGTTCGAGTGGTTCGAGTGGTTCGAGACGCTGTCTCGATCCGGCTGCGCCGGCCTCGAC
>DAOMOD010000260.1:0-4916 GCA_035444205.1 Lysobacteraceae bacterium
AGAAGGTGCTGGTAGTCAACGGCGACTTCGAGCTGCGCGGGCTGATCACCGTCAAGGACATCCAGAAGTCGCGCGACAACCCCTACGCCGCCAAGGATGCACAGGAGCGCCTGCGCGCCGGCGCCGCGGTGGGCGTCGGTGGCGATACCGAAGAACGTGTCGCGGCACTGGTCGAGGCAGGTGTCGACGTGATCGTGGTCGATACCGCGCACGGCCATTCCGCGGGCGTGCTGGAGCGCGTGCGCTGGGTCAAGCAGGCGTTTCCGGATCTGCAGGTGATCGCCGGCAATATCGTCACCGCCGATGCCGCGCTGGCCCTGGTGGAGGCCGGCGCCGACGGCGTCAAGGTCGGCGTGGGACCCGGTTCCATCTGCACCACACGTATCGTCGCCGGCGTCGGCGTGCCGCAGATCACTGCCGTCAACAACGTGGCGCGTGCACTGGAAGGCACGGGTGTGCCGCTGATCGCCGATGGCGGCATCCGCTATTCCGGCGACCTGGCCAAGGCGATTGCCGCCGGCGCCTACTGCACCATGATCGGCGGTCTGTTCGCCGGCACCGAAGAGGCGCCCGGCGAGGTCGAGCTGTACCAGGGGCGCACCTACAAGTCCTATCGCGGCATGGGCTCGCTGGGCGCCATGCAGAAGGGCTCCAAGGACCGCTACTTTCAGGACGAGGCCGACGCCGACAAGCTGGTGCCCGAGGGCATCGAGGGGCGCGTCAACTACCGCGGTCCGATCCACGCCATCGTCCACCAGTTGATCGGCGGGCTGCGCGCATCGATGGGCTACGTCGGTTGCGCGACCATCGACGACATGCGCACCAAGCCAAGCTTCGTCCGCATCACCAGCGCCGGCGTCCGCGAAAGCCACGTGCACGACGTGCAGATCACCAAGGAAGCGCCGAATTACAGGATGGATTGAGGGCCGGGGCCTAGGGCTTAGGGCCTAGGGCCTAGTGTTGGCGAGCACGCGGCGCAGTCGCGCATTCGTTGCGCCGGGCTGCGCCGAAGCGCTCGCAGCCCGAGGAATTCTCAATCTTGCCGGCTTTTCCCCAGGCCCCAGGCCCTAAGCCCTAGGCCCTGGAAACCAACTTCCGGTGCCCAAGGAACCCCGCCAGATGCCAGCTTCACACGTCGCGCCCACGCCGACCCCCGACATCCACGCCCATCGCATCCTCATCCTCGACTTCGGCTCGCAGTACACGCAGCTGATCGCAAGAAGGGTTCGCGAGATTGGGGTCTACTGTGAAATCTGGGCCTGGGATCACGATCCGGCCGAGATTCCGGCATTTGCGCCCAAGGGGGTGATCCTGTCCGGAGGGCCGGAATCGACGCTGGATGAGGCTGCGCCGACGATTCCGCAGCAGGTGTTCGGTCTTGGCGTGCCGCTCCTCGGCATCTGCTACGGCATGCAGGCCATGGCCAGGCAACTCGGCGGAATGACCGAGGCCGAGCACGAGCGCGAGTTCGGCTATGCACGGGTCGAAGTCACCGACGCCTGCCGTCTGCTGCAGGGGCTGCAGGATGGCGCATTGCACGGCCGTCCCGCGCTGGACGTCTGGATGAGCCATGGTGACCGGGTCACCGCGGTACCGCCGGGGTTCCGCGCCACGGCAATGACCGAGAGCGTGCCCATCGTCGCCATGGCCGACGACGGACGGCGCTGGTACGGCGTTCAGTTCCACCCCGAAGTGACGCACACGCGCCAGGGCGAGGGGCTGCTGCGCCGTTTCGTGGTGGAACTTTGCGGCTGCGATACGCTGTGGACGGCGGCCAACATCGCCGAGGACGCGGTGGTCGCGTTGCGCGGAGAACTGGGCGCGGACAACGTGCTGCTGGGACTGTCCGGTGGCGTCGATTCCTCGGTGGTGGCGGCACTGCTGCATCGAGCCATTGGCGAACAGCTTGTATGCGTGTTCGTGGACACCGGGCTGCTGCGCTGGGGCGAGGGCGACCAGGTCATGGCGACCATGGCCGAACACATGGGCGTGCGGGTGATCCGCGTCGATGCACGCGAACGCTACTTCACTGCGCTCGCCGGCGTGGCCGACCCGGAAGCCAAGCGCAAGATCATCGGCCGCTTGTTCGTGGAGATCTTCGAAGAGGAGGCCGGCAAGCTGGATGACGTGCGCTGGCTGGCACAGGGCACCATCTATCCCGACGTCATCGAATCGGCCGGCAGCCGCACCGGCAAGGCGCATGTCATCAAGTCGCACCACAACGTCGGTGGCCTGCCCGAGCGCATGAACCTCAAGCTGGTGGAGCCGCTGCGCGAGCTGTTCAAGGACGAGGTGCGGCGCCTGGGCGTGGCGCTGGGCCTGCCGCGCGAGATGGTGTATCGGCATCCGTTTCCCGGGCCGGGCCTGGGCGTGCGCATCCTGGGCGAAGTGAAGGCCGAGTACGTGGAACTGCTGCAACGTGCCGATCACATCTTCATCGAGGAGCTGCGCCGGCACGAACTCTATGATCGCGTGAGTCAGGCCTTTGCAGTGTTCATGCCGGTGAAATCGGTCGGCGTGGTCGGCGACCAGCGTGCCTATGAATGGGTCGTGGCGTTGCGCGCGGTGGAAACCGTGGACTTCATGACCGCGCATTGGGCACACCTGGCCTACGAGTTTCTTGACGAGGTAAGTCGACGTATTATCAATGAGATACGCGGTATTTCTCGTGTAGTTTATGATATTTCGGGCAAGCCGCCGGCGACCATCGAATGGGAGTGAGCGCCTCCCCGGTACCGCCCGTTCGCGGTGAGGAGACGCCGAAGGCGTCGTCTCGAACCGCCTGCGACCTGCTTCAGCCGTTCGCGGTGAGGAGGGTGCGCAGCACCCGTCTCGAACCGCTTCCAATTTCCCACACCCGTTCGCGGTGAGGAGGGTGCACAGCACCCGTCTCGAACCGCTTCCAATTTCCCACACCCGTTCGCGGTGAGGAGGGTGCGCAGCACCCGTCTCGAACCGCCTGCGAATGGATTGCTATCCTGCTCCCATGCCTTTCCACGTCTACATCCTGCGTTGCGCCGACGGCTCCTATTACACCGGGCATACCGATCAGCTCGAATCTCGCCTCGACATGCACGAACGCGGGGTGATGCCAGGGTGCCACACCCAAACGCGGCGGCCGCTGAAGCTCGTATTTTCCGAGGCGCTTCCGACGCGTGAGGAGGCGCTCGCCGCCGAACTCAGGATCAAGCGTTGGAGTCGGGCGAAAAAGGAGGCGCTGATCGCGGGGGATTGGGAATCGCTGAAGCTGCTTTCGCGACGGCGAAGCATGCGGGAGGTCGAGGCAGGTGGTTCGAGACAGCCCCCTTCGCGACGGCCGCTCGCGGCCTCCTCAGGGCATGCCTACGATCCGGCTACGCCGGCCTCGGGGCTTCCTCACCACGAACGGAAGCTGGAACCGGAAACCGTTCGTGGTGAGGAGGCGCCGCAGGCGCCGTCTCGAACCACCAGACCTTCCTCCGCCGTTCGTGGTGAGGAGGCGCCGCGGGCGCCGTCTCGAACCACCAGACCTTCCTCAACCGTTCGTGGTGAGGAGGCGCCGCAGGCGCCGTCTCGAACCACCAGTGACAGCGCTGTTCCCGCCGCAATGCTTTTGCCGAAGCATACGACGCCCCACCCAAGCGCCAACTTCACCGCACAGGACCACACCTTCATGGCGCGCGCCCTTGAACTTGCCCGCCACGGTGAATCCAGCGAGGACGAGGTGCCGGTCGGTGCGGTGCTGGTGCGCGATGGCGAGATCGTCGGCGAGGGCTGGAACCGCACCATCACACTGAGCGACCCCAGCGCGCATGCCGAGATCGTGGCCATGCGCCAGGCCGGTGCGCGGCTCGGCAACTACCGCATGCCGGACACCACGCTGTACGTAACCCTGGAGCCATGCGTGATGTGCGCCGGTGCCATCGTCCATGCGCGCATCGGCCGCGTGGTGTTCGCCACCCGCGACCCCAAGACCGGGGCTGCCGGCAGCCGCTTCGACACGCTCACCAGCCCACTGCACAACCATCGCGTTCAGGTGGCCGAAGGGTTGATGGGCGAGGAAGCGGCTGCCCTGTTGCGTGATTTCTTCCAGCGACGCCGCTGACCTCGACTTCGCGCTAAGCTCGCCACCGTACCCGCTCACAACAAGGATCCCGCGGATGAGGACCGAGCCCGTCGCCCGCCAGCCGGTGATGAGCGACACGCACCTGATCTGGATCGACCTGGAAATGACCGGTCTCGACCCCGATCGCGATTCCATCCTGGAAATTGCAACGCTGGTCACCGATGCTCAGCTCACCGAACTTGCGGTCGGCCCCATGCTGGCCATTCACCACCCGGAGCCGGTGCTGGAGGCAATGGACGACTGGAACCGAACGCAGCACCGCAAGTCTGGCCTGTGGGAGCGTGTGATCGAGTCTCGCGTCGGCATGGCCGAGGCCGAGGAGGCCACCATCGGTTTTCTGTCGCATTGGGTCCCTGCCGGCGCTTCGCCGATCTGCGGCAATTCGATCTGCCAGGATCGGCGCTTCCTGTACCGCAAGATGCCGAAGCTCGAGCGCTACTTTCACTACCGTAACCTGGATGTCTCCACGGTCAAGGAACTGGCGCGGCGCTGGGCGCCGGAGATCGCCGATGGCGTCAGCAAGAGCTCCGAGCACCTGGCGCTGGCCGACATCCGCGATTCCGTGAATGAACTGCGCCATTACCGCCGCTACATGGGGGCACTGGGCGGCAACCTCGGCTAGGAGCGATGGGTCCGCGGAGGGCGCAAAGAGCACGAAGGAAAGCAGAAGCCAAGTCGAAGGCAATCTTCCCCTCTCCCGGAGGAACAGGGGAGTCAAATGCTCCTTTGCGCTCTTTGCGGAAATCCATTTTCAGGGCGCCCGGCGAAGCGCACCCGGGTCGCCCACAAGGTGGGCTCCTACAGGAGTTGT
>DAOMOD010000261.1:0-4916 GCA_035444205.1 Lysobacteraceae bacterium
CCCGATGTCATCATGATCGGCGAGATGCGCGATCTGGAAACCGCCAAGATCGCCATCCAGTCGGCGCTGACCGGCCACCTGGTGCTGTCCACCCTGCACACCAACAACGCTGCCGGCGGCATCACCCGTCTGCTCGACATGGGCGTGGAGGACTACCTGCTTACATCCACCGTCAACGGCATCCTCGCCCAGCGTCTGGTGCGTCGCGTCGAGCCGACCCATGCCGAACGTTACGAGGCGCTGCCGGAAGTGGTGGAGGAGTTCGGCCTGCGCCGCTACTGTCCCTCCGGTCCGGTCGAACTGTACCGGCCGATGCCCTCGCCGCTGACCTCCACGGGCTACCTTGGCCGCACCACCATCATGGAGTTCCTGGTGATGTCCGAACCGATCCGCCGCCTGATCATGCAGCACGCCGACATGGGCAAGATCGAGGAACTGGCGCGCAGCGAAGGCATGCGCACCATGTACGAGGACGGCCTGGTCAAGGCGCTGGGTGGCGTGACCACGCTGGAGGAGGTGTTGCGGGTGACGCAGGAGGCTTAGCGGGTGCCAGGGTTTGGGCTTCAGGGCCTAGGGCTTAGGGCCTAGGGCCTAGGGGAAAAGCCCGCGACTTGCACCGCTTACTCATCAATCATCGCTTCCGGTAAACCGTATCGTCTGGAAATTCAATTGCGCTTCGAACTTGCAGCCCTAGGCCCTAGGCCCTCATCAAGGCCCGCCCGAAACAAGCAACCCCACCAGCAACCCCAACCATCCCCGCAAGCCCAACCCCCCATGCCCCTCTACCGCTACCAAGCCCTGTCCGCCGCCGGCGAGACGCTGAACGGCCAGATGGAGGCCGCGTCGGCCGACGACGTGGTGTCGCGTCTGCAGGACCAGGGGCATATCCCGGTGCAGGCGATTCCGGCCGACCAGGCGCCCGCCGAGGGCCTGCTGGGCGGGCTGATGCAGCGCCGCGACATGAGCGCGGCGCAGGTGCTGCAGTTCACCCAGCAGCTCGCCACCCTGCTCGGTGCCGGCCAGCCGCTCGACCGCGCCCTGCAGATCCTGCTCGACCTGCCGGAATCGGAGCGCGCGCGCCGCGTGGTCGAACGCATCCGCGACGACGTGCGCGGCGGCGCCAGCCTGTCGGAGGCGCTCGATCATCAGCACGGCGTGTTCTCGCGCCTGTACGTCAACATGGTGCGCGCCGGCGAGGTGGGTGGTTCGCTGCACGATACCCTGAGTCGGTTGGCCGAGTACCTGGAGCGCAGCAAGGCGCTGCGCGAGCAGGTGATCAACGCCATGATCTACCCGGCGATCCTGGTGCTGCTGGTGTTCGGCGCGCTGCTGGTGCTGCTGGGCTACGTGGTGCCCAGCTTTCTGCCGATGTTCGAGGAAATGGGCCAGGAAATGCCGCTTATCACACGCGTTGTCCTTTCGATCGGGACGGCCGTGCAGTCATGGTGGTGGTTGATGATCGCGCTCTCGGTCGGTGGCGTACTGACGCTCCGCCAGCAGTTGAAGCTGCCCGACAAGCGTCTGGTTTTCGATACTTGGTTGCTCCGACGCGGTTTGGTTGGTCAACTGATCGCAAAGGTCGAGACGGCACGACTTGCGCGCACGTTGGGAACTTTGGTGCGCAATGGCGTTCCCTTGCTTACTGCGCTGTCGGTGGCGAGGAACGTGTTGAACAACACCGCTCTTGTCGCGGCGCTGGATGAGGCGGCCGACGAGGTGAAGACCGGCGGTGGCCTGGCTTGGGCGCTGACGCAAAGCAAGCGATTTCCCCGCTTGGCCATGCAAATGATTCAGGTCGGTGAGGAGTCCGGCGAGCTCGATGCCATGTTGGAACGAACTGCCGACACCTTTGACGGAGAGGCGAAGAACACGGTCAATCGCCTGCTTGCGGCACTGGTGCCAGCCATCACCATTCTCATGGCAGTCGTCGTGGCATTCATCATGCTCGCCATCCTGCTTCCGATCCTTCAGATGAGTTCCACAATGGGATGAAACCATGAACAGAATCGCGTCATCACGTTTCCGCCAATCCGGCATGTCGCTGATCGAAATGCTGGCGGTGATCGTACTGATCGGCATTGTCGGCGCCGTCATATGGCAGAACATCGGATCAAGCATGCAGACTGGGAAGATGAACGCTGCCAAGGCGCAGGTGCAGTCCCTGTCGATGAAGATCGAAGCCTACGCACTGGACAACGGCTCGCCTCCCCAGCGCCTGGAAGATCTGGTGCGCCGACCCGGTGACGCTCGCAGCTGGAACGGCCCCTATGCCCGCGAGTCCGACCTCAAGGATCCATGGAAGAACGACTTCGTCTATCGCTTTCCAGGTGAGCATGGCAACTTCGACCTTATTTCGCTGGGTAGCGACGGACGGCAGGGTGGCGACGGTCACGCAGCCGACATTGGTAACTGGGAGTAGGGCAGGCTCACCATGCCCCGACGCGTCGCGACTCGAGGCTTCACCCTGATCGAGCTGATCGTGGTGATCCTGCTGATCGCGCTGGCGGTCAGTGTGACGGCCTTCTCCATGTCCTCGATGCTGGAAAGCGCGCGGGTGAAGGCGGCCAGTCGCGATCTGGTGGCGGCGCTGCGTTTCACCCGCGGGCAGGCCATCGTGCAGCGCGAGTCGCAGGCGCTGGAGATCGACGTCGAGGCGCGCAGCTTCACCGTGCCCGGGCGCAAGCCGGTGGAGTTCCCGCGCAGTGTCGAGGTCAAGCTGCTGACCGCGCGCAGCGAGCAGATCGACGAGACGCGCGGGCGCATCCGCTTCTACCGCGACGGCAGTTCCACCGGCGGCAACGTGCGCCTGATTGCCGGCGAGCGCGAGTGGCGCGTCGACGTCGCCTGGCTCACCGGCGAAGTCAACCTGCGCGAGGTGCAGTTGTGATCCGATCGCGCGCCACCGGCTTCAGTCTGATCGAGATGATCGCGGCCATGTTCATCCTGGCGCTCGGTCTGGGGTTGCTGCTGCAGGTGCTGGGCGGATCGCTGAATCAGGCGCGGCGCGCCCAGGAACATACCGAGGCCGCGCTGTGGGCGCAGTCCTTCCTCGACACCCTGGGCATGGGTGAGCCGCTCGAGCCGGGCAGCGAGAGTGGCGAGTTCGACGAGCGCTATCGCTGGGACCTCGACGTAAGCGAGGCGGCGTGGGAGAGCGACAGCGGCATCTCGCCCGATTCCCTGCCGTACGTCCTCTATCGCGTCGAACTCAACGTACGCTGGGGCAGCGACGGCCGCGACCGCCACGCCACCTTCGAGACCTTGCGCGTGAGCACGAGACGGGTGTTCTGATGCCGGCCGCACCTGCACGAGGTTTCACCCTGGTCGAGATTCTGGCCGCGATGGTCCTGCTCGCCGTGCTGCTGGCGACCGCCTTTGGCACGCTGGGCGGCGCCACGCGCGCGGCCGCTGGCGGCGAGGCGCTGGTCGAGGAGATCAATCGCATTCGCGTCACCCAGGAACTGCTGCGCATGCAGTGGAGCCGGGCCCTGCCGCTGGCCTATGCCCATGATGAGCGCGAGGGCCTGCCGCTCCTGTTCGAGGGCGATGCCGAGCACGTGCGATTCGTGGCGCAGATGCCCGGGCATCTGGGCGAGGGCGGTCCGCAGGTGCAGTTGGTGGAACTGATCCGCGGTCGCGACGGTCTCGATCTCGTGTTCAAGCATCTCCCGCTCAACCCGATCGACGAATTCGCCACCACCGATGACGAGGAAGGCATCGTTCTGCTGTCCGGCCTGCGCAGCGGCGCTTTCCGTTTTCGCGGCTACGATGAAGTGGGTGAGCTGGGCGAGTGGATGGACACCTGGGATACCCCGCATATCCCGCCCTTGATGGTCGAACTGGATCTGGAACTGGCCGAGGACAGTCGGGTCAGCTGGCCGCGCCTGCAGGTTGCGCTGCTGGTCGACAGTGTACCCGGCGGCAGCAGATTGCCTGGCACGCGGCCGCATATCGATTTCGGCCCCGTTCCGCCCGATCCGCCCGATTCGCCCCCGCACGACGACGGTGGCGGCGAATGAAGACCATGCGCCCAGCATGCGCGCGCCGCGGCGTCGCCTTCATCGTGGTGCTGTGGGTCATCGCCCTGCTCACCGTGCTGCTCGGCAGCTTCACCCTGCTGGCGCGCACCGAGGCGCTGCAGTCGCGCCACCTGTTCGACAGCGCCACGGCGCGTTTCGCCGCCGAGGCCGGATTGCACCGCGCGGTTCTGGAACTGTCCAATCCGGACCTGGCCACGCGCTGGATCGGCGATGGCCGCAGCTACAGCCTGGAACTGGGTGAGGCCGAGGTCGCGGTGACGCTCACCGACGAAAGCGGCAAGATCGATATCAACGTGGCCGACGAGATGGCGCTGACCGCCCTGTTCCAGTCCGCCGGTCTGGACGAGGACGAGGTGCGCGGGCTGGTCGATGCGGTGCTCGACTGGCGCGATGCCGACGACCTGGTGCGCGCCTTTGGCGCCGAGCGCGACGATTACGCCGCCGCCGGTTACACCTATGGACCGTCCGACCGCCCCTTCGCCACGGTGGAGGAACTGCAGCAGGTGATGGGCATGACCCACGCCGTGTTCCGCCGCATCGAGCCGGCGATCACGGTGCACTCGGGCAGCGCGCAGCCAAACCCGTTCTTCGCCACGCTGGAGGCGCTGATGACCCTGCCCGGGATGGACGAGGATCTGGCCCGCGAAATCATCGCGCAGCGTCAGTTGCAGGAGCCCGGCATGCAGGGCGTTCCGGTGGCGACCCTCCCCGACGGCACCCCGATAGTCGCCCAGCCGGGGGGGCTCACGTATAGTGTTCGCGTCCGCGCCACCCTCCCCAACGGGGCCTGGACCGAGCTGGATGCCACCATTCGCCTTGGCGCGCAGGCGCGGGCGGGGAGGCCGTTCCAGATCCTGCGCTGGCGCGACAGCGACT
>DAOMOD010000262.1:0-4889 GCA_035444205.1 Lysobacteraceae bacterium
CGTTGCTGGCGATGGCCGGGCAGCCAAGCCGGCTGGCGAGTTCGAGTGCGCCGGGCAGGAAGGCGGTCTCGTCCGCATGGCCGACCCGCGACAGCGCCAGGTAGGCGCGGTGGTCGAAGCGGCGCATCCAGCCTTCCAGGGCACGCCGCGCCTGGTTGGGGTGGTGCAGGGACAGAAGGCGCCCGACATCGCTGTCGATGCCGAGCAGCAGGAACAGGCCGTCGCTCGACTGTTCCACCCATTCGCGGCTCACGCACACCTGGTCCTGACGTCGACCTTCGAGGTAGGCGCGCGATACCAGGCGCGACAGGTTGCCGTAGCCCCGGCGGTCGCGGCACAGCAGGGTCAGTCGTGTCGGCGGCTCGCGTTCAGCGCCTGGGCTCAGCCACAGATCCGCGCCGACGATGGGCTTGAGGCCGGCGCCCTCGGCGGCGCGATAGAACTTGACCAGGGAAAACAGGTTGCCGGCGTCGGTGACCGCCACGGCCGGCATGCCCAGCTTCGCGCAGCGCTGCACCAGCGGTTTCACCCGGATGGTGCTGTCGGCCAGCGAATACTCGGTGTGGAGGCGAAGGTGGACGAAGGGGGGAGACATGATGGGCGTGGGCAGGGTAGCGGAGGCGGCTGGGGGAGCCAAGCCGTTTCGATACGACGCTGCGGGTCGGCAATGATGGAGTGTATGCTGCTTGTCCAGGATTGCGGTGGCGAGTTTGCACCGCCGTTTGAATGGTCGTGTGCCGGAGCGAGAGGGACTTGAGCGAACGAGTCGGAGACCTGGCTGCGTGGTGTGCGGGGTTGGCGCTGCTGGTGGGCGCCGCCGCAGTCGGCGGCTGGCTGTTCGGCATCGATTGGCTGCTGCAGGCAGGCAGCGGGCGCGTGCCGATTCGCTTCAACAGCGCCCTCGGTCTGGCCCTGATCGGCGCCGCGCTGCTGGCCAGCGCCAGGTCACGGCATGTCCTTGCGGCGCTCCTTGCGCTGCCCGTGGCACTGCTGGCGGCGCCCGCACTGGTACAGGAACTGGCCGGTGTGGATATGGGAGTCGACCAGCTTCTGTTCCACCAGACGCTCACGGCCGAAGGATTTCCCCCGGGACGCATGGCTCCCAATACGGCGTTCGCCCTGCTGCTGGCGGCGCTGCTGGTATGCGGGCTGGCACTGTACCGTGGACGCGAGGCCATGCAGATCCTGGCGTCGCTCGGTGGCGCCGGGATCCTCTTGTTGGCCGCAGTGGCGCTGGCCGGTTACCTGTACGACGTGCCGCTGGCACGCGCATGGGGACAGCACACGCCGATGGCGCTGCTCGCGGCAATCGGTCTGGCTGCCGCAGGTCTTGCGTTGGCCTGGCTGGGTCGACCCGCATGGTCGCGCCTTTCGCCGCACAGTCGCGGTGTTTCGGTTCTTGGGGGCGCACTCGTCGCGGGCTGCGCCCTGGGTGGCTGGTTCCTCCTCGATGCAAGGCTCGGCGCCAGCCTGCATCAGCGCGTCGAGGCGCAGGCCGAACATGCCGCGCAGTGGATCCAGATCCAGGCCCATCGTGAGCTCCAGGTGGTCCCGGCGCTGGCACGGCGCCTCGAGCGCCTGGGCACGATGCCCGACGAGGACGATTTCCGGCGCGAAGCGGAGATCCAGATCGAGGTGTTCGAGGTCAGCCACATCCTGGCGTGGGTGGATCGGGAGGCGGTGATTCGGACCATGGAAGCGCGCGAGCCTGCTGGCGAGCGCTTCGGGCACGTAATCGGCACCAGCATGCTGCTGGATACGCCGCGCCGCGAGGCCTTCGCCACCGCGCTCGCCGAACGGCGTCCGGTGCTGTCGGGCGTCACACGCCTGGCGGCGACAGGGGAAGAGGCGCTGCTGCTGCTGGCTCCGGTGACGATCGACGATGTCGTGGTCGGCATGGTGGGCGCCGCGATCGCGCTGGATCCCTTGTTCGGCACCCTGCTGGCACCGGCCATCGCCGATCACGCGATCCGGATCGGCGAGGGCGAGCGCCTCCTTTGGACCTCGCCGCAAGCTGCGTTCGGCGGCGCCTCGCTTGGTGCGCGCCGCGAAGCATATGTGTTCGGCCGCGCCTGGCAGATCGAGGTGCTGCCCACCGCGGCATTGGTGCGCATGGTGCGCGGCACCATGCCGGAACAGGTCCTGATGGCGGGCCTGCTGCTGGCCGGTCTGGTCGCGCTGCTGCTGGCGCTGGCCGGACTGGCGCGCGAGCGCATGCGATTTGCCGAAGACGCGCGCCGGGCGCTGGAGCAGGCTGAGCACAGGGCAGGGCGCATCCTCGACAGCATCACCGACGGCTTCCTCGGCATCGACAGGGACTGGCGCTATGTTCATGCCAATGCGGCAGCGTTGCAGTACGTCGGGCGCGGCGCCGGGGAGTTGCTCGGGCAGCGCATCTGGGACGTCTTTCCGGAACTGGTCGGGACCGAGACCCAGCGTCGCTTCGAAGACACCATGCGCAGTGGCGTCCCGTGCAGTTTCGAAATGCATCACACACCATTGCGCAGTTGGTACGAAGTACGCGCCTATCCTTCCGAGGAAGGCCTGTCGGTCTTCTTCCGCGATGTCACCGCCATGCATGCGGCGCGCGACATGCTGGAGCGCAGCGAGAAGCAACTGCGCCAGGCCCAGGCGGTGGCCAGCCTGGGAAGCTGGGAACTGGACCTGAAGGCCGGTACGGTGACGGTCTCGGGCCAGTTCTTCATCCTGCATGGCATCGAGGTGCAGACCTTCGACGGCACGTGGACCGCGTTTCTGGCCATGCTGCCGGCCGAGGTCGCCGAATGCATGGTCAGGGCGCAGCGCTGCGCGATGGCTGGGGAGCGCTGCGAGCTGACCTATACGCTCGACGTGGACGGCGAAAGGCGGACCTTTTTCCTGAACGCCGAGGCCATCGTCATGCCCGATGGAGCCGGCACCGTGGTGACGGCCACGGTGCAGGACGTGACCGCGCAGGAGCAGGCGCGGCTGCGCCTGGTCGAGAGCGAAGCGCGCCATCGCGGCATCGTCGAGGCCTCGCTGGACGGCATCGTCACCATCGACGCCGACGGCAGGATCATCGAGTTCAATCCGGCCGCCGAGCGCATTTTTGGCCGGACGCGCGAGCAGGCGATCGGGCGTGAGCTGGCCGAACTGGTCATTCCCGAACCCCTGCGCGAACGCCATCGCCGCGGCCTGCGGACCCATCTCGACAGCGGGAACTCCAGCGTCCTTGGTCGCCAAGTGCAGATGCCGGCGCTGCGCGCCGACGGCAGCGAGTTCCAGGTGGAACTCGGCATCAGCCGCATCGATGCCACGGCCGCGCCGCTCTTCACCGGGTTCGTGCGCGACATTTCCGAACGCCTGCGCGCCGAGCGAGAGCTCAAGCGGCAGGCGCGCATCATCGACCAGATCAACGATGCCGTGGCCGAGGTGGACATGGACGGCATCGTACGCAGCTGGAACAAGGGCGCCGAGCGCCTGCTGGGTTACAGCGCCGAGGAGATGATCGGCCAATCGATCGAACGCATCTACCCCCCGGATTGGCTGGCGCGTCGCCCCAGCATGATCGAGGAACCGTTGCTGACCTACGGCGAGCACTACATCGAGGTCGAGCAGCAGCGCAAGGATGGTGTGCGCATCTGGGTGCAGCTTTCGCTGAGCGTCCTTCGCGACAAGCAGGGACGGCCCACCGGCTCCCTCGGCTACGCCTTCGACATCACCCGCCGCCGTCAGGCGGAAGACGAACTTCGCCTGCAGCAGCGCGCCATCGAGGCCAGCGCCAACGGCATCGTCATCGTCGACGCGCTCGATCCTGCGCAGCCGATCCTGTTCGTCAATCCGGCGTTCGAGGACATCACCGGTTACGACACGCTCGAAGTGCTGGGACGCAACTGCCGCTTCCTGCAGGGCGAGGACCGTGACCAGCCGGCTCTGAACGAGCTGCGCCGCGCCATCGCCGAAGAGCGTAGCTGCCGGGTCCTGCTGCGCAACTACCGCAAGGACGGCGCGATGTTCTGGAACGATCTGCACGTCGCCCCGGTGTACGCCGAGGATGGGCGGGTCAGCCATTTCGTCGGCGTGCAGAACGATGTCACCGAACGCCGTCAGCATGAACTGCTGCTCGAACACCGCGCCTTGCACGACGAACTGACCGGTCTTCCGAATCGTGCGCGGATGCTGGAGCTGCTGGGCGAAGCCATTGCCGCGGCGGACTCCGCACAAGCGCGGATCAGCGTCGTGCTGGTCAATCTCGACCGCCTGCACCAGATCAACGATGCGCTGGGATACGCGGTGGGCGACCACGTGATTCTCGAAGCCGCTGATCGCCTGGTGCGGCTCGCCTCCAGGGTGGGCACCCGGGTCGCGCGCATCGGTGGCGACGAGTTCCTGCTGATGGAGCCGCAGGGCTCGCCCGGCGAGCCGGAAGACGGCCTCGCCGAGCGTGCCATCGCCGAGCTGAGCCGGCCCTACGAAGTACACGGGCAGCGCGTGTTCCTTACCGCCAGCGCGGGCATCAGCGTGTACCCGGAGGCATCGCAGGATCCGGTGACCCTGGTCGCCCACGCCGATATCGCGGTGAAGCGCGCCAAGCAGGCGGGACGCAACCAGGTGGCGATGTTCACCAGCGGCATGGCCGCGGAACTCGCCGAGCGCGTCACGCTGGGGGCGGCGCTGCGCGGCGCCCTGGCAGGCGATGAACTGGCGCTGCACCTGCAGCCGCTGGTCGATGCGCGCAACGGTGCCATTCGTGCCGTGGAGGCGCTGATGCGCTGGACCAGCGCGGAACTCGGCCCGGTGAGTCCGGCGCGCTTCGTGCCGGTCGCCGAGGACAGCGGCCTGATCATCGTGCTCGACGACTGGACCCTGCGCAGCGCGCTCGAGCTTGCCGCGGCCTGGCCCGGTGCGAG
>DAOMOD010000263.1:0-4851 GCA_035444205.1 Lysobacteraceae bacterium
GAAGTGTCCGAGGCGACGGTGAAGCGCGACCTGCGCAGCGCCCGCGCCTGGCTGGCGACGGCGCTCGGCGGTGCCGCGTGACGGCGACCGGCTTTCGCCGCCTCGACGAGGCGTTCAACGCCGCCGTGGACCTCGATGGCGAGCGCCGCGCGGCGTTCGTCGCCGAACTCGAAGCCACCGATCCCGAACTTGCGTGGCGCCTGCGCGCCATGCTCGAAGCCGAATCGAGCGGGGAGGATCCGCTGCGCGCGTCCGTCGAGCGCGCGGCGGCCGATCTGGAGAACGCAGCGCCCGCCACCATCGGTCCCTTCGAGGTGATCCGCCGCCTCGGTCAGGGCGGCATGGGCTCGGTGTACCTCTGTCGCCGCAGCGATGGCGAGTTCGAGCAACTGCTGGCGGTCAAGCGACTCACAGCCGCCGGTGGCGGCCTGGTCGGCGAGCGTCACAAGCTGGAGCGGGGGGTGCTGGCCGCATTGCGCCATCCGCATATCGCGCAGTTCGTCGACGGCGGCGAAGATGCCGACGGCACCCCCTGGGTGGCCATGGAATACGTCGAGGGATTGCGCATCGACCGCCACGCCGCCGACGGGAACCTGGACCGGCGCGCTTGCGTGAAGCTGTTCCTGCAGTTGGTCGATGCGGTGCAGTACGCCCACCGCAACCTCGTGGTGCATCGCGATCTCAAGCCCGACAACGTCATGGTGGACGCGCACGGCAAGGTCAAATTGCTCGACTTCGGCATCGCCAAGTTGCTCGACGATGCCCCTCCCGACACGCAGGCGGCGCCCACCGTGGCGGGCGCGATGACGCCGCACTACGCCAGTCCCGAGCAGGTACGCGGCGAGCCGGTGTCGCAGGCCAGCGACATCTACTCGCTGGGCGTGCTGCTCTACGAACTGCTGGCGCGCGAACGCCCGTACCGCATCGAGACCACCCGACCCTCCGAGGTCGAGCGCATCGTCTGCGAGGTCGAGCCGGCACCGCCTTCGCGGCTGTTCGGCCCGCGCGACGCGTCGGCGCGCGATCTCGATGCCATCGTGCTGAAGGCGCTGCACAAGGTGCCGGAGCGTCGCTACGCCTCGGCGGCACAGCTTGGCGAGGACCTTGAGCGCTGGCTCGAAGGACGCCCGGTGCAGGCACGACCGGACTCGGCGGCCTATCGCCTCAGCACCTTCGTGCGACGCCATCCGGTCGGTGTTGCCGTGTCGGCACTGCTGGTTCTGCTGCTCGCAGGGTTCGGCGCCGCGATGGCCTGGCAGGCAGCCCTGCTGGCTCAGGAGCGCGACCTCGCCACACGCGAGGCAAGGGTGGCGCAGGAGACCGCGGACTTCCTGATCGAGCTGTTCGGCGCCTCCGACCCGCGCGTCACCAATCCGGCCGACGTGCGCGCCCGCGATCTGCTGGAGGTTGCCGCCGAACGGCTGCCCGAGGCGCTGGCCAGCGACCCCCTGGCGCGGGCGCGACTGATGCACACCATCGGTCTTGCGTTCTCGAACATGGGCGAGGACGCGCGCGGCACCGCGCTGCTGACCCAGGCGCTGACATTGCGGGAACGCTACGCGGGCGCGGACAGCGCCGAAGTCGCCGATTCGCTGAACCGCCTCGGCAACATCCACCGTCAGTTCGGTCGGCTGGACCAGGCCGAGACGATGCTGGTGCGCGCGCTGGAATGGCGTCGCGAGCACCTGCCGGTCGACGACGATCTTGCCGACTCGCACAACAACGTCGGTCTGCTGCAGATCGATCTTGGCCATTACGCCGAGGCCGAGCAGACCCTGCGCCAGGCCATCGCCCTGCACCGCGAGGCTGGTGGCGACGCCACCACTTTGGCGGCCTCGCCGCTGCACAACCTGGCGCTTGCGCTGCGCAATCTCGACCGCCTGGAGGAGGCGCGCGAGGCCGCCAGTGAGTCGCTGGCGCTGAAACGTCGCGCCGGGACGCCCGCCGCCTCGACGGCGAACACCATGGCGGCGCTCGCGAACATCGAGCGACAGCTTGGACGACTCGACGAAGCACTGGCGCATTCGAGCGAAAGCCTCGCCCTTCGGCGCGAAGCCTTTGGGTCCGACAGCCCGATGATTGCCACTGGCCTGGTGACTCACGGCAACGTGCTCGCGGCGCTCGAACGCGATGACGAGGCGCGTGCCCACTACGAAGAGGCCCTGTATCTGCACGAAGCTGCAGGACAGTCGGACAGTGCGGCGGCGGCCAACAGTCTCCTCGGCTATGGTCGATTCCTGCTGGCGCGCGGCGAGACCGATGCCGCGCTCGCGCACCTCCAACGCGCCCATGCCATCGTTGTCGAACGCTTACCTTCCGGAAGTCCGGCACTTGCACGCTACGCCGAGGCGCTGGAAGAGGCGCGGGCGGCACACCTGAAAGACTGATCTGCCTGGACGCACGGCGTCCGGGCGCAGTGATCATGCAGATCATCCGGCGGCACGTGATGGTCGCCCACACGGTGGGCTCCTACAGGGTGTGACTGTTGTAGGAGCCCACCTCGTGGGCGACCAAGGCATGGCTATGAAGCGACGTGACGATCGCCCACGAGTGAGCTCCTACATGGCACGGCTGTTGTAGGAGCGGCGAGAGCCGCGATTGGCGCTTCGAGCGGAGCGATTGATCGCGGCTCTCGCCGCTCCTACCCGAGGCCCCCGCGCCCGCGTGCGGCTATCATGCTCGTCGAAACATGAAATCGAGAGGGAACCTGATGCGTTTTCCGTGGCTTTTCGTCGTGGCATGTGTTTGTTTCGTCGCCGGTTCCGCGCGGGCGACCGATGCGCCCTATCGCGACCGCGATCCGGCCGCCCTGGCGCGCCAGCACTTAGATCATGGCAGCCCCGAAGTGCTGGAGATGATCGACGCGTCTCTCGCGTTCGGCGCACGCGATCCGCGACCACTGGTCGAGTATGGCTTCGGAGAGGCCGTGGCCGGACGTGCGGAATCGGCGCGCGATAGTTACGCGCAGGCGCTTGAGCAGGCGTCGCTGCCGATCTGGGAAAGGCGCGTGCGCTGGAGCTTCGGCTGGGCGCTGCTGCACCTCGACGCCTACGACGAGGCGATCGAGCAGTGGTAGCAGGCAGCGGACCTGCACGGCGGGCACCCCTTCTGGGTACCGTATTCGATGGCGTTGGCGCACTGGATGGCCGGGCGGAGTCAGGAAGCACTGCACTGGTACCGGCTCGCGGTGGACAGCTTCCCGGAACGCTGGGAAAGCGAGGCCGCCATGATGCGATCCACAGGGCACTGGCAGCCGCGCGAGCGTGAGGCGATGACGGCGCTGTTCGCGGCCTGGCGCGCCTCTGCCGAAACTTCGACCGACAGGGAGTCCGCTTCCGGAGGGCCCACGGCCTCGAATTGAACGGCGCGCGAGCGGGGAGACAGGCATGAGACCCATTTCAGCTCCACTTGCGTTGCTGATACTTGCGGCTTCCTGGCTCGGCACCGCGCACGGCGAGCTGATCTTCCGCGACGGCTTCGAGGACGACCTGTCGGCCTGCCCGGCGCCCGTGCATTTCGCCAGCGGACTGTCGCCCACCGAATTCATCCATGTCGCGACCACGGGAAGCAACGCCAGCGGCGACGGCTCGCCCGGCAACCCCTACGCGACCCTGGCGCGCGCGGCGCAGGATGCCGTGCCGGGGTCGGCCATCGTGATCCATGCCGGCACTTACGAGGGGGGACTGTTCATCGCCGATCTGCGCGGCACGGCCGCGCAGCCGATCTGGGTCGGTGGTGCGGAAGGTGAGGCGCCGCCATTGTTCAGCGGCGGCAGCAATGCCATCCAGTTCCAACGCCCGGCCTACCTGGTGCTGCACGACTTCCATGTGGCCGGGTCGAGCGCCAACGGCATCAACATCGACGATGGCAGCGATTACGGCAACCCGCTGGCGGCACATCATGTGGCGATCGAGCGACTCGACATTCGCGACATTGGCAGCACAGGCAACCAGGATTGCCTGAAGATATCCGGCCTCAACGACTTCTGGATCCTCGACAGCAGCTTCGAGAATTGCGGCAGCGGCGGCAGCGGCATCGACTTTGTCGGTGCGCATCGCGGTCTGGTGTACGGCAACACGCTGACCGACATCGGCTCCAGCGGCGTGCAGGCCAAGGGTGGCAGCGAGGACATCGAGATCCGTGGCAACCGCTTCTTCAACGGCGGTGGACGCGCCCTCAACATGGGCGGCTCGACCGACTTCGAATTCTTCCGTCCGCCGCTGTCGACCACCGAACCGAATGCCGAGGCACGCGACATTCGCGCCATCGCCAACCTGTTCGTCGGCAGCGCACAGGCGCCGCTCAACTTCGTCGGCTGCGTGGATTGTGTGGCCGCGCACAATACGGTGATCCATCCCGGATCCTGGCTGGTGCGCATCCTGCAGGAAACCACCAGCGAGGACGATATCGAGTTCGAGCCCGCCAGCAACGGCTTGCTGCAGAACAACCTGTTCCTGTTCCGCCGCAGCGATATCGGATCGACTGCTGTCAATGTCAGTCCCAATACCGACGCCGCCAGTTTCGTTTGGCAGAACAACCTCTTTTACGCGACCGACCAGCCCGCGCAATCGAACCCCAATGCGCCGGGCACCGTGGTCGGCAGCCTGATCGGACAGGACCCGCTGATCGGGCCGCCCGACTACAGCATCGACGCCGGCAGCCCGGCAGCCGGCGCTGGCATCACCTACCGGCCGGGCCTCGCCGACCTGGCGGGTGATTGCTTCGCCACACCGCCAAGCATCGGCGCATGGGAGGTGCCGTAGCGCACACGCTTCAAGCATGAGGCGCGCGCAGCGCCTTTCGCGGCTGAAGCCGCTCCTACACGAGCGCGACCCTGCAGGAGGGGCTTCA
>DAOMOD010000264.1:0-1359 GCA_035444205.1 Lysobacteraceae bacterium
CGGTCTCCCCCGGCGTGGCGCCCGCCTCGATCTGCTCGGGAACCGACAGACCGGCGCCCGCCAGCAGGCGATGGGTCAGCGCCTTGTCATCGCAGCGGGTCATGGCCACCGCCGAGGTCAGCTCCGTCAACGACTCCCGGCACGCCACGGTGCGCCCGCCGAAGGTAAGGCGGAACAGGCCCGCCTCTTCGTCCTCGACGTTCACGGCAATGCCGCGCCGCCGTGCCTCGTTGATGATGATGCGCGCGTAGGGGTTGAGCCTGGCCTCCGGCTGCGGCGCGATGAACAGTTGCTCGTTGATCGGGTTGCGCATCTTCAGCGTGAACCAGGGGACACGCTCGAATCCGGTGCGTTGGTAGAGCTTCAGCGCCGGGGCATTGTCGTGCATCACCGACAGGTCGAGGTAGGCGCGGCCGCGCGCCTGGTAGTGCTCGGCGAGTGCACGCACCAGGGTCTCGCCGACACCCGGCAGCGAACACTCCGGGTCCACCGCCAGGCACCACAGGCTGGCGCCCTGGTCGGGGTCGTCGAAGGCGCGCACGTGGTCGACCCCGGTCACGCTGCCGATCACCTGCCCGCTTTCGTCCTCGGCCACGAGGTAAGTCAAGCGGCGCAGATTGAGGTTCTTCGCGAAGAAGTCCAGTGGCACCTGAACCATGTCGAGGCGCGCATAGATGCGGTTGGAGGCCAGCGCATCGCGCTTGTCCGCCATGCGCCGCACATGGAAGCCGCGCGGCCGTTCGCTGGCCGGTCGGTAACGGCTGATCCACAGGCGCAAGGTATGCGAGGGATCGAGAAACACTTCCTGCGGCGCCATCGACAGCACCACATGCGGGTCGGCGACGTAGACGGCGATATCGCGCTCGTCCGGAGCCTCGTCGGCCAGCTCGGCGACCAGACGCGCCGGATCGGCGTAGGTATGCGCGAACAGCAGCCGGCCCCAGCCGCAGTGGATCCACGCCTCGGCATCGGGCTGGCGCCGGTAGGCATCGTCCGGCAACAGGTGCCGCTCGCGCTTGCGCACCTGACGCGAACCGCGGCGGATGCGCTCAAAGGCCATGGGTCTGCAACCACAGCTCGATCAGGGCGAGCTGCCACAGCTTGTTGCCACGCAGCGGCGTGAGCTGATCGTTGGGACTGGCCAGCAGGGCGTCGACATAGGACGGCCTGAACAGGCCACGCTGCGTGGCGCGCGGATCGGTCAGCACGCCACGCACCATGTCGAGCACCTCGCCTTCCAGGTACTTGAGCGCGGGCACCGGAAAATAGCCCTTGGGACGGTCGATCACCTCGGCCGGAATCACCTTGCGCGCGGCTTCCTTCAGCACATGCTTGCCGCCCTGACCGATCTTCATTTCC
>DAOMOD010000264.1:1369-4829 GCA_035444205.1 Lysobacteraceae bacterium
AGCTCGTGGTCGAGGAAGGGCACGCGCGCCTCCAGGCCGAAGGCCATGGTCATGCTGTCGACGCGCTTGACCGGATCGTCGACCAGCATCACATGCGTGTCGATGCGCAGCGCCTTGTCGGCCGGGAGCAGCGCTCCCGGTGCGGCGAAATGCCTATCGACGAATGATCGCGCCAGCCCCTCGACATGCCAGGCGTCCGTGACCGTGTTGCGGTATTCAGCGGCATCGCGGTCGAAGAAGGCGCTGCTGTAATCGGCCAGCGGATCGCTGCTGCCGAGCATCGGCGGATACCAGTGGTAGCCGCCGAACACCTCGTCGGCGCCCTGCCCGCTCTGCACCACCTTGACGTGCTTCGACACTTCCTCGCTCAGCAGGTAGAAGCCGATCGCATCGTGGCTGACCATGGGTTCGTTCATGGCGCGGATACAACCAGGCAGCTCCGGCAGCAGCCGTGCGCGGCTGTCGACGGTGATCTTGTGATGGCGGGTGTCGAAGCGGCGGGCAATGATGTCGGAGTACTGGAACTCGTCGCCGGCCTCGCCACCGACACTCTCGAAGCCCACCGAGAAGGTTTCCAGTCCATGCTGCCCGGCCTCGGCCAGCAGGCCGACGATCAGGCTCGAATCGACGCCACCGGACAGCAGCACGCCCACCGGGACGTCCGACACCAGACGCCGCTGGACGGCGAGTCGCAGTGCACCCAGCACGCGATCCTGCCAGTCTCCGAAACCCAGGCCACGTTCGTCCTCGGGAGTGCCGTACGGCGGGTTCCAATACACGCGATCGCGACTTTGACCGTTGGCTTCGATGATGCGCAGGGTCGCCGGCGGCAGCTTGCGCACGCCACGCAGGATCGTCCATGGCGCCGGCACCACGGCGTGCCAGTGCAGGTAGAAATGCAGCGCCTCGGCGTCGATCGCCGTGTCGACATCGCCCGCCGCCAACAGCGCCGGCAACGACGAGGCGAAGCGCAGGCCGCCGCGATGGGCTGCGAGATACAGCGGCTTGATGCCGAGCCGGTCGCGGGCCAGCACCAGGCGTCCGGACTCGCGTTCGTGCACGGCGAACGCGAACATGCCGAGGAAGCGGTCGACGCAGGTCTCGCCCCAGGCATGCCAGGCCTTGAGAATGACCTCGGAATCGCTGCGCGAATGGAAGTGGTAGCCCAGCTTCTCCAGCTCGCCGCGCAGTTCGAGGTGGTTGTAGATGCAGCCGTTGAAGACCAGCGTAAGGCCCAGTTCGGCGTCCACCATCGGCTGCGCACCGCGTGCCGACAGGTCGATGATGCTGAGGCGTCGATGACCGACCGCCACCGCGCCGTGCAGGTGCACGCCGCCGTGGTCGGGACCGCGCTGGCGCTGCGCTTCGAGCATGCGCTCGAGCGCTGCAAGCGACGGGGACAGTCCATCGAACCGGATCTCTCCGGCGATTCCACACATGGCTTGGGGTGGGTTCGCTGCGGGCGATCTTCTACCCTACCCGCTTGGGGGATGGGGGGCAAACGTCTACGGCGACTGGAGACGATCGGCCGTCAGTTGTGGGCCATCGGCCATCAGCGACAGCTCGCTGGTCGACAGGTCGTGGACTCGCAGGAACGGTTACACCGAGCACGATGAATTTTTCGCTCTCAAATGTGGCCATGCCTCTGAACCCGGCCAGAAGTTAACCGGTACGATTCCGAGCCCGACCCAAGAGCGAACACGCCGGGAGACCGTCAGGACGACAACGAGCCACGCCCTCTGCCACCCAAGTGGCGGAAGAGATTTCTTTCCAAGACATGTCAAGGAGCTTCGCGACAACAAACCTCGAAACGAATACACTCCGTTTAGGAAGATTCCGGGCAACCACGCCAAGTACCGGGGCTACCGTATGCACATCACCGCTACCCACCTCGCACACCCCATGGCCATTTCCGACGACGAGCGCGCCTTCTTCATCGAACTCGGCCAGCGCATCGCCCAACGCCGCAAGGCGCTCGACATCACCCAGGTCCAGCTCGCCGAGATCCTCGGCATCTCCCAGCAGGCGATGAACTCCTTCGAGAAAGGCCGCCGCCGCATCCCGGTCTCGGCCCTGCCGGCGATTGCGGGGGCGATCGGCGCCACGCTGGACGAACTGGTCGTCGAGGATGCGTCGGCCGTCCGCCAGGCCGCACCCAGGAAGCGCGGCCCCGCGCCCAAGATCCAGCAGCAGCTCGAACAGCTCAGCCGGCTACCGAAAGCCAAGCAGCGCGCCGTGATGCAGGTCCTCGACTCGGTGCTGGCCCAGGCCGGGCCTTGAGCGCGCACGTCAGCCCATG
Source organism: Lysobacteraceae bacterium (assembly GCA_035444205.1). Classification (GTDB taxonomy): domain Bacteria; phylum Pseudomonadota; class Gammaproteobacteria; order Xanthomonadales; family BPKI01; genus DAOMOD01. The sequence goes on from DAOMOD010000264.1 coordinate 3,669, forward strand.
AGCAGGCATCCATGAGCACCGCCATCGACCATCTCACCGAAAAACTCGCCAAACTGCCGCCGGAGCGGCTCGATGAAGTCGCCGACTTCGTCGACTTCCTCGCCGAGCGCGAGCGCGAACGCACCATCGTGCGCGCCGCGCAAGCGAGCAGCGAAGCGAGCCTCGCCAAGGTCTGGAACCACGACGCCGACGCCGTCTATGACCGGCTATAGCTTCGGCGACGTCCTGCTCGTTCCGTTTCCCTTTACCGACCAGTCCGGCAGCAAGCAGCGCCCCGCCGTGGTGGTCAGCTCGGCGCGCTACCAGCGCGAACGGCCCGATCTGATCCTGATGCCGATCACCAGCCAGGTGCCCGCGACGCCGCGCTTCGGCGAAGTCCCGGTCAGCGACAGCCGGGCGGCAGGCCTGCTGATGCCCGGTATCGTCAAGCCGGTGATCTTCACCATGGAGGCCAGGCTGGTGCGCAAGACGCTCGGACGGCTCGCCGACGACGATCAGCGCGCGCTGCGGCACTGCATTGCGCAAATGCTCGGGTAACGCGCGCCATGGGCGTCAATGCGCTCGATGCGCGTTGTGGATGTCTCCATTCCGTTCGGCTCCGACAGGGGGTCGGAAAATGCGGACATCGCCGGGACGTGACATCTCGAGGCCTCATGCAAGAAGCAAGACCCCATGCTCGTGCGCTCATGCAAGAAGCAAGACCTGACCCCATGCTCGCGTTTGGTGCGCCCGGCGCCCGGATCCAGCTGCGCCACCGGGGTCTCGTCGGCATGCAGCACCGGCCGCGTCAGCAGTTCGTCCCGCACCGCCGCCACCAGCGGCGCCAGCGCCACGCCCACCGCACCGATCCACTCGGCCAGTGTCGAGCGCGACAGCTCGACACCGCTGCGCGCATAGATCGCCTCCTGTCGATACAGCGGCAGGTGATCCAGATACTTCGCGGTGGCCACCTGCGCCAGCAGGCCGGGCGCGGCCTGGCTGCGGTCGAGGATAGCCGGTGGCACCGGCTGCGCCACCACCCGCTCGCAGGCGCGGCAGGCGTACTGCGGAAACACCTCGCGACGCACGAAGAATTCGAGCGGCTTGCAATCCAACCGCTCGCGCACATGCTCGCCGATCCGCACCAGATCGCCACCGCATGCGCTACAGCCGGTACAGGCC
>DAOMOD010000265.1:0-2708 GCA_035444205.1 Lysobacteraceae bacterium
ACGACATGCCGGTCGAGCACCACGCGGTTCAGCGGGCTGCGGTTGGGTTCACTTGCCGCAACCTCGGCGCGACTGCGCAGCAGCGTGCCTGGCGGCAGCGGTTCGGCCAGAATGGCGGTGACGCCGATCTGGCGGTCGGCCGGCGGCGGGTCATCCGGGTTGCCGCGCGCGATCGGCGAAAGGCTGGGCAGGGTGCAAGTGCGCTGCGCGCCACTGCCCGTGCAGTTCACGCCGGTGCCCGGATTGACGGCGAGGATGCTGAGTCGCGGGTCGATGTCGATGTCGAGCACGCCGCCGGTGGCGGCCATGCCGGCGCCGGTCTCGGGCGCGAAATTGCTGACGGCGATGGTGAACAGTACCGGTTGACCCGGCTGCACGGTCGGTGAGGCGACGGTCTCGAACACGTTGAGGTCGGTCATGGCGACCACGTCGACGTCGAACGCCACGCAGCCGCTGGCGCCGACGGCGTCGGTGGCACAGGCCTGAAGGCTGCGGGTGCCGAGCTGGGTGTAGACGTGCTGCGCGGTGATCAGGCCGTCGCCGCCGGGATTGAAGTCGATCAGCGGCCCGGTGATGGTGCCGTCGGGCAGGATCTCGCCTTCAGACTCCACCGTGCCGTCGCCCCAGTCCACCTCCACCGTGTGTTCGTCCAGCTCGTCCGGGTCGCGCACTTCGATCGAGAGTGCATAGCTGAAGCCCAGCCCGGCCGTCTGCGGGTTCGCGGGAGCGGTCAGCTCGGGCGGATCGTTGATCGGATGCACGGTGATCACCACTTCCTCGGGTGCCGAGGTGAACATGCCGTCGCTGACGGTGAAGTGGAAACTGTCGATGCCGTTCCAGTCTGGGTCGGGCGTGTAGGTGGCGATGTCGCCGGCGATGCTCACGCTGCCGTGGGCCGGCGGCGTGCTGACGGCGAAGCTCAGTGTGTCCAGCGGCTCCCACGGATAGGTGCTGCCGATATCCGGGTCGCTGCCGTCCAGCAGGATCGGGATCTGGGTGTCCTCATCGCCCGCGCCGACGATGCCTGCGGTCGCGAAGGGCGGCCGGAAGTTGCGCTCGACGAGGATGCTGGCCGTGGCCACGTTGCTGCGCACCAGGTCGCCATCCACGCGCAGGCCGTCGCTGGCGTAGAAATCGAAGGTATCGATGCCGATGAAGTTGTTGAAGGAGCGGTAGGTGACCTCGGCGCTGGTCGGCCCGGTCATGGTCACCGGATTGGTACTGAAGATGTGCAGGATGTCGGTGTCCTCGTCGAGCACGAAGAAGCTCGTCGAGTTGACGCTGACATCCATGGCGGTGCCGAACTGGCCGATGATGAAGCAGTTGACGCCGCTGCAGTCGGACTTCGCCTGGCCGGCGAACAGGCCCTCGGGCGTGAAGCGCTGGATGCGGTTGTTGCCGCGATCGGCAATGTAGAGGATGTCGTTGGGGTCGATGGCGAAGCCCTGAGGTTCGCTGAACTGTCCAGGTGCACTGCCAAAAGTCGGGCTGGCGCTGCATGTCGCGTCGGTACAGGAGTATCCAAAGCTGCGACCCAACGCCACGTTGCATACCGCCGCGCCGCCGGGTGCGCTGTCACCGCTGCAGGCGCCTAGCCAGCCGATGTAGTCGCCGGAGGTGAACACGTCCGCACCACCGTCGACGCGCTCCAGCGTGGAAGCGCCAAACTTGTGAATGCGGTTGCGATCCCAATCGCTGACATGGACGTGGTCCTGGCTGTCGATATCCATGTCCCAGGCCTGGCCAAAATCGCCCTGCGACTGGCTGGCAGGCGCCCCCAGGCGACCCAGGAACCGCATGCCGTTGCTGCCGCCGGCAGGACGGGTCAGAAAATCGTAGGCATAGACGCGATTGGTGTTGGTGACGTAGGCAATGCCCTGGCTGTCGATGGCGGCATCCACATAGTTGCTGAAAGGTATGGTTCCGGGAGGCAGCAGATCCAGCCGGATGACCTCGACCGGTCCGGACAGGCTTTGCTCCAGCACCAGCAGACGCTCGGTGCCGCGGTCCACCCAGTACACGAAGGGCTGCTCGTAGCCGGGCAGTCCGCCGGGATGAAAGGAAAGCTTGGTGATGGTGGTGCTGCTGGTGAACAGGTACTGGCCGAGCAGCTCGCGGTCAGCGCTGATGCGGGCAATGCGCGCACGATCGGCGAGACTGCGCGGCAGGCTGGACCCGAAGCAGTACAGCTCGCGATCGATGACGAAACTGGTGCCTTCGTCGTCTACCGTGACGTATTGGGGCTTGTAGACGAAGTTCTGCGGTGGCAACGGCGCGTTGACGGTTGCGCAATGAGTCTGAAGATCGGCGAGGGTCACTTGGCGCTGCACGCGCAGATCCTCGACGAATACCGGCAGCAGCGGTGCCACGAAGAAGCCCTCGTCCGGCTCGCGGTCGATGTAGAAGAACAGATGGTCGCCGTCGGCATCGTCGGCATGGAGCACCACGGTGGTCTCCTCGAAGGAGATGGCGCTGGCCATGGTGTCCGCGGCCACCGGCACGCTGTTGCTGCCCACAGGCTTGACGGTGATGCGCTGATCGACCCACGGGGATGGATTGCCGGAGGCATCGGTGGCGCGCCAACGCACCACGGTCACGCCGAAGGGGAAGCTGGTCGGACCATCGCGTTCGATGGCCGGGTCGAGATCGACCACGTCGAAAACCAGCGGCACGCCGATGTCGATGGCGACCGGTGCCGTGGCCGATTC
>DAOMOD010000265.1:2718-4809 GCA_035444205.1 Lysobacteraceae bacterium
GGCGCCTGGATCTCGGGCGGGCTGATGTCCTCGACGATGACGGTCTGGATCACGCTGGCGCTGTTGACGCCGCCGCCCGGCGCCGGGCCGGCATCGCTTGCGGTCCAGGTCAGTTGATGCGTGCCCAGCGAGAGAAAGGGCGGGATGGAGACACTGAGCTGCGGAATGCGATTGCAGGTATCGCTGGCGACGATGCCGGCGCGCAGCACCTCACGCAGCCCGGAGGTGCGTTGACCGCCGGGCTCCTGGGCCTCGATACGGAAGGGTTGCAGGGCAGGGTCAAGCGTGATGATCGGAACCGTGGTGTCGAACACCCGTACCTGCTGGCTGCGCAGGCTGACCACGCCCGTGGGGTAGCTTTCCGAGAACGAGCCGAGGATGGCTTCACCCAGCGCTTCGAAGGCGTTCTTCAGGATGGCCTTGGCAAGCTCCTTCTTCGAACCGGGTGGCGTGCCCGGGACATACAGGGGAGGCAGTACGTCGAGCAGGCCGACCTCGGTTTCGGCGCGCCACTTGATGGTGTGGGTACCGATCGGCAAGGTGATGCGACGGTTGAGGTCGATCGGGCAGGGCGTGCCGGTGACCGATTCGGCAACGCTGCCATCCAGCAGACAGCCGGCGGTGATGAAGGGGTCGAGTGAGGGCCCGACGATGCCGCGCGGCGTCAGTCGTGCGGCGAACTGCTGCTCGACGATCTCGTCGAGGAAGCCGGGCGGTGCTTCACCGGGCAGGAACATGCGCACCTTGACGTCGGTGTTGTAGTGGAAGGCCGAGGGCGTGCCGAACGCGCGCGAATCGGATGTGGCGTTGAAGCCCCAGTGGCCGAGGATCTTGAGCGGCAGCCCCATGAAGTCGGCGCGTGTGCCCTCGATGATCGGCTGGGTAAAGGTGTAGCCGCAGTCGGCGCCGGCGTCGGTGTCGACGTTCGGATGGACGCCGATATCGGCCGGTGCGTCCAGTACCGGGCGGCAGAACTTGAGCCCGAGATTGGCGGCATAGGCGGGAAGCTGGCCGAGCAGGTAGTCCCAGGGCGGGTTGGGCACCAGGCCTACGCCGAAGGTGGCGGCGAAGGTGCCGGCCAGGGCGCCGATGCATATCAGATTGCCGTCGTTGTCGCTCGGCGTGCCGGCGGCGACGCGCTGTTCCAGCGCGTCGATGCGCGCCGCATCGAGATCCGGCGTATCGATACCGCGCAGGCCCTCGATGGCCTTGGCAATCTCGGCCTCGCTGTATTCATGCCAGGGCATGCGCGAGGCGCCGGACCCCGCATGGGCCGTGCCGTAGACGGCGAGGAAGGAGGCGAGCAGAAGACCGATGATGGTGCGCATGGCGGTGACCCTGGATGACTGTTCCTGGGTACCTAGGCGACGGAGCGCGGCGGATCGGATCAGAAGAACTACGAACCTTGGTGGTCGCGGCTGATTGTCCCTCCTCCGCGGGGAATGCCTCCGCTTGTCTCCCCTCTCCCCTCGGGAGAGGGGCTTATTTCGGCGGGCGAGCGAGTAAGGCGCAAGCGTGCCTCAGGCCGCCTTCCACGCGCGCCGGCGCGCTTTGCGGCAGAATCGACCCAGTTCCCAGCGGGAGAGGCCATGTCCGCGCCTCACGGCGAGGTGACCGCGCTGCTACGCCGCTCCGCCGCGGGCGATGCGCAGGCGCGCGACGCCCTGTGGTCGCTCGCGCACGATGAGCTGCGCGCGCTGGCTCGCGCCAGGTTGTCGCGCGAACAGGGCACGCAGACCTGGCAACCGACCGAACTCGTGCACGAGGCCTTCCTCAAGCTCTGCGACCTGCGCATGCCGCTGGCCGATCGCGCGCATTTCCTTGCCATGGCCGCGACCGCCATGCGCCAGGTACTGATCGACCATGCCCGCGGCAAGCGCCGCGACAAGCGCGGCGGCGGTGCGGCCATGGTGACGCTGCATTCGCAGCTTGCGTCGGACGCTGACGCCGCCGATATCGACATCCTCGATCTCGACCAGGCGCTCTCCGAGCTTGCCGCGCTCGACGAGCGCAAGGCGCGCGCCATCGAGTGGTCCTACTTCGGCGGCATGACCGATGCCGAACTGGCGCTCGCGCTCGAAGTGTCCGAGG
>DAOMOD010000266.1:0-2344 GCA_035444205.1 Lysobacteraceae bacterium
GTGCCCTGTGCCCTGTGCCCTGTGCCCTGTGCCCTGTGCCCTGTGCCCTGTGCCCGGTAACCCCCCTCCGGCCTTTCCCCTGACCAATCCTGCCCCTTTGCTGGCAGCCGCTCCGCTGCCATTGCCCTGCCACTGCGGCGCGCCTAAGCTGCCCGAAACCGTAACCCAAGAGCCACCGCCATGGCCCGCAGCATCGCCATCGTCGAAGACGAACCCGCCATTCGTGCCAATTTCAGCGACGCGCTGTCGCGCATCGGCTACCAGGTGCGCGGCTACGCCTCGCGCCGCGAGGCGCAGCAGGGCTTTTCCGTCAACCTGCCCGACCTGGTCATCATCGATGTCGGACTGGGCGATGAGCCCGAGGGTGGCTTCGATCTGTGCCGCGAACTCCGGGCGCGCTCGGCCAGCCTGCCAATCATGTTCCTGACCGCGCGCGATGCCGATTTCGACATCATCTCCGGACTGCGACTGGGCGCGGACGATTACCTGACCAAGGACATCAGCCTGCCGCACCTGACGGCGCGCATCGTCACCCTGTTCCGCCGCGTGGACGTGCTGAGCCGCCCGGCCGCCAACGAAACCGTGGTCAAGCATGGTCCGCTGGCGCTGGAAGCCGAGCGCATGCGTGTCACCTGGAACGGTGAGGAGGTGCCGCTCACCGTGACCGAGTTCTGGATGGTGCATACCCTGGTGCGTTTCCCGGGTCATGTGAAGAGCCGCGACCAGTTGATGCGTGAGGCCCAGGTAGTGGTCGACGACGCCACCATCACCTCGCACATCAAGCGCATCCGCAAGAAGTTCCTCGCCATCGATCCCGCCTTCGACGCCATCGATACCGTGCATGGGGCGGGGTACCGCTGGAGGCCGTAGCTTGATCGGGACCCGGGACCCGGGACCCGGGACCCGTAAGGTCGCGAGCGGGCGAGTGGCGAAGCCTGGATCCGACCCGACGCACTACGGAGCGTCGTTGCCGGGAGCGCCGCAGGGTCGCTTCGAACGTTGATCCCATCGACCGAGGCCATCCAGGATTTTCGCTCGTGGCCTCCCGGATTCCGACTCGCTCATACACCGAGCTTGGGAAACACTGAGCAAGGCTAGCTTCGTCGCTCCAGCGAAGGCTGGAGCCTAGTGTCTTCGAGGCGCTGGGTTCCAGCTTTCGCTGGGACGATGGCTGGTTCAGACCTTACCGTTGGATCGCCCAGCGTGCCCGGGCGGGCGCTTGCACTGTGCGCTCGTGGAGTGCAAGCCTTTCCGGGTCCCGGGTCCCGGGTCCCGGGTCCCGTGTCAACTTCGCGTAACCTAAGTGCCTTCCCGGACTTCGGCGATCGCGACCTGCCTTGACCCTGCGCGGCAAATTGCTGTTTCTGGCTCTCGCCATGCTCGTCGTGCCCTGGGTGGGCTGGCGCTTCGTGCTGGAACTGGAGGATGCATTGCGTGCGGGCCAGGCGCAGTCGCTGCTGGACGTTGGAGAGGCCATGGCGCGCAGCCTGCAGGCACTCGAGGGCGATGAGCTGATCGAAGGTCCGGCCTGGTACCTGCATAGTCTGCCGCGGCCGCCACGACTCGACGGTTTCAGCGATGACTGGGGCGTCGCAGCCCACTTTGCCCAGACGCTTCCGCGTGACGTCCCGGATCCGCGCGCCAGGGTGGCCGCCGCGGTCGCCGGCGATGCCGTCTACCTGCTGGTCGAAGTCGCGGATGCCACGCCTGTGCGCGCCTCCCTGGCCAGCGGAGGTGCCGCCGGTGCCGATCATCTGCGTCTGCGCTTGGACACGCGCGAGGGTGTCGGCGATTTCCTGGTGGCCAGCGCCGGCCCCGGGCGCGCCGAGATCGTGCCGGCCCCAGGTAGCAGATTGGCTTGGCCGCTGGCCGGGGAATGGCAGGAGAGCGCGCACGGGTACCGTGTGGAGCTGCTCATTCCGCGACGCAATGCGTTGCGCGGAATCGGGCTCGGCGTGGCCGACGTCGCGCGTGCGCGCGGACCGCAGGTGTGGGTCGGGACGGGCGATGCTCCGCAGCCGCCGCAGGCGACCTGGCCCATTCTGGGTCCGGCGCCGCCTTCGCTGAGCGCCGCGCTGCGCCAGCTTACCCCGGAGTACCTGCGTGCGCGCTTGCTGTCCGACGAGGGTTGGGTGCTTTCCCTGGCGGAGTCGCAGGTGCAGCCGGCCGAGCCGTTCCGCCCCAAGACGGTGGCGGATCGAATGGTCTATCCGCTGCTGCGCCATTTGCGCGAGGTGTTTCCTCGCGACGACGACCTGGATCCGGCCCTGCCCCGCATCGATGCCGCCGAAGTGTGGCAGGCGCAGTCCGGCGTGGCCAATGCCGCCCGCCTGCCGGCGATCGG
>DAOMOD010000266.1:2354-4793 GCA_035444205.1 Lysobacteraceae bacterium
GCGCAGTCCGGCGTGGCGGCTTCCGGCTGGCGTCAGGCCGGCGACGACGAGCGTGCGCGATTGCTGGTTGCGGTGCCGCTCATGGCCGGTGGACCGGTACGCGGGGTACTGGTGCTGGAACAGGTGCAGGATACCCACCTGTTGTTCGCCCAGCGCGCGCTGGTGTTCCTGCTGGCCGCCACGCTGTTGGCCATTTTCCTGACCTCGATCATCATGCTGGTGTTCGCCGGAGTGCTGAGCTACCGCATCCGCCGCCTGCGCAACGCTGCCGAACGCGCGCTGCGCGGTCATGGCGGTATCGACCGGGGCTTTCCACACAGTACCGCGCGCGACGAGCTGGGCGACCTGTCCCGAAGTTTTGCAAGGCTGATGGACGAGATCGCCGCCTACACCCACTATCTCAACACGCTGGCCAGCAAGCTCAGCCACGAGCTCAACACGCCGCTCGCCATCGTGCGCTCCTCACTCGACAATCTGGAGCACGAGTCGCTGCCCGAGCAGGCACGCACCTATGCCGCGCGTGCCCGCGACGGTGCCGAGCGCCTGGGCGGCATCCTGCGCGCCATGAGCGAGGCCAGCCGCATCGAGCGCGCCGTGGAACAGGCGGAGCCCGAGGATTTCGACCTGCGCTCCCTGGTGCAGGGCTGCGCCGAGGGCTACCGCGTCCTCGCCGGCACGCGCCGCATCGACACCGTGATGCCGGTGTCGGCGATGCTCATGCATGGTGCGCCCGAGCTGATCGCACAGGCGCTGGACAAGCTGTTCGACAACGCCCTGAGCTTCTGCCCGGAGGACGGCTGGATACGCATCACCCTGGAACGGCGCGAGAACGGTGCCCTGCTGTCCATGGCCAACCAGGGACCCCTTCTGCCCGCCGGCTACGAGACGCGCCTGTTCGATTCCCTGGTCAGCGTGCGCGAACATCGCGGCGGTGGCAGCCACCTCGGCCTTGGCCTGTACATCGTGCGTCTGGTCGCCGCGGCGCATCATGGCAAGGTGTGGGCAGAAAACCTGCCGGGCGGCAGCGGGGTGAGCTTCTCGCTGATGTTGCGCAATCTGCCGCGGAGGAGGATTGCGGTGGGGGAATAGGGGTAGGGCACAGGGCACAGATATGGAGCGCTGGCTTGTTGAAGGAGGGGGCCTCAACCCTGACACACTGCGCTTCGGTCGAAGCGGCCGGTCCGGGCAGAGGCGCCATCTACAAACGACGTCTACTTCGAGCGCAGCGCAGCCGCTGTTGCCGCGCAGCGGTAGTGAGGGCTGGAGCGCGCCCTTGCGTTAGGTTGCGCAATGCCCTCCCGGTGCTTGCCGCGTCCCTGCAGCGCTGCGACCCTACCCTGTGCCCTGTGCCCTGTGCCCTGTGCCCTGACCACTGGCATACTCTCCCGCCCCCAGCACCGCCAGCTGCCATGCTCTCCCGCACCGACTTCGACCGCCTCGCCGCCGAGGGCCACAACCGCATTCCGGTGGTGCGTGAAGTACTTTCCGATCTGGATACGCCGCTGTCGGTGTACCTGAAGCTGGCGGATGGGCCGAATACCTATCTGTTCGAGTCGGTCGAGGGCGGCGAGACCTGGGGCCGGCATTCCATCATCGGCCTGCCGGCGCGACGCACCTTCAGCATCCGTGACGGCATGCTCGAAGTACGCGATCACGGCGAGGTGGTGGAGACGCGCACCCTGGACGATCCCATCGGCGAAGTCGAACGCCTGCGTACCTCCTGTGCGGTGCCGCGCCTGCCGGGCCTGCCCGCCTTCAGCGGTGGCCTGGTCGGCTACTTCGGCTTCGAATGCATCGGCTACGTCGAACCGCGCCTGGCCGGTGGCGACAAGCCCGACCAGCTCGGCACGCCGGACATCTTCCTGATGCTGTCCGAGGAAGTGGCGGTGTTCGACAACCTCAAGGGACGCCTGTACCTGATCGTCCATGCCGACCCTGCCGAACCGCAGGCGTTTGCCCGCGCCCAGCGTCGCCTGGATGCGCTGGTGCACCGCCTGCGCCATGCCGGCGCCAGCTACCCCGATGTGCTCGATCCGGCCAGCCTGGTCGAGGACGACTTCGTCTCCGGTTTCACCCGCGAGGGCTTCATCGATGCGGTGAAGCGCAGCAAGGACTACATCGCCGCCGGCGACGTGTTCCAGGTGGTGCTGAGCCAGCGCCTGTCGGTGCCGTTCCGCGCCCGCCCGGTGGACGTGTACCGGGCGCTGCGCGCGCTCAATCCCTCGCCTTACATGTACTTCCTCGACCTCGGCGCCACCCAGGTGGTCGGTTCCTCGCCGGAGATCCTGGTGCGTCAGCAGGGCGACGGGATCACGGTTCGGCCGATCGCCGGCACCCGGCCGCGCGGCGCCACGGCGGACGAGGATGCCGCGCTGGAAGCCGAGCTGCTGGCCGATCCCAAGGAGCGCGCCGAGCACCTGATGCTGATCGACCTCGGCC
>DAOMOD010000267.1:0-4774 GCA_035444205.1 Lysobacteraceae bacterium
GCGGAAACGTCTGGAGATCAAGCTATGAAACCCGGGGAAACGTCAGCCCCATCCCGGCCTTCCCCCGCAAGCTGAGGAAGGAGCAAGCGTCGCTCCCCAATCTCATCCGCGCACGCTATCGTTGCCCGCACCGCGGGGAGCAAGGTCATGGCTGAACTCAAGACAAAGAAGACCACCGCCAGCGTCAAGTCTTTCCTCGATGCCATCGACAACGAGGACATGCGCCGCGACGCGCGGGCGGTGGCGAAGCTCATGCAGGATGTCACCGGCGAGAAGCCGGCGATGTGGGGCGCCTCGATGATCGGCTTCGGCCGCTACCATTACCGCTACGCCAGCGGCCGCGAAGGCGACTGGTTCCTGGCGGGCTTTGCGCCGCGCAAGAAGGAGCTGACGCTCTACATCATGGCCGGCTTCAGCCGCTACGACGCGCTGATGGCCAGGCTCGGCAAGTTCAAGACCGGCAAATCCTGCCTCTACGTGAAACGGCTCTCCGACATCGATCTCGATGTGCTGCGCGAGCTGGTGGGCGAGTCGGTGGCGTACATGAAGGCGACCTATCCCTAGCCCACGCTCCCTCCAGGAGCCCGCTCGTGGGCGACCTGGCGTGTCTACGCCGGTCCACGCCCCCGACGCAGCCCCAGGAACACGAAGCCGCCCACCGCGCCGCACAACAACAGCGCGGCGATACCGCCCCAGCCGCGGGCAGCGGCGATCGCGGTGACAGGCAGGGACAGCGCCATCAGGAACAGGATGGTGCCGACCGCCACGATGCCCGCCAGCGGATAAAGCAGTGCGCGACGGGCTGGCCACACGCGCGCCAGCACAGCGGCCACCGCGAACGCGACGAGGAAGCCCAGGGCCAGCAGTGCGGCGAAGATGGGCCCGAAACTCATGATGTCGTGGCCGCTGGTGGCGACGCGTGTGGCGAAGTCGATCTCGGCACCAAGCGCGGTGAGTCGCGCCAGGTTGAACTGCGTCTGCACGATGCTGCCAAGGACGGCGCTGACCGCGACCGCCGCGAACAGTGCCAGCAGCCAGGCGCCGATGTCCTTCAGCATGGCCATCCGTTCAGCGCGTCACGTAGCGCACCAGGAAATCGGCGAGCTTGCGGTAGGGCGGCACGAACAGACGCATGGCATTCCACTTCGTCTGGTAGAACACCGGCTTCATCTTGCTGAAGGTGCGGAAGCCGGCCTCGCCGTGGTAGGCGCCCATGCCGCTTGCACCGATGCCGCCGAAGGGCAGGTTGGGCGGGGCGACGTGCATCATGCAGTCGTTGACGGTGACGCCGCCGGCCCAGGTGCGCTCCAGTACATCGCGGGTGCGCGCGCGGTCGTCGTCAAAGTGATACAGCGCCAGCGGACGGTCATGGGCGTTGACGTAGGCGATGGCCTGGTCGAGCGAGTCGTAGGGCAGGATCGGCAACACCGGTCCGAAGATCTCCTCACGCATGAGGGCATGCGCGTCGTCCGGCGCGATGACCAGGGTGGGAGCGAACTGCCGGCGTTCGGAGTCGCCGGGCAGCAGTTCGATGACACGGGTACCGCGTTGACGTGCATCGTCCACCAGGCCCGTCAGGCGGCTGTACTGGTTGTCGTTGACGATGGCGGTGTAGTCGGGATTGCCTTCCAGATCGGCGTAGCGCTGCTTGACGATCGCCTTGAGAGAGGTCGCGAAGACTTCGACCTGGTCTGCCGGCAGCATCACGTAGTCGGGCGCCACGCAGGTCTGTCCGGCGTTCAGCAGCTTGCCGGTGGCGATGCGCTGCGCGGCGTGCTCGATGTCGTAGCCGGGCGCGATGATGGCCGGCGACTTGCCACCCAGCTCCAGCGTGACCGGGGTCAGGTTGGGTGCGGCGGCTGCCATCACCTTGCGCCCCACCGCGGTCGAACCGGTGAAGAACAGGTGGTCGAAGGGCAGGGCGGAGAATGCCGCCGCCAATTCAGGGCCACCCAGCACGGTGGCGACACGATCGGCGGGAAACACCTCGGTCAGCAGCTCGCGCATCCACTCGGCGGTGCGCGGGGTGTGCTCGGAAGGCTTCAACATCACGTGATTGCCCGCGCCGATGGCGGACACCAGCGGCATCAGCGCCAGGTTCACCGGGTAGTTCCACGGCCCCAGGATGCCGACCACGCCGAGCGGCTGCGGACGGACCTCGGCGCGCGCCGGCAGGAAATTCAGGCCCACGCCGACCCGCTTCGGTTTCATCCAGCGTTTCAGCCGCCTGGTGATGCAGTCGACTTCGTGCAGCACGGTCATGCCGTCGGCCAGCAGGCTCTCGTGGCGCGAGCGCAGACCGAAGTCGGCGGCCATCACCTCGGTCATCTCCTGAAGGCGCGCCTTGAAGGCGGTACGGAAGCGCTTCAGGTCGTCGATGCGCTGCGCGTAGTCAGGCGGCGTCGCCATGTGCGCGGCGCGCAGGCGGTCGAGCGTGGGCTTGAGGTCTTCGATGGGGGTGGGAGCGGTCATGTCCATGGGTGCAGTCTAGCCCGCATCGCGCCCTGCGGCGCCGATGCCTACAATTCGCGCCATGAACATCCGCCCCTATCTCGACAAGCTCCCCGTACTCGGCGCCCGTGTCTACGTCGACCCGGCGGCCACCGTCATCGGCGATGTGGAACTGGCCGACGACGTCTCGCTGTGGCCGGGCACCGTGGTGCGCGGCGACGTCAACTTCATCCGTATCGGCGCACGGACCAACATCCAGGACGGCAGCATCGTGCATGTCACCCACGACGGCCCCTACACCGCCGGTGGCATCCCGACCCTGATCGGCGCCGACGTCACCATCGGCCATGGCGCGGTGATCCATGCCTGCACCCTGGAGGACGCCTGCCTGATCGGCATGAAGGCGGTGGTGCTGGACGGCGCCGTGGTGCGTCGCCACGGTTTCGTCGGCGCCGGCGCGGTGATTGCGCCGGGCAAGGAGGTGGGCGAGGGCGAATTGTGGTTGGGCAATCCGGCGCGCAGGGTACGGACATTGAGCGAGTCGGAGATCGAATCGCTGTACTACTCGGCGCAGCACTACGTGCGGCTCAAGGATCGCTATCTTCGTGGCGCCTGACGACCGTCTGGGTACGGATGAATGGGTAGGAGCGGCGAGAGCCGCGATCAGCTTCGCGCTTTTCAGGAACGCTTGATCGCGACTCTCGCCGCTCCTGCATGGGGCATGGCAGGCGAGGTCAGCGCTTCCCACCCGCCAAGCGTGGCCAGAGCTTCCTCGCGCGTCTTCCCACACATGCCGGGCTCCGGACGCAAACGCACGCACACGCCTGGTCGTTCCTGCCGGCCGAACAGCCGGCAACGCAGGTCATCATCGAGTTGCTTGCAGGGAACGCCGGCCGGTTTGCCGTCCGGCATGCCGGGAATCGGGCTGCTGATCGAGGGCGCGATGCAGCAGGCGGCGCACTGCGGTCTGCAAGGAGGAACCGTTGGGTTCGTGCTCACTCCATCGCCTGCGCCGGCAGTTTCGCGCGCACCGCCTGAAGCACCTCGTCGGTCTCCGGACGCACGCCGTGCCACAGCAGGTAACTCTCCGCCGCCTGCTCGACCAGCATGCCGAGGCCGTCCAGCGCGTGGGTGGCGCCGGCGGCCTTGGCCCAGGCCAGGAAACCGACGGCGGCGCGACTGTAGCTCATGTCGTAGCACAGGCAGCGCGAGCCGATCAGCGAGCCGGGCAGGTCGAGCTTCACCTCGCCATGGCCGGCCGAAGTGGCGTTGATGATGAGGTCGAAGCTGCCATTGCGCCCCAGGTCTTCCCAGTAGCGGGTGTGCACGCGGGTCGGCTCGTCGAAGCGGTCGGCGAGCTGGTCGGCGCGCTCGGGCGTGCGGTTGACGATGAACAGCTCACCGACGCCGGCATCGATCAGTGCGAAGGCCGCCGCATGGGCGGCACCGCCGGCGCCGAGGATCAGTGCACGGCGGCCGCGCAGATCGAAGCGGTGGCGTTCGGCAAGATCGCGCATCAGGCCCTTGCCGTCGGTATTGTTGCCGCGCCAGCCGCCCTCGATGCGGGTCAGCGTGTTGGCTGCGCCGATGCGCTCGGCGGCCGGCGACACTTCCTTGCACAGTGCCAGCGCCTGTGCCTTCAGCGGCAGGGTGATGTTGGCGCCGCGCCCACCGCGTGCGGCGAAGGCATCGAGCGCCGCGGCTAGATCCTCGACGCCGCAATCGTGTGCCTCGTAGCGCACGCGGCGCCCGGTCTGCTCGGCGAAGCGGGCGTGAATGAAGGGCGACAGCGAGTGCTTGATCGGGTGCCCGAAGACGGCGTATGGCTCGCCTTCCTTCACGCCATCGAAGATGAGGTCGGTGTCCTCGAAAGAAACGCGTGCGTCGCCCATGGCGGAACTCCTGTGGAATGGATCATGCCGCCATTATGGCTGAAGGCGGTTCGCGCTCCCTGGCGCCAATCTGATCAGGTGCTCGCCGGCAGCAGAAGCCGGGCTGGGAAGGCTCCGCCGCAGTCCAGTTCCCCGTTCGACTCAGCTTGCCTGGCGCAGCCAGCGCGCCGCATCCAGGGCGAAATAGCTGAGCACCGCATCGGCGCCGGCGCGTTTCAGGCAGGTCAGCGCCTCCAGCACGCAGGCGCGCTCGTCCAGCCAGCCGTTCTGTGCGGCGGCCTTGAGCATGGCGTACTCGCCGCTCACCTGATAGGCGAAGGTGGGCACGCCGAAGGCGTCCTTCACGCGGCGGATGATGTCGAGGTAGGGGAGGCCGGGCTTGACCATCACCATGTCGGCGCCTTCGGCGAGGTCGAGTTCGACTTCGCGCA
>DAOMOD010000268.1:0-4645 GCA_035444205.1 Lysobacteraceae bacterium
GCGGAAACGTCTGGAGATCAAGCTATGAAACCCGGGGAAACGTCAGCCCCATCCCCGCCTTCCCCCGCTCGCGGAGGAAGGGGCTAATAGGCAAGAGCGCCCCCATCCCCGCCTTCCCCCGCTCGCGGAGGAAGGGGCCAAGAGGCAAGAGCGCCCCCATCCCAGCCTTCCCCCGCACGCGGGGGAAGGAGCAAGGAGCGGGCGGAGGGGTGCCGGCGGAGGGTTCCCGGCGGTTTTCAATCTGTTGCATTCAACTTTTCAAGCGGATGGAGTACATTCCTACCCTGGAATGGCAAATCGAACGATCCTGAGCGCAACGCGATGAATGTGGCCACTCCGATGGCGGGGCTTTCCGGTCTGGGTCGCAGGCTGGTGGCGGACGAGCTCATCTCCGAAAAGGAGATGCGGGCGGCACTGGAAGGCTCGGTCAAGGCCAAGATGCCGCTGGTCACTTTCCTGGTGGAAAACGCCCTGGTGGGCGCGCCGCAGATCGCCCAGGCCGCCTCCCAGGAATTCGGCGTGCCCCTGCTCGACGTCAACGCCCTGGATCTCAGCCAGGCGCCGGTCAAGCTGGTCGATGAGAAGCTGATCAACAAGCACGGCGTGCTCCCGCTGGTGAAGCGTGGCAATCGGATGTTCGTCGGTGTATCCGATCCCACCAACCTGCGCGCGCTCGACGACATCAAGTTCGCCACCAATTGCTCGGTGGAAGCGGTTCTGGTCGACGAGGAGCAGTTGCGGCGCGGCATCGACGCCGCGCTGAGCGAAGCGTCCACCGAAATCGAGGGGATGGACGAAGAAGGGCTGGAGAACATTCAGTTCGACGAGATCGACGAGGACGATCCGCTGGGCACCGGGGTGGATGCGGGCGGCGCCGACGACACGCCGGTGGTGAAGTTCGTCACCAAGATGCTCATCGACGCCATCAAGCGCGGCGCCTCCGACATCCACTTCGAGCCGTTCGAGAGTTTCTACCGGGTGCGCTATCGCCTCGACGGCGTGTTGCGCAAGGTGGCCACCCCGCCGGTCAAGTTGAATGCGCGTATTTCGTCCCGTCTCAAGGTGATGTCCGGGCTGGACATCGCAGAGCGCCGCGTGCCGCAGGACGGCCGCATCAAGCTCAACGTCTCGAAAACCAAGAGCATCGACTTTCGCGTCAGCACCTGCCCGACACTGTTCGGTGAGAAGGTGGTGCTGCGAATCCTGGATGGCGGCGCGGCAAAGCTGGGCATCGAGAAGCTGGGCTACGAGCCGGAGCAACAGCGGCTGTTCCTGGATGCGATCGGCAGGCCGTGGGGCATGGTGCTGGTGACCGGGCCCACCGGTTCGGGCAAGACGGTGTCGCTGTACACCGCGCTCAACATCCTTAATCAGGATGGCACCAATATTTCCACGGTCGAAGATCCGGTCGAGATCCGCCTCCCCGGCGTCAACCAGGTGCAGCAGAATCAAAAGCGCGGCATGACCTTCGCCGTCGCCCTGCGCGCCTTCCTGCGCCAGGATCCCGACATCATCATGGTGGGCGAGATCCGCGACCTGGAGACGGCCGAGATTGCGATCAAGGCGGCGCAGACCGGTCACATGGTGCTGTCCACCCTGCATACCAACGATGCGCCGCAGACCATCGCGCGCCTGATGAACATGGGCATCGCGCCCTTCAATATCACCTCGTCGGTGTCGCTGGTGACGGCGCAGCGCCTGGCGCGCCGCCTGCACGACTGCAAGCGCATCATCGATCTGCCCAAGCCGGCTCTGTTGGCCGAGGGCTTCACCCAGGAAGAGATCGATACCGGGCTGCAGATCTACGAGCAGGTCGGCTGCTCCGGCTGCAACGAGGGCTACAAGGGCCGCGTTGGCATCTACGAGGTGATGCCGATGAGCGATCAGATCCAGGAGATCATTCTGCAGGGCGGCAGCGCGATGGCCATCGACGCCGCGGCCCGTGCCGCCGGCGTGTCCAGCCTGCGCCAGTCGGCGCTGCTCAAAGTCAAGAACGGCCTGGTCAGTCTGGCCGAAGCCAATCGCGTGACGAAGGACTAATCCATGGCTACCACCACCGCAACCCGACGGGCCCCGGCTGACCAGCTCAAGGTCTTCATCTGGCAGGGCAAGGACAAGCGCGGCGTCATCATGAAGGGCGAGCAGCTCGCCAAGAACGACGTGCTGCTGAAGGCGGAGCTGCGCCGCCAGGGTATCCAGCCGACCCAGGTCAAGGCCAAGGCCAAGCCGCTGTTTGGTGCGGCAGGAAAGAAGGTGACCGCGCGTGACATCGCCTTCTTCAGCCGTCAGATCGCCACCATGATGAAATCCGGTGTGCCTATGGTGACGGCGCTGGAGATTCTGGCGGGTGGTCAGAAGAACCCCAGGTTCAAGGACCTTATCACCGATATCAAGAACAGCATCGAGGGCGGTTCCACATTGCATGAGGCATTGTCCAAGCATCCGCTGCAGTTCGACGAGCTGTACCGGAACCTGGTCAAGGCGGGCGAGTCTGCCGGCGTGCTCGATACGGTGCTGGACACGATTGCCACCTACAAGGAGAACATCGAGAGCCTGAAGGGCAAGATCAAGAAGGCAATGTTCTATCCCTTGACGGTCGTCGCCGTGGCGATCGTGGTTACGGCAATCCTGCTGATCTTCGTGGTACCCCAGTTCCAGAACATCTTCAAGCAGTTCGGCGCGGACTTACCGGCCTTCACCTTGATGATCATAGCCGCTTCGGACTTCATGACGACCTATTGGTGGCTCGCTGCGATCATTGTCGGTGGCGGCATCTTTGGCTTGGTGCAGCTACGCAAGCGCTCAGTTGCGTTCGGTCGCTTCCTGGACCGTGCCATCCTCAAGATTCCCGTCATTGGCCAGATCATGCACAACTCGGCCATCGCCCGCTTCGCCCGCACCACGGCGGTGACCTTCAGGGCCGGTGTGCCGCTGGTGGAAGCGCTCGATTCGGTCTCCGGCGCCACGGGCAATGTGGTCTATTCCGATGCGGTGAAGCGTATCCGCGAGGATGTTTCCGTGGGCTACCAGTTGAATATGGCCATGCGCCAGGTCGGCGTGTTCCCGCACATGGTGGTGCAGATGACCGCCATCGGCGAGGAATCCGGTGCCCTCGACGACATGCTGATGAAGGTGGCCGAGTTTTACGAGGAAGAGGTCAACAACGCCGTGGACGCGCTGTCCAGCCTGATCGAACCCATGGTCATGGTGATTATCGGTGTGCTGGTGGGCGGCATGGTGATTGGCATGTACCTGCCGATCTTCAAGCTTGCCGCTGCGATGTAGCGGATCGGCTGTCCCGGTTTGCTGGAACTGCTCGCCGATTATCCGGGGCTTGGTCTCTCCGGCGCCCTGCTGCTAGGCCTGGTGGTCGGCAGCTTCCTCAACGTCGTCGCCCTGCGCTTGCCGCCACGCCTGGAATGGGCGTGGCGCGCACAGGCGCGCGAGTTCCTGGACATGCCCGAGGATGCGGCCAAGCCGCCGCCGGGTCTGGTGTGGGAGCGTTCCCATTGCCCTGCATGCAAGACCCAGCTCACCGCCTGGGAGAACATTCCGCTGGTCTCGTGGCTGGCCCTGCGTGGGCGCTGCCGTCATTGCGGCGTGCGCATCTCGTTGCAGTACCCCGTGGTCGAGGCACTCACGGGCATCGCCAGCCTGCTGGTGGTGTGGCATTTCGGCCTGGGCTGGGCGGCGCTTGCGGCGCTGGCGTTGACGTGGTTTTTGATCGCCATGTCCGTCATCGACCTGCGCACCACCCTGTTGCCCGACGGCATGACATTGCCACTGCTGTGGCTTGGACTTCTGCTTTCGGTTTTCGGTGTGTATGTGGATGCACCGACGGCCATCATCGGCGCCGCGGTCGGGTACTTGAGCCTGTGGAGCGTGTACTGGCTGTTCAAGCTGCTCACTGGCAAGGAGGGCATGGGCTACGGCGACTTCAAGCTGCTGGCCGCGCTGGGTGCCTTCTGCGGCTGGCAGGCGATTTTGCCCATCCTGCTGCTGTCGAGCTTTTTCGGTGCCGTCATCGGCGGCGTCTACCTCGCCATGCGCGGCAAGGACCGTGCCACTCCGATCCCCTTCGGTCCCTTCCTGGCCGGTGCCGGCTGGTTCTATTTCTTGTGGGGTGAGCGTCTGCTCGGGGCTTGGCTGCGGATGTCGGGCCTGGCGTAGGCCAGTGCCACTCGACAGGCAAGCAAGTCACCACAAGGTTCCTCCGCCTCCCTAAGCTACTTGCGCCAGCAAGCACCCCCTTGGAAACGTCTGAACAAGCCGTCGTCCCAGCGAAAGCTGGGACCGTGCGCCTTGAAGACACTGGGCTCCAGCTTTCGCTGGAGCGACGAGGCCAGGCTTGTTCAGAGGTTCCCTTGGTTTCCCTCCCCCGCGGGCGGTCTCCTATCTGTTTCCTCCTCCACCTGCGGTTTCCCTTTACCTAATCCTCCCCCGCTCGCGGTTCCCCTTTACCTAATCCTCCCCCGCCTGCGGTTTCCTGTTTCTTATTCCTCCCCCGCTTGCGGGGGAGGGTAGGGAGGGGGCAAGCTCGAAGACGGAGAAGCAGCAAGCTGGCCGAAGTCAAAAGCGCCCCCATCCCAGCCTTCCCCCGCAGGCGGAGGAAGGAGCCAGGAGCAAGAGCGCCCCCATCCCAACC
>DAOMOD010000269.1:0-4575 GCA_035444205.1 Lysobacteraceae bacterium
GCAGCAGCCAGTACCACTCGACGCGGCGGTCGTGCATCTCGATGAAGGCGCGCTCCTCGAAGCCGTCGCCCATCAGGTTCGGCTCTGGATACAGCCCTTCGAGGTAAGTGCAGATGGCGCGCGTCTCGCTCAGGAAGCGTCTGTCGTCGAGCTCCAGCGTCGGCAGGCGCGACACCGGGTTGATGGCGTGAAACGCCTCGCCGCGGTGCTCGCCGGCATTGATGTCGACCGCGATCTGCTCGATCGCCGGCATGCCTTTCTCGTGCATGAACATCTGCACGCGGCGCGGGTTGGGTGCGCGGGGGGCGATGTAGAGCTTCATGGCGCCGGATGCTACGCCGTGCTGCGGTCGCCCGGCAAGGCCGCCGCCACATCCCGGAATGCCGCCAGCGCAGCTTCCAGGTGGTCGATGATTTCCTGCTGCAGCACATCCGGCGGCGGCAGATCCTCCAGGCTGTCCAGACTCTCATCCTTCAGCCAGAAGATGTCCAGGCTGGTCTTGTCGCGGGCCATCAGCTCGTCGTAACTGAAGTAGCGAAAGCGCTCGGTTGCTATGCGCTGGTGCCGGTTTTCGGGGTGGTAGCAGGTGATGAAATCCTGCAGGTCCTCGGACTTCAGCGGCCGCGCCTTCAGCGTGAAGTGCTGGTTGGTGCGCAGGTCGTAGAACCACACGCCCTGGGTGTGCACACGCCCGTCGGTCGGCGCCTTGTCGAAGAACACCACGTTGGCCTTCACGCCCTGCGCGTAGAAGATGCCGGTCGGCAAGCGCAGGATGGTGTGCACGTCGCAGGTCTCCAGCAGCTTGCGGCGGATCCGCTCGCCCGCGCCGCCCTCGAACAGCACGTTGTCGGGCAGCACCACCGCGGCCTTGCCGGTGGTCTTCAGCATCTGCACGATGTGCTGCAGGAAGTTGAGCTGCTTGTTCGACGTGGTTTCCCAGAAGTCCTGCCGCTCGTAGGTCAGGGCGTCGCGGTCTTCCTCGCCTTCCTCGTTGGTGATGGTCATGCTGCTCTTCTTGCCGAACGGCGGATTGGCCAGCACGTAGTCGGCGCGCACGTTCGGCTCGGCGATCAGCGCATCGGCCCGCTCCACCGACGGCTCGCCGTCCAGTGAGCCGATGTTGTGCAGGAACAAGTTCATCAGGCACAGGCGGCGCGTGCCCGCGACGATCTCGTTGCCGTGGAAGGTGCCGTCGCGCAGAAAGGCGAGCTGCGTGCGGTTCAGTGGCGGTTGGCGCCGCATCAGCCAGTCGTAGGCGCCCAGGAAGAAGCCGCCCGTGCCGCAGGCCGGGTCGGCGATCACCTTGCCCGGCTCGGGGCGCACGCACTCGACCATGGCGCGGATCAGCGCGCGCGGCGTGAAGTACTGGCCGGCGCCGCTCTTGGTGTCCTCGGCGTTCTTCTGCAGCAGGCCTTCGTACAGGTCGCCCTTGGTGTCGGCGTCCAGGCTGACCCAGTTCTCGGCGTCGATCATCTGCACCAGCCGGCTCAGCTTGGCCGGGTCCTGGATCTTGTTCTGCGCCTTGAAGAAGATCGCGCCCAGCATGCCCGGCTGCTGGCCCAGCGCGTGCAGCGTGGCCAGGTAATGCGCCTCCAGCGGCGCGCCGTTCAGCTTGCGCAGGCTGGCCCAGTCGTGCCCGGCGGGAATGCGCGAGCGCCGATGGTACGGCGGCCCGGCGAATTCATGCGCCATCTTCAGGAACAGCAGGTAGGTCAACTGCTCCAGATAGTCGCCATAGCTCACGCCGTCGTCGCGTAGCGTGTGGCAGAAATTCCAGACCTTCTGGATCAGGGTGGAAGTGTTCATGGGCTGACGCAACCGTGATCGATATCTGCCAGATATCTGCCCATACCGCGTATTTCAAACAAGAAATTCACTTTAAAAACAACAACTTAGAAATACCATGTCTGCCGACAACCGTATTGGGGCCAGCATTCGGGCTAGTCTGGCAGATATCACCCGTCCGGGCTGACCACGCTCCAGTAGCGTCGCCCGCGCCCGTCACCTTCGTGACGGGCCTTGCCGGATTCGACGAGATCGTCGATGGCCCGCTTGAGCGAGCGGTACGGAATCTCCTGACCCACCCGGCGGTTGATTTCTCCCGACGACGAACCTGGATAGAGCACCATGTCTTCAAGCACCAGCGCCCGCAGCCGGTGGGGTTCCATACGCTTGAGGGTGGTCGGGCCATCCAGTCCCACGCCCTTCAGCCAGGCCGGTGCCACCAAGTAGCGTGTGCCCCGGGTCTTGCCCGTGGTGACCACCAATCCCAGCTCCAGCAAGCGCCCCAACCAGGTCGGATGCAGAGCCTCGGCCGAGGGCAGTTCCAGTCGCGCGGCCAGCTCACGCGCCGTCAGTCCCTCGCTCACTGCGAGCAGGCCGAGCGTGATGCGCTCGCGCTGGCGCAGCTGGAAGCGCGCGTCGGCTTCCTCCATCAGCCGAATCGCCTCCGGGCGCACGATGCGCCGCTCCACCGTCACCGACACCCAGTCGGCGCCCTCCCTCGGCAGCGGCACCGGCCGTCCCTGCGACAGCTGCACGTCGTACATCAGGTCGAAGCCCGAGCCTTCTTTTTCCATCAGCTTCAGGTCATGGAACAGGCTGGCCATGCGCTCGTTGCGTCGCCGGTGTGCATGCAGGATGTTCTGCGGCGTCACCCCCAGCGGCAGACGCCCCGGGTTGACCAGTTCCAGCCGGTCCGGGTGCAGATTCAGGAACAGGTCGCCGCGCTGCGTGTACGGGCGGTGCACTAGTGCGTTGACCAGCAGTTCGCGCACCACGCGCGGGTCGTAGGCGGGGATGTGCTGTCGGTGCAGGCCATCGGGCAGTTCGTAGCTTTCATGAAAGTCAGCCACCTCGTGCCAGATCGCATCCACCAGCTCCACCGGCGACAGCGTGTAGTCGTCCCATCGCCATTTGTTGACCTTCTGGCCGTGCTCGTCGTACTTGATGGCCTGCACGTTCGGCGCCGAACCCAGCCGCGCGCGGTCGCGTGCAGTGCCGACGATCAGCACGCCCAGGTTCGTCAGCCAGCCGCCGTCGCTCAGCCCATAGTGCGCCAGCAGTTCGGCGGCGGCCTTTTCACGCACGCTGGCCTTGACGCGGTCCGACGCGCGCAGCGCGGCCGTCAGCCGCGCCACCAGGCCCGCGTCAGCCGCCGACACCGGCACCTGCAGGCTGGTCATCGATTCCCACGGTACGCTGGGCCGGTCGTTGAGCAACTGCAGCACGTTGTCACCCACTACCGGGCGGCAGCGGTCGCCCACCCGAAGGTAGTAGCGCCCA
The DNA here is from genome assembly GCA_035444205.1 of Lysobacteraceae bacterium. Taxonomy (GTDB): domain Bacteria; phylum Pseudomonadota; class Gammaproteobacteria; order Xanthomonadales; family BPKI01; genus DAOMOD01. Next base: position 3,286 of record DAOMOD010000269.1, read on the forward strand.
TCGCTCGTGGAAGCCACGCCCACCGCTCGCGCCACCATCAGCGCGATGTACTCGCCGCCGTTGTCCGCCTGAACCAGTTCCGGCGCCACCTGAACGTTCACGGTCAGCTCGCCGATCCGTCGGCGCAGTGTGTCCAGCAGTTCAACAGGAACGCGCTGGTCTTTCGGTGGCTGCGCTTGACCGTCTTCGATGCCGATGTTCAGGCAACCGCCGGACGCATTCGCAAAGCACACGCAGTCGGCTGCCAGCGCGGCGAAATCCGCCGACTTGCCAACGAGCACACGCAGCGACTTCTGATCTACCTGCTGGGTCTCGCGCTTCGTCACCTCACCATCCCTTGCGTCAACGATCTGTTTGGCGGCAAAGCCCCTTCCGGAAAACAAGAGCGCCTGCAACTCATTGATTCATATGAATTTCCCCGGCATTCCGAGTTTGTTTTCCGCAGCCCTGGAAAGCAAGTCAGTGATCCGGGGGCGCGCGGCTCCCTGCCGGCGTCACGCGCCGACTTCATGACGACACCTTCTTTTTGCGGCCTTGCACCTTGTTGGGGACAACCTGCGCTGCACGCTCGGCGCGTATGCGGGCGAGTAGTGTGCTGGCGGGTTCGTCTGTCGGGTGCTGCGACACCAGTTGGCCGGAGAAGGCGGCCTTGAGGAGGTTTTGGCGTTGGGCGGTGGATTGGCGATTTACCGACTCTATTGCCCTGATGGCATCACGTGTCGACAACAGAAGCTGATTCGCTGACTCCACAAGTTGATGCTGCTCCTCCGTTGGCGGCAAGGGCACAGGAAGTTGCCGGCATAGCTCAAGCGTCAGATTCGTCTGTCCTGCCGTCGTTTTTGCTCTAGCGCCAAGCCAGCTCTGAGCATTTGGCGATAAGAGGTAGTGACAGATGTACTCGGGTAGTACGCCAGCGACTGCCCGGAATATTGCGATCGCCTGATTGATGTTCCACTCCGCGAACGTTTCCGGCACGAGGGAAACTTGTCCCAATGGCGGTCCAACAATATTCATGAGGACATCGTCAGGATAGACCACCGACCGACTCAAGAAACCGTGATGCGTCTCTTCGGTCACAAAAACTTGATCCGAAAAATCGAGAACGCCTTGCTCCGTCAGGTTTGTGACCCGAATGAATGGAATGGAGCGTGTCGCGCTGGCGGTTTCCTTGCGTGGTGTTGTGCCCTTGGTAATGAACTCACAAAGTTGCTCTGCGCTCGCCCAAATCCACCTCGGCGGCAGCGCAGGCAACTCGGTGGTGTCCGGCGCGACGGGCTCCGGGTACCTGGC
>DAOMOD010000270.1:0-4541 GCA_035444205.1 Lysobacteraceae bacterium
GTCCCGAGTCCCGAGTCCCGAGTCCCGAGTCCCGAGTCCCGAGTCCCGAGTCCCGGCTCGCAGGTCAGTCGCTCTCGAAGCCGTCGAGAAAGATGAAACTGCCGTCGAGGACTTCGATGTTCACTGCCACTTCGTTCGACTGCCCACCCGGTCCGCTGACGCGAAAGCGGAAGTTCTCGTGATAGTCGCTACCGTCAGCGACATAGATGATGGTGCCGAGAAACACTTCGACGTGGCCGACTTCGGGAAGCTGGGTGAACTCCACCACGGCGGGGGGCCCGTCCAGCCAGCCCTGGCAGACGGACTCGGGTGTTACGGTAGCGGCGCCGCCGGGAAGGATGGTGCGCGCAATCGGCGTGGTACATGCGGGCGGTGCGACATCGAGGGTCGCCTGCACCAGCGTGTGCTCCTGACTTGCGAACATGCGCAACCAGGCAATGGCCGGACGATCATGGGGCTGCATGGCGACAGCCGGCCGGAAAGACTGCCCGCCGGCGGTGGAGAATGTCTGCACGGGTCCCAGGTCTCCGGTGAATCCAACACGTCGTCCGCGCACCACCGGACTCCCGGCGAGAATCTCCCTCCAGACCGCCATGGCGGACTGGTTCTCGGCAACCGCCAAGCGTGCCTGGGCGACGCCCACACCGTCCGGCGAGACCGCCTGCAAGGAGAGATTGGCACGCTGCACCACCATTCGCTGATGTCCGAGCAGGTTCAGGTCCTGGCGCCAGACCATCCAGCGACGGCTTCCCGCATCCTGGTGGACGGCATGGTCGGGATCGTCGAGGAGACCTGAATTCGGACTCGCGACGACGGGGAACTGCGGGCTGTCGGCAGCCTGCACGCTGCGGATCGCGTCGCCGCCTGGGCATCCGGAGGCGGATCTGCCGCGAGCGATGATCCACGGACGACCAACGGCCAGCGGGTGATGGCTGCCGAAACGGGGAAGATCGATGATGCAGGGACTGGTGTCGAACGATAGCGCGGCTCCGCCGATGGAACCGTCGCTTTGCAGTCTGCGGTACTCGATCCTGCCGGCGCGCCGCCAGACCACGGTCGCATCTCCCGACCCACCTGCGACGATGTCGGGTGGAGAATCCTCCTTGGCGTCGGTGAGCAGCCGGGCGGTGCTCAATGGCGCGGCGTTGGCAACGGCAAGCCGCACAGCCTCGACCCGGCTTCCGCGCTCCCAGGCCACCGCGCCGACGCCGGTCGCGTCCACCGCCACGCGCGGGTTGCGTGCGTTCGAGGCGTTGCCCGATGAGAGCAGGAAGGTGGTGGTGAGGGCGCCGTTGGCGGCGAGACGGTGGGCGACGATGCGTCCGCCTTCCTCCCAGGCCACCAGGACTCGGCCTTGCAGATCCACAGTGACCGCGGGGTCGCGTGCGCTGCCGAAACCGAGCGTGGGAAGCTGCGCCACCGAGCCCATGCTGCCGTTGATGTTGATGACGCGACGCTCGACGCGATCGGCGTGCAACCAGACCACGGTGGCACGCCCATCCGCCGCGCGAACCAGACGAAGGTCGCTGATGCTGTTGCTGCCGGCACGCTGCACCACATCGAACACCGGCACGAATTCCGCGTGCAACCGGTCCCCGTGCAACAGCATCAGACAGCCCAGCACCAGCGTGGAAAACGCACGCCGACCGTGTGCGCCGACACGCGCGATCGCCCAGTCCTGATCGTTCATCACCCCTACCCCGCAGTTCTCGAATGGTGTCGTTCGACACGCATGAGATCGTCTGCGTGGCGCAGCTTTCACGCTACCCACCGTCGGCAGTAGCGCGGCCTGTCCCGGGTCGGGTATGTCCATCTGCCCTGACCAAGGTCAGGGTGGCGAACTGTCCCTGGCCAGTGGGTGCAACAGGCGGGACGCCACCATCATTGTCCAGCCACATTGCTCACCACGGAGTTCCTGCACGTGAAACCAGGTGCCGAAATCGCCCTTGCCGGGATGCCACAACGCATGCCAGCCATCGCCTGCCGCTATACGGTGGCGGTGGTCGTGCTGTTCGTCATTGCGGCCCTGTTCTTCATCGCCGTCGCCGCCCCCTACCTGCTGCTCGAAGGGCGTCTGATGGCGATTTACGAGACGCGCAAGCTTGGCCTGTGGCTGCATGTCGCGCTGGGCTCGATCGCGCTGCTGGCCGGTCCCTGGCAACTCTGGCTGGGCCTCAACCAGCGTACCGGAAAATTGCATCGTGGGCTGGGGCGCATCTACGTCGCCGCCATCGCCGGCAGCGTGCTGGCCGCCGTACATCTTGCCGTGAACACGCCGCTCGGTCCGGTATTCGCGGGCGGCGCGCTGGGCCTGGCGCTGGCGTGGACAGCAACCACCGGAGTCGCCGTCTTCGCCGTGATCAAGCGCGACATCGCGCAGCATCGCCAATGGATGATGCGCAGTTATCTGGTGACGCTGTCATTTGTACTGTTTCGCCTGTTCGATCCGCTGCTGGAGTACGGCGGAATGAGCTAGGCAATCGAGCGCGCGACACTGTCCATATGGCTGATGTGGTCGGTGCCCCTGCTTGTGTTTGAGTGTTGCCTGCACCTGAGGCGAATCGGCGGGAGTGCCCAGGCAACGGCGGCGCCCTGAGCATGCGTGCCTGGAACTTGTTGATGGAACGCGGGTAAGCCCACAGTATCCTTGGTGAGGAGGCGCCGCGGGCGCCCCTTCCAGACGGCATTTCGCGCCTTCTCAGGGCAGGCTAACGAATCACCTGCCGTATCGCTCCGACTTGCCCCCCTCCCACACTCCCCCCGCAAGCGGAGGGAGGAGTCGGGGCTACGCCGCCGGATCCACGCACCAGTGCCGCCCCAGGCGCCAGAACAGGTAGCCGAGGCAGGTGAAGCTGGCCGAGGTCAGGGCCAGTTTCAGGCCGCTGTCGAACACCAGCGGTGCAACCACACCTGCCACCACCACCAGGATGGCGAGACTGACCGCAGTCTGCAGCGACGATGCTCCGCCGCGGCGCTGGGGAAACAGGTCGAGGATGCCGATGGTGATGACCGGAAACGCCAGTGCGATTCCGCAGGCCAGCACCATGATCGGCAACACCGCCCACGGTGCGGCCGGCGCGGCATACAGGTTGCCGGCCACGTTCGCCACCACGGCCACCGCCATGATCCTGTAGGCCCAGCCGACAAGGATACCGCCCTTGAAGCGGCCGGCCAGACGTCCGGACAGCATGGCGCCGCTCATCATGCCGGCGATGGTCGGCACGAAGAACACCCAGAACTGCAATTCGGAGAGCCCCATCATTCCCATCACGAAAGCCGGCGCCGACATGATGTAGAGAAACAGCGCGGCGAAGTTGAAGGTAACCGCCAGCGACAGCAGGCGGAACCCTGGATGTCCAAAGATCTCGCGGTAGCCGCGCAGCAGCGGCCGTACCGCCAGCGGCTGGCGCGCCTCGGGGGCGTGCGTTTCCGGCAGACGCAACGCCGAGACCACCAGCAGCAACACACCGAACAGCGCCAGAAACACAAAGATGGCGCGCCAGCCGGCCAAACCGAGGATCAGGCCGCCGATGATGGGTGCCACTGCCGGCGCGATACCGAACAGCATGGTCATGATCGCCATCACCCGTTGCGCTTCGTGCCCGTGGTAGATGTCGCGCACGATGGCGCGGCCGACGATCATGCCGGCGCCTGCCGACAGGCCCTGAAGGCCGCGCATGAAGAGCAGTTGATCGAGCGTCTGCGCGAACACGCATCCTATCGAGGCCAGGGTGAACACGCCCGCCCCGACCAGGATCACCGGCTTGCGGCCCACCGCATCCGAGATCGGCCCGTGAAACAGGGCCATGACCGTATACGTGGCGAGGTACACGCTCAACACCTGCTGCAACGCCAGCGGCGTCACCGCCAGCGCCTCGGCCATCGCACCGAAGGCAGGAAACATGGTGTCGATGCTGAGCGGACCGAACATGGTCAGCGCGGCGACCAGGACGATCAGCGATTTGCCGTGGCGGGGAGCGGACATTGCGCAAGGGTGGGATCGGGCGCGACAGGGTAGCGCAAGAGCCGGGACTCGGGACTCGGGACTCGGGACTCGGGACTCGGGACTCGGGACTCGGGGCTCGGGGCTCCGGGCTCCGGGCTCGGGATTCGCATGTCAGGTTGGAAAAGCCGTTCGTGGTGAGGAGACGCCGCAGGCGTCGTCTCGAACCACCTGCGACAAGGTCCCAGGAACCGTTCGTGGTGAGGAGACGCCGCAGGCGTCGTCTCGAACCACCCGCGACAAGGTCCCAGGAGCCGTTCGTGGTGAGGAGACGCCACAGGCGTCGTCTCGAACCACCTGCGTCGACATCCGCCTCCCTGCACCCCGCTTTTCCGCTACCCTCCCGCAGCCATGACCGAATCTGTCCGCCACCCGTTGCGCCAGCTCCTGCCCTATCTGTGGCCGTATCGCTGGCGTATCGGTCTGGCACTGGCGTTCCTGCTCGCAGCCAAGTTCGCCGCGGTCGGCGTGCCGCTGGTGATGAAGGCCATCGTCGATGCGCTGGATGGCAGCCAGCCGCTCCTGGTCGTGCCACTGG
>DAOMOD010000271.1:0-4537 GCA_035444205.1 Lysobacteraceae bacterium
TGGCGGGCGTCGCCGAGCCGCGCCTCGAACCCTTCGCCACCGGCCGCCTGCTGGCCATCAACGGCATCGCTCCGCGCGCCGAGGACTATGCCGATCCGCGCGCCGGCAACTGGATCAACGGGCCGCTCAACATGTCCTGGCGCGAGGATTTTCCGCCCGCCAACCGGATCACCTCCGGCCGCTTCTGGGAACCCGGCAGCGATGCCCATGAAGTGTCGGTGGAGAAGATGTGGGTGGACATGTTCGGCATCGCGCTGGGCGACACCCTCACCATCGGCATCGGCGAGCGCCGCTATGATCTCGCCGTGACCAACCTGCGCGAGGCCGACTGGGATTCATTCCGCGTCAACTTCTTCCTGCTGCTGAATGCGCGCGCCATGCAGGATGCGCCACACAATCTGATCTCCAGTTTCCACCTGCCGGCCGGACAGGCGCGCGCCTTGCAGGCGCTGACTCGCGAACACCCCAACGTCAGCCTGATCGACATCGACGCCATCCTCGCACGCGTGCGCGAGGTGATGGAGCGGGTGGCGCAGGCGGTGCAACTGGTGCTTGCCTTCAGCCTCGCCGCCGGTGTGCTGGTGCTGATCGCCGCCCTGCAGGCCACGCGCAGCGAACGTCGCTACGAGAGCACGGTGTTGCGCACGCTGGGTGCGCGCCAGCGCCAGATCCGCGGCGCGGTGCTGGCCGAATTCGCCGCCATCGGTGGCCTTGCCGGCATCCTCGCCGCGCTCGGCGCCGCGCTCACCGGACAGATCCTGGCGCAACGCGCCTTCGACATGGGCCTCGACATGCCCTGGGGTGCGCTCATCGGCGGCGCGCTCGCCGGTATGCTGATCGCCATGCTTGCCGGTTGGCTGGGCACGCGCAGCATCGTGGCGACGCCGCCGGCGCTTTCGCTCAGGAGCGAGTACAGCTAGGGCTGACTGCGAGCCGAAAAGCGGCCGTAGAATGCGCCACCCTCCCCCGCGACCGCCGCCATGACGCCGCCGTCCTTCCTCTCCCCCCACACCCTGCCGATCGCGCTACTGATCGTCTCCAACGTCTTCATGACCTTCGCCTGGTACGGCCACCTCAGGTTCAAGGCCGCGCCCATCCTCCTGGTCGTCCTGGTGAGCTGGCTGATCGCGCTGCCCGAATACCTGCTGGCGGTGCCGGCCAACCGCATCGGGCATCAGGTTTACAGCGCCGCACAACTCAAGGGCATGCAGGAGATCATCACCCTTGGGGTGTTCTCGGTATTCTCGATTCACTACCTCGGCGAGTCGATCAAGTGGAACCATCTGGCCGGCTTCGCGCTGATCGTGGTGGCGGCCTACCTGATCTTCATGGAGCAGTAGCTCGGCATCACCATGCCGACGGTGCCGGGCTCGGGCATCTCAACGTCGGCATGGGATGCCGACCTACAGGCTGTCGGCTATCAGGCGTCGGCGATCAGACCGTAGCCCGGGTAAGGCCGCAGGCCGCATCCGGGATTGGCGTGTTCACCGAAAGCCCCCGGGTGCGCTGTGCTTACCCGGGCTACAAACAAAGCTGAAAAAGCCCCTCTCACGGCGGGAGAGGGGCGTGAATGTCTACTCGCTGCGGGTGAATTCCGGATAGGCCTCCATGCCGCACTCGTGCAGGTCGACGCCCTCGTATTCGATCTGCTCGCCGACGCGGATACCGGCGGTGAGTCTGATCGCTCCCCACACCAGCAGGCTGGTGCCGAACACCCAGGCGAAGATCACCGCGGCGCCCATCAGTTGCACCCACAGGGTGGCGTCGTCGTTGCTGAGGCACACCGCGATCAACCCCCACACGCCGACCACGCCGTGCACCGAAATGGCGCCGACCGGATCGTCGATGCGGAACACGCGCTCCAGTGTGACGATGGAGGCCACCACCAGCGCGCCGCCCACCATGCCGATGCCGGTCGCCAGCAGCGGTGTCGGCGTCAAGGGTTCGGCGGTGATCGCCACCAGGCCGGCCAGTGCACCGTTCAGCGCCATGGTGAGATCCGCCTTGCCGAACCACAGACGTGCGGTGAGCAACGCCGCGATGACGCCGCCGGCTGCGGCCATGTTGGTGTTGACGAACACCAGTGCCACCGCGTTGGCTTCGCCGACGTCGGACAGCTTGAGCTCGGAGCCGCCGTTGAAGCCGAACCAGCCGAGCCAGAGGATGAAGGTGCCGAGCGCGGCCAGCGGCAGGTTGGCGCCGGGGATGGCCTTCACCGAGCCGTCGGCGCCGAACTTGCCCTTGCGCGCACCCAGCAGCAGCACCCCTGCCAATGCGGCAGCGCCGCCGCACAGATGCACCACACCGGAGCCGGCGAAGTCGAGGAAACCGGCCTGATCGAGCCAGCCCTCGCCCCACTTCCAGTAGCCCTGTACCGGGTAGATGAAGCCGGTCAGCACCACCGCGAAGGCGAAGAAGGACCACAGCTTCATGCGCTCGGCCACCGCGCCGGAGACGATCGACATGGCGGTGGCGACGAACACCACCTGGAAGAAGAAATCCGACAGGTCGGAGTAGTACGGTGCATCTTCCTGGCCCGCCAGCGCCGCTGCCACCACGGTGGCGGCGTCGTGGTCGGCCGCGCTCAGCATGCCGATGGCGGGGATGATGCCGCTGCCGTCGCCGTACATGATGCCGTAGCCGCACAGCATGTACATGATGCAGGCGATGGCGTACAGGCCGATGTTCTTGGTCAGGATCTCGACCGTGTTCCTGGCGCGGACCAGGCCGGCCTCGAGCATGCTGAAACCGGCCGCCATCCACATGACCAGCGCGCCCGACATCAGGAAGTAGAAGGTGTCCAGTGCGTATTTGACTTCGATGACCTGCTCCACGGCAGTGTCCTCCGGTTTGGTGATCGGGTTGAGTTCGCGTCCGAACCAGTCGTCATTCCGGCGAACGCCGGAATCCAGTGCCTGAAAGTCGTTGGGCTCCAGCCTTCGCTGGAGCGACGAAGCAATTTGCGTTGCGCATCCATCTAGACGGCGTCGGCGTCCATCTCGCCGGTGCGGATGCGCAGCACGCGTTCCAATGGCGCGATGAAGATCTTTCCGTCGCCGATCGAGCCGGTGCGTGCCGCCCTGGCGATCGCCTCGATGGCCTGCTCGACGTGCTCGTCGGCCAGCGCCACTTCGATTTTCAGCTTGGGCACGAAATCGACGACGTACTCGGCGCCGCGGTACAGCTCGGCGTGGCCGCGCTGGCGCCCATAGCCCTTGACCTCGGTGACAGTCATGCCGGACACGCCGAGTCCGGCGACGGCTTCGCGCACCTCGTCGAGCCGGAATGGCTTGATGATGGCGGTGATCAGCTTCATGGCGTGTTGCCTCCGCGTGTTGGATGGGACGCCCTCATTCGGCGAGGGTGAAGTTCCTGGTGATGGAGAAGATCAGGGTGTGGTCGTCACGGCCGTCGTTCAGCGCCAGGCGCTTGTCGGCCCAGATCCAGGCCAGGCTGAAATCGAAGCCGGCGGCCTCGAAGCCGTAGCCGACCTGCGCCGTGTCGCCGGAGAAGTCCCTGCCGAAGGTGCCGGCGGCAGCGAAGAAGCCCTCGTACTCAAGTTTCAGTTCGAGAAAGTCGTAGTCGAGTTTTGGACCGTCGAAGTTGTCGTACTTGCCGCGCGCGTATTCCAGCGTGAACAGTCCGTAGCCGGCGGAGAGGTTGAGCTCCTTGTAGGTGTCATCGAAATCGCCGGTGTAGAAGTAGCCGGTGGCGCCGACGCCGAAGTTGAACGCACCTGCTTCAAAGCCGTAACCGCCATAGACATCGACTTCGGCGCCATCGCCGACATCGGCGGCCCAGGTGCCGACGTAGAATCCGTGCTTTTCGAGATCGAGCCCGGCCGAGGCGGACGAGTTCTTCTGCGGTACCCCGCGGTAGATGTATTCACTGACCCAGCCGATGTTGGCGGTGATTTCCGCCTGCGCCATGGCCGGCGCCAATGCGGCGATGGCGAGAAGCATGGCGACAAGGATTTTCTGCATGACGACGTTCCCCGGATCGAGGCCGCGCCACCCGCGCGGCAGGTCCCTCCCCGGGGTGGCTCATTGCGAAGGTCGTGCCAGGCGCGCCACGGACGCACTTTTGTGCGCCGCAGCAATCACTTGCGCTTCAGGGCTGCAGCACGTGGTGCGGCGTTGGCACCATGGCGGTGCGGGCGCACAGGGCGGCTGGCGCCGAATTGGTGCGGAGGAGTGGGTTCGCCGGTGGCGCGGGTTGTTTGTGTCATCCCTGACGTGTGTTCCGTCCGCCCTCCGGCGGTCGGGTCACTTCTCTCTGCTCGTCCAGAGAAAAGTAACCAAGAGAGAGGACGCCCCAGTGGCGCGCCACAGGGTCCCCGGGGTGCACGAACCCGGCATCCTGCCTGGACGTTGTGATGTGTTGTAGGAGCGCACCCTGTGCGCGACCGTAGCGCAGGGGTCGCGCACAGGGTGCGCTCCTACAGAAGAGCGGCCATGTGCCGCGCCGAATCTTTGCGCGCCTTGGAGGGCGCGTCGCTCTTCGGGTCCCCTCTGGAGCGGCGGGTGGCCTGTGAGAA
>DAOMOD010000272.1:0-4525 GCA_035444205.1 Lysobacteraceae bacterium
GTCGGGCTTGACGCAGCGCCGGTCGAACAGCCACACGTTGGAGAGCGATCCGAACAGCGTTCGCCGGTAGGCGCGCGTGATGCGCTTTTCCAGTCGATCGACGTTGCCGATGAACACCGGGACGCTGCCGCCCTGGTTGGTGATGACGTGGAACTGGTCCAGTCCTTGCTCGTCGCGCCCGAGGGTCAGGCGAGCGAGGAACTGCTGGACGGCGGTGTCGCGTGCCCAGATGGACAGGAAGATCAGGTTGCCCTGGTCATCGCCGACGCAGGCGTCGGCCATCACGTCCGGGCATTCGTCGATGCGGTACAGCGTGGAAGAAGTGTTTGCGGGCATGGTGGTGTCCTCGGATGAACGGGAACAGCACCGCCCCCCTGGGGCAAGTACTGCCCCAGGGGGTGGGAGAAAGTCGCTCAGTCCGGCTCGAACTGCCGGGTGTGCGGATTGAAGTGAAGCGCCTCGTCCACCGCGGTGATCGGCGTGAAGCCGTCCAGGTAGATGTTGTTGAGGTACTGGTCGCGGTAGGTCAGTGCCTGCCGTGCCTGCTCCTCGGTGAGGCCGTTGTCGATGAAGTACCCCAGCATTTCCTCGTCGGAGGAAACTTCGTCGTTGGACAAACTGCCTTCAACGAGTTTCAACAGCGAGGCGGGGAGCGCAGCCAGGATCGGGTCCATGTCGGTTCCTCCTGGCTCAGGCCAACAGCGCCGCGGCGGGTGCCGTGGATGCCGTGGGGGTGCGCCGCCGCGCGTGGTAGGCGCGAACGCCTGCACGCCAGTCGGCGGACTGCTCCGGCGCCATGTCGAGGTAGCTCAACGGGCACGAGTAGTAGTACGGGTGCATGGACTCGTCCAGCGGCTTGTAGCCCCACTGGTTGCCGCTGCGTTCCAGCAGATCGCAACGGATGTAGCGCAGGGACTGGCCCGGTGCGAGATCACGATGCACGCCTTCGGCCCTGGCCGTCACTTCCGCGACGGACCAGAGGACGTTGCCGCGCAGCGCGTGGGCGATGACCTTGACGCTGGCGCGCTCGGTCACTTGCGGTGCGATCAGTTCCGCGATCAATTCAGACCGCGATTGGGGGGAGAAATACCAGCCCATGAGAGGCCTCCTGAAGAATGGAGCCGGAAGCCTCCCCGTGGGGGAGAACCCCCAGCGGGTGATGGAATGCCGCGTGTGCGACGAAGGAACCTATGCTTTGCCCTCAGTCCCAGTCGTCATCGTCGCGATCACAACCGGCCGGGCAGTAGCCGAACTCGATCCCATGCGAGCAGTAGCCATGCTCCGCATTCCAGTCCTGGGTTTCCTGCCGTTCGGCCGGTGTTGCGTAGTCCCATTCCTGTGCGATCTTCAGCGCCTGTGCGCGCTGTTCTTCCGGCAATCGACCGAGTTGCGCGTCGATCGCCGAACTGAAGCGTTCGACGTAGTAGTCGTGAGACAGTCCGCAACCCTTGGTGGCTTGTGCGGCTGCCGTCTCGCAGAGAGCCCGCCACGCGGGTTCATCCAGCGCGGAGCGGGGGATATCGCAAGCGATGGTGGACATGATGAAGACCTCCAGAAGATGGCCAGGGCCTCCCCCGCATGGGGAAGGAACCCCGGCGGGTGGATGAAGAACACCGCGCATGCGGCGTCTACGATCACGCAGGTTGCAGTTCGGCCTGGCGGCTCCACTCCTGCGTCTTGAAGTCCAGCGCGTAGCCCAGCTCGCCCAGGCGGGCGATCTGTGCACGCAAAGCGCGGCGGTCGATGGTCGAATCCAGTTTCACGGACTCGCCCAGCGGCCACAGCAGGCCGAAGAGCGCGGGGTCACCGTCTTGGGTGCTGCCGGGGGCAGCAGCCTCAGCAGGTGGCGGCGCATCCACGCCAAAGGGCGTGGTATCGACCATCGGGTCCGCGGACGCCTGCACGGGTGCGGGCTTGGCGGGCCTGGACGCTTTGGTCGGCTTGGCCGGCGTTGTCGCAGGCTGCGCCCCTTGCTCTTCATCGAGCGGATCGACGTCCTGGGTGGCGAAGCTGCGGGCTTCGTCGCGGCTGAGTTTGTCGATGCCGTTGAGCGTCATGCCGTCGAGGCTGGCACGGATCTCGAACCGCATGCCGCCGCCGACCGGATAGGACTTCGGGAAGATGTACCTGATGATGAATTCCCCGTCGTACTTGCCTTCGGGGTACTGCTCCAGCTCCGGGTCTTTGACCTCGAAAGTACCGAGGTGCGTGGCGAGGCGGCCAACCGTGAACGGGCCGTTCTTGCCGCGGATGGTACGCAGCGTGAGCTGGCCGGGGACGACGATGGGCGCAACCGATTTCTCGGAAGCCGATGGGGTTGCCATGATGGTTCTCCTGATGATGAATGACGGGCCGCCGACGGCACCCGGTGGATGAGAGGAAATGGCCTCGCCCGAGGTGGGCGAGGTCCGCGTGGCATCACGCCTTGAGCTGGCGCATGCCTTCGGCCAGCAGCCACAACGCCCGGTTCAGGCGCAGGTTCTGGTCGATGCCTTGCACCGGACGGGTGCGCTGATTGCGGCCGTTGGCCGTGCGTCCGTTCAGGCCCCCTTTGACGAGGTTCTCCTGGACGCGGTTGAAGACGGCCCACAAGTCGTTCTTGCGGTCGTCCCATCGCCGGGGTGCCAGCAGTTGGCTCTCCGTGACAGGCGTGGACTTGGCTGGATCGTCGTACTTGAGTGCGAGCGCGGAGTTTGCAAAGACCTCCGCTTCGCCCTCATCGAGGGTGATGGTGCGCATCGCATCGCGCGCGTTCTGCACGCGCTCGAAGCCTTCGAGGACTCCGTAGGCACCTTCGATCACCTGGCTGGCCACGTCGCCCTTGTGGGGAACGCGGATGTCGGCGGTGGTGTCACCGCAAACCAGGCCGTTGTGGCAGACGAACCGGAACATGCCGGCGAGCATCTGATAGCTGCTCGTGCCGTCGTGGCTGTTGAGCAGGATGATCTCGTTCGCCTCGTCGCCGTTGATCTGGCTCGCATGGCGAAGTCGGATGAGGTGCTTCGTGTACTCGCGCCGGTCTTCGTTGCGCACGCGTGTCTGGCACACCATGAAGGGCTCGAAGCCCTCCTGGCGCAGCTTGGTCAGCACGGTCGAGGTCGGTATGTAGGCATACCGATCGGACCGGCTCCCATGCGGAGCGTCGGCGAAGATCGACGGAACGACGGCACGAATGCGGTCGTCCGAGAGTGGACGATCGGAGCGCAGGATCGGGGATTGCGGAGCAAAACGGGATGCCAGAGACATGGCTGATCTCCTTTGAGAAATGCGGTAACCGCGCGGCGGTGAGACCACGCGGAACTCGGGGGATGAAATGCGCAAGCGCGCGTCATGGGGACGCGGCGGATGCGCGAAGAGAAGCGACAAGGCCCCGTGAGGGGCCATGCCGTATCAGAACGAAGCAGCCAATGCCGGCTCCTGCTCCTCGACTTGCGCCTCGGGCTCGCGCTCGGCGGGCTCGGTGGCCGTGTCGATGGCGTCGTCGGCTTCGGACGCGGATGCGTCTTCGGCCGGCGGCGCCTCGGCTTGCGCCTGGCTCGTCGGATAGACCTGGGTGCCGTCGATCTTGATCAGACCGATGTGGACCAGCGTCGATTCCAGGCTTGCGGCCGGTTCCCCGGCGTGCTCGCCCTTGGTGCGGATGTACGGATCGATCTTCATGTCGTTCAGACGGAAGGCGATCAGCACCTTGCGGTCACCCTCGATGGCCTGAACGCACCGGCGAACCAGATGCTCGGCTTCCGGGGTGGCGACGATGGTGTCGAAGTACCGATACTCCGGTTCATCGACAGGCCCGGCCAGTGCTGCGACGGTGCAAGAGAGGAACGAGTCGCCAGCCTTTGGGGTGACGTCCTTCACACGATTGAGATAGCCGATGCCGCGGGTGATCAGCTCGTGCTGCTCGATCGAAGCCAGTTCGGCCCGGTCGATCAGTTCGGCCTTGAGCAGTCGCGCCTTGAGGGACGCGGCGGCCTGACCCTTCTGCTCACCCTTGTCGCGGATGTACGCATCGCCCCACAGGTCACCGAGGCGAAATCGCACCAGCGGGCGCTGCTTGGGATCGTCAACGCCGATGTAGCGCTGAACGAGCTTCTTGGCCTCGGCACCCGAGACCTTGACGTCGAAGTAGCGGTAGCTGGGGTCCCGGGCGGGGCCGACCAGCGCGGCGATGGTGCATGCAAGGAAAGGCTGCGCACGGCGGCCGCCCCGGACGGGCACTTCACGGACACGCTGGATGTAGCCGATGCCCGAGGTGTGGAGGTCGAAATACGATTTCTCGTTGGACGTGGTGCTCATGGTGAATCTCCATTGGGATGAAGCGGAGACACACCGGCCCCACGCATGCGGGGAAAGGTGCGTAACCCCGCGGTGGGTTGATAAGGCGAAAGCATCCGCCACCAGAGACTGGTGGCCGCTCGCGGATGGATGCGGTGCGAGCTGGCTCGGTCACGCAGTGGGAACTGCGCCGCAACCTCGAAGACCGATGGTTGCCTGGCATGTCGCTGACAACGTCAGCAGGCATGGG
>DAOMOD010000273.1:0-4494 GCA_035444205.1 Lysobacteraceae bacterium
CGACCACATGTCCAGCCACTGCCGCCCGGCGAAAGTGACCATGTTCTCGTGATGGCGCGACACGCCGCGCACGCCGGTGGTGGCGTTGTGCCACCACTGCTGCTGCAGCAAAAAGCCCTGGTGGATCACGTTGAACGGCCATTGCTGCCAGGCCGGCGCCTCGAAGCGCCGATCCTGCTCCAACGGCTCGATGCACGTGGGGCAGCCGTGGGCACTTGCAGCGTGCGCGACGTAGCGCGCCAAGCGTCGCTGCTTGTGCAATCCCTTTTCGATCAGGCTGCGCTGCTTGCCCGGTGAAAGGCTCAGGTGCAGCGCCCAGTCGTACCAAGCCAGCAAACCCGCCGCCGGTGACAACCCGCCAGTGCCGCGTGCCCGGCACGCGTTCGCAAGCGTATCCAGGACATCGGGGCGACAGACGACTTCGGACGGTGCCGGCGCGGGCTTGTCAGGTATGGCAAGGGTGTTCATCTCTGGTCTTCCGATGTTGTAAGTAACTTATTACTATCATAATGCCTACGGGAAAAGATGCAAAGCCTTGAAGAACGCCCGGGGGATTTCCGCCTTCGCTCGAACGAAACCGCTTCTCTTGCTCTGACTGGGGTGGCCGACCTGCCGACCGATTACTCATGATGTGCCAGAGGAGTGTGTTCGCTTCCTGGGTCTCGTCAGCTCACTTGGCCACGATCCATGGATGGGGCAGGAACCATCCTTTCCCATGCGATGAACCGTATTCCCGATCTTGCGACGCGGATGTTTTGCATGTTAGGATAGTAATAAGTCACTTACTTTATGGAGTCTGATCGGTGAGCGAACGTCCTCAACATCTGTCCGCTGAAGAGCGGCGTGCTGCCACAGTGCAAGCGGTGGTGGACTTGGCCGCGGAGCAAAACCCGGCCGAAATCACGACCACGGCCATCGCCGATCGAATGGGTTTGACGCAGGGCGCGCTGTTTCGCCACTTCCCCACCAAGGACGCGATCCTGGAGGCAACGATGACCTGGGTCGGTGAGCGTCTGCTGGTGCGCGTGGACAAGGCGGCCGAGGGCGCCGCGTCTCCTGCCGCGGCACTCGAAGCCATGTTCATGACGCACATCGACTTCGTGGCCAAGCATCCCGGCGTGCCGCGCATGCTGTTCGGAGAACTGCAACGCTCTGGCGAGACGCTCGCCAAGCGGATGGTGCAGACCTTGCTCCGTCAATACGAACAGCGCCTGCGTCGCCTGATGGAAGCCGGCAAGGCGCAGGGCGACCTGGATGCGGAACTGGACGTAGATGCCGCCGCCGTGTTGTTCATCGGCACGATCCAGGGACTGGTCATGCAGTCGCTGTTGGCCGGCAAGGTCAGTCGCATCCGTCGTGATGCGCCAGCCGTGTTTGCCATCTATCTCCGTGGCATCACGCACACCCGATGAAACGCCTTCCATCCTGCCGCCACGCAGTTGCTCGGTCAGCCGAGAGGCACACCACGGTCATGCGATCGCGTTGCGCCTCCAGCGCGAATCCGCGTCATTCAACACTCAGCCCGACCGCCCGGCGGAACGCACACGCACACCGCGACGACGGCGAAGGCTTGGGAGTTTCCGCGATCAAGTAAAGGCCATGAAGATGACCACTCATCCACAACGCAGCATCTGGCACTGGCTGATCTCCCTGCTCGCGATCGGCTTCGGCCTGCTCACTCTTCGGGAGGGCGGCGCAGTCCTGTTTGTCGACGGCGCCGCGCGCCAAGCCGCCGGCCACTATGTGCCTTTCGTGCTCTGGTTCAATTTTCTGGCCGGGTTCGCCTACATCGTCGCCGGCGTCGGCTTGTGGATGCGCCGGCGCTGGGCCGCGTGGTTGGCGATTGTCATCACGGTGGCGACCGCACTCGTGTTCCTGGCTTTCGGAGTGCATGTGGCTCTGGGTGGCGCCTGGGAGCGGCGCACGGTGGTCGCCATGACGCTGCGCACGTTGGTGTGGGCTGGCATAGCGGCCATAGCCTGGCGCCGGTCAGCGGCGAATGCGCCGGTCGCACGCGAGCACTGAGCACCTTTATCCAGCGGAAACCCATCGATGAAAACTCCAAACCTCCTCTTCAAGAAAACCCGTTGGGTCGTGATCGCCGTCGTCGTGCTCGCTCTTGGCGGCGCACTGGCGTTCTGGCTGTCGCGCGACCATGGACAACAAGATGCATTGCGCCTCTACGGCAACGTCGACATCCGCGAGGTGCAACTGGCCTTCCGTCAGCCCGGGCGCGTGATGCAAATGGCTTTCGATGAGGGCGATGCCGTCAGCGCGGGCGCGCGCCTGGCGGCGCTTGACGCGCAACCCTATCGGGAAGCACTTGCGGCAGCACAGGCCCAGGTGCAGGTGGCGCAGGCGGAACTGGCCAAGCTGCGCCGCGGCCTGCGACCGCAGGAAATCACCCAGGCGCGCGAAGCCCTCAGGCAGGCCCAGGCGCTCGCCACCGAGACCGAGCGCAATTTCCAGCGCCAGAGTGGCCTGCTGGCATCGGGCGCCAGCAGCCAGCGCACGGTCGATGCCGCCCGCACGGCGCGAGACCAGGCAGCCGCTGGCGTCGAAGCAGCGAAGGCGGCCCTGTCGCAAGCATCCGAAGGTTTTCGCAAGGAAGACATCGCCGCGGCAGAAGCTCGCCTTGCGGCCGCACAGGCTGCCGCAGCGCAAGCCACGACAGCCTTGGCGGACACCGAGTTGATGGCGCCCAGTAGCGGCACCGTCATCGCACGAGTGCGGGAGCCCGGCAGCATGGTCGCAAGCCAGAGCGCGGTCTACAGCCTGAGCCTGGACAAGCCGGTTTACGTGCGCGCCTACGTGGGCGAGTCGGACTTGGGGCGCATCGCGCCCGGTACTGTGGTGCGCGTCAAAAGCGATTCATCAGAGAAGGTCTATCGCGGCCAGATCGGCTTCATCTCGCCGCGCGCCGAGTTCACCCCCAAGACGGTGGAGACGACGGATTTGCGCACGGATCTGGTCTACCGCCTGCGCATCGTCATCGACGAAGCCGACAGCGACAGTGCCTTGCGCCAGGGCATGCCGGTGACGATCGAGGTCGATGCGAAAGCCGGCACCAGTATCCCGGCGGGGGAGCGTTGAAATGCAGGCAAGCCCTGCCATCGCCGCCGTGCCTGCGGGTGCGGGCGAAGACGCTGCCGTCGTCATCGAAGACGTGGACAAGCATTTCGGCGACGTAAAGGCGCTGCGGGGCTTGAGCGCGCGCATCCACTATGGGCGGCTGACGGGTCTGGTCGGCCCCGACGGCGCTGGCAAGACGACGCTGATGCGGATTCTGACCGGCCTCCTGGTGCCGAACGCCGGCCACGTCACCTTGGCAGGCTATGACGTGGTCAAGGACAACGACGCCATTCACGTCGCCAGCGGCTACATGCCGCAACGCTTTGGCCTGTACGAAGACCTGTCGGTGATGGAGAACATGCGCCTGTATGCGCAGTTGCGCGGCATGGATGCGGACCGCAACGCCGATCTGTTTGCCGAGCTGCTGGACTTCACGCGGCTCGGACCCTTCACCAAACGCCTGGCCGGAAAGCTCTCCGGCGGCATGAAGCAGAAGCTGGGCCTTGCCTGTGCGCTCATGGCGCGGCCGAAGGTGCTGCTGCTGGACGAGCCGGGCGTGGGTGTCGACCCGGTCAGCCGCCAGGACTTGTGGCGCATGGTGCAGGCGCTGACCGATGAAGGCATGGCCGTGGTCTGGTCCACCGCCTATCTCGACGAAGCCGAGCGCTGCGAGAGCGTGCTGCTGCTGAACCAAGGGCAGCTCCTGTTCGATGGCCCGCCGCAGGAGCTGACCGCGCAGCTCGAAGGCCGCAGTTTCCGTCTGGAAGACGTCGGTGCCGAGCGCCGAGCGGTCCTGACCCAGGCACTCGACCTGCCCAGCGTGAGCGATGGCGTGATCCAGGGCGCCGGCGTGCGCGTGGTGTTGCGCGAGGGCGCTCAAGCGGAGCAGCTCCAGGCCCTGTCCGATCAGGCGCGAGTGGAGCTGGCGCAGGTGCCCGCGCGCTTCGAAGACGCCTTCATCGATCTGCTCGGTGGCGGCCCCGGCGGCACTTCGACGCTGGCCGAGCGTCTGCCGCCGGTTGAGCTGGGTTCCGACATTGCCGTGTCGTGCCGAAACCTCACCAAGCGCTTCGGCGAGTTCACCGCCACCGACAACGTCAGCTTCGAGGTGCAAAAGGGCGAAATCTTCGGCCTGCTCGGCCCCAATGGCGCCGGCAAATCCACCACCTTCAAGATGCTGTGCGGCCTGCTCAAGCCGACTGCGGGCGGAGCGCACGTAGTGGGGCACGATCTGCGCCGTGCCACCGGCGTGGCCAAGAGCCGGCTCGGCTACATGGCGCAGAAGTTCTCGCTCTACGGTCTGCTCTCGGTACGGCAAAACCTGGAATTTTCCGCCGGCGTCTACGGGCTGGAAGGCAGCACGCGGCACGAGCGCATCGCCGAGATGATCGAAACCTTCGACCTGGGCGGCTGGCTGTCCGC
>DAOMOD010000274.1:0-4455 GCA_035444205.1 Lysobacteraceae bacterium
CTCGACGCCCTCGCTACGGAGCGTGGTGAGAAATAGGGGCTAGCGGTGCGGGGGACGATGTCGGCACGGTGGTGCCGACCTACGACAGATCGCAAGGCACTGGGTCCCAGCTTTCGCTGGGACGACAAGCCGTAGGGCGGCATCACCATGCCGCCATCCTAGCCCCCATTTCTCAACACCCTTCTACTGCGGACGCCGATACGCTCGCTGTGGCGCGCGCTGCTCCCTCAGCCGGGCTCGACCCTTCGACAGGCTCAGGGCAGGCCAAGGTGTCGACTACGCCTTCGCCCGTCTTCAGTCCGCTGCGCGCGCCACAGCGGCGTCTCGACGCCCTCGCTACGGAGCGTGGTGAGAAATGGGGGCTAGCGGAGCGGGAGACGATGTCGGCACGGTGGTGCCGACCTACGACAGCGGAGCGCGTGCCACGCTTTTCCCGGGTCCCGGGTCCCGGGTCCCGGCTTCACTCAAACCCCGAAAGCCACCCACCCCGCCAACACCGTCCCCACCGCCGCCGCGACATAGCAAACCAGCGCCACCACCCGCCGCGTACCCGCCCGGCGTACCCCGAGATCCTGCAGGGTCATGCGCAGGCGGTGCGCGCTGTGCCAGAACAGCAGGATGGCGAGGCTGAGCGCCCGCAAAGTGTTGCGGGCCGGCAAACCAAAGATACCGTCTGTCGTCGAGAATGTGCCGTTGGGGGGGGGTAATTCCGATCCAGGCCCGGGTTCGCGCTTGCCGTTGCAGTGCAACATTCCTAGTATCCGCGCCGCCAGGTCGGGGGATCGGGCTCCGGGGCTGGGATGCAGTCCAACCGGGTAAGTGCAGGGATGCCATTCGACGTCATTCCTTCGCGTGTCGACGTATCGTCAGCTTGCACCCTGCAGGCTGGTGCGCCGCGCTGCCCGGATCTTCATGGCGAACGCACGATGCAGTTCGCCTGCGGGGTGTCACGATGCGATTGTTCGGAATTGTTCTGAAGGCTGCGCTCATTGCTGCGGCCGTATTGGGTGTGTGCGCCGTCCAGGCGCGGGGCGTTGACGAGGCGGCCCACGCGGCGTCCGCAGACAGTCTTGCTGCGAAGCCTGCCGCGGTTCTGCTCGACGCGGGCGATGTGTTCGAGCACAGCTCGGGCATGCGCTTCGAAAAATCCGATGGCGTTCCGAAATCGGGCGGTCCGGGCGGTTGGCCCTACCACTGTCCGGGTGGATGTCCCGGCCCGTCGCTGGAGCCGCCTATCAAGGACGCTACTGTCACGGATCGCGGTTTGGGTGCGCAGCTCTACCTCGACGGCGAGACCCGCTTGATCAAGCATCGCCTCCTGGACGGTTCCGGCAACGTGCGCCGTTCGCAATCCTTCAGTCTCAACTGGCCGGATATCTGCGGCGAAGGCGTTTACTACGCGGCCGCGCTTTTCGGCGGTGGTGTTTGCCTGTCGCCGGGAACGGTCTTCCATTCCTGGCACTACCCGCATGGCTCGCCCGGCCGCTGGAAATGGCAGCTCCTGGTCGGCAATGACGAGGTGATCAAGGAAGTCGAGTTCGACTTGCGCCCCGCCCAGATTCACAAGGTCAGCGGCGACGGTGCCAGCGGCGTGGTTGGGGAGGCCTTGCGCGAACCGCTGGTCGTCCGGCTCACGGACATCTCCGGAAACCCCGTCAACTATCCCCGCAACGGCCACACTCGCGAGTTCGACGCGACCATACGCAGCCCAGGCGGTGCGCGCGGCGCCTCGGTGTCGACATCCTATCCAACCGTGGACGGCAAGGCCCCCGTTTCCGTTGTGCTGGGCGACAAGCCCGGTACCTATCGCGTCGAGGTGACCCACCCCGAGGCTGGCGACGCCAAGCTCACGTTCACGCTGACCGCGGTGGAACGGCTGGAGCCGGAGGACCAGGAGGAGGAAGAGGAGCAAGTCGGCAAGAACCCGTGCGAGGAGATGGTGGGCAACCCTATCGCCGTCGGCATCGGCAACAAGATCGAGCGCGAAGTGGACTATGCGCGCACCGGACTGTCGCCGCTGGAGTTCGTGCGCGTCTACAACAGTTTCGGTTCCAAGTCGCAGATCACAGGCAGCTACTGGTCCACCAGCTTTGACCGCTTTGTCATTGTGCCGGACAGCGCTGGCGCACCGGTGCGCCTGCGCCGCCCGGACGGCCGCACCATCCGCTACCAGCAGGTGGGCGACCAACTCGTGTCGGACGGGTTCCACTACAGCGACACGCATGGCTCGGTGGAGACCTTCGGCGCGGACGGGAAGTGGCTCTCCAGCGTCGACCTGCATGGTCGCACGCTGACCGCAGAGTACCGGCGCCAGACCGGACGGCTGATCAAGGTCAGCGCCAACACCGGCGAGTCGCTGAGTCTGACCTACGACGGCTACGGCCAGCTTTCCAGGCTCACCGACCATAGCGGGCGGAGCTGGAACTATGCCTACAACGGCTACGCGAACCTTGTTCGCGTCGATCAGCCCGATGGCGTCTATCGAACTTACCTGTACGGAGACAGCGGCAGCCCCTGGCTGCTCACGGGGATCGCAGTCTCCCCTGCCGGCGCCCACTACTGGGAGGCGCACCGCCACGTGTCCTGGTTCTACGACACCGAGGGTCGCGCTACGCGCAGTGTCTACGGGCAGCATGTGTTCGGCCAGAATCTCCGGCAGGTCGATGTCGCCTACGCCGGCGACGGCACGCGCATCGTCACCGACAGCCGCGGCAACACTTCCGAGTACCACCTGACAGAGTCTCACGGCCGGCAGTTCGTCGAGCGCATTGAAGGCGCCGCCGCCGACACATGCGGAAGCGACCTTGCCCTGGAATACGACGACGACATGATCATCGTTGCCGAGACCCGGTTCGGTTCCCGCACCGAGTATGGAAACCATGACGCCAAGCGCCAACCCGGATACATCATCCACGGCGCCGGCACGGCTCTCGCCCGTCGGATCGACATCGAGTACGACCTGCGCTTCTTCGAGCGGCCGACGCGGATCGTCGAGCCGTCCGTGGCGACCGGGAATTTCCGCGTCACCGAGATCGACTACAACGCCGCCGGCGATCCGGTCGAAGTTCGGGTCGACGGCTACCGGCCCGACGGCACGGCGATTTCGCGAACGCTGCGCTACGAGTACCAGGGACCCTTCGGCCAGCTCTCGCGGGTGGACGGGCCACGCACCGACGTCGCCGACCACTGGCGCTTCGAGTATCACCCCAGCAGCAAGCGCCTGCTGCGTGCGATCGACCCCAACGGAATCGTGGTGCGCGACAACATCCAGTACAGCGCGACCGGCAACATCGTCGCCGAGGACCGTCCGAACGGCCTGCGTCTCACCTACACCTACCATCCCGGCAACGACAGGTTGGCATCGCTCACGGAAAGCCAGGGTACGTTGAGCCGCACCACGGCGTGGACCTATGACGAGCGCGGCCGCGTCGGTTCGGTGCGCTTTGGCGCCAGCGGCGGCGCTGCGCACGTCGTAAGTTTCGCTTACGATCTTGCCGGCGACCTGATTCGCATCGACAGCGCCGGAGTGGGGAGTCTCAGCCTGCAACGCGACCGAGATGGGAACATCCTGCGCACCAGCACGCCGTCGCACTGGATCCAGCGGACCTACGACGCCTATCGGCGCGTCGATCAGGTCATCAATCCGAACAACACCTACGACTACGACTTCCACCCCGACGGCAGACTGCTGCGCGTTGAGGACGGCAAGGGCCAGTCGACCGACTACACCTACGACGATCTCCGACGCCTGACCACGGTCACCCAGCCGGGCGGCATCGAGTCGGCCTTCCGCTACGATGTTCGCGGCAATCTGACGCGGGTCCTGGCCGGCAACCAGGCCAGCACCGAGTACGCCTACGACGATCTCGGCAACCTGCTTATCGAAAGCAGCCCCGACCGCGGCTTGACCCAATACACGCATGATGCTGCCGGCCACGTCGTCGCACGCATCGACGCCAAGGGCCAGACCACCACCTACGCCTACGATGCCGGCGGCCGCCTGCTCGCTGTGGACCGGCCCGGCAGCGACTACGACGAAAGCTACGCCTACGATGACTGTCCCAACGGCACCGGCCGCCTGTGCTCGATCGTCAACGGCCTGGGCGAATACGTCGCCTTCGAGTACGACGGCCTCGGCCGGGTCGCGGCGCAGATCCAGCCCGACGGCGAGCTGCTGAACCGCCACGATCCCGCCGGTCGCGTGATCGAAATCACCTACCCGTCGGGCCGCACGGTCGAGATCGAGCGCACGGTCGACGGCCGGGCAACGCGCATGCGGCTTCGCGAGCACGGTGTGCCCCACCTGTTGCTCGACCAGGTGCAGTACGCCGTTCTGGGACCGCTGGTGTCCTGGCGCTTCGCCAACGGCCTGGTGCATCACCGCACTCGCGACTTGCAGTACTGGCCGGTACGCTTCGGCACCGACGGCGTCACGCGCCTCGACTACGTCGACTT
>DAOMOD010000275.1:0-4361 GCA_035444205.1 Lysobacteraceae bacterium
CGCTGCTGAAGCTGGGCGCGCTGACGGCGGTCGGTGTCTTCGTGGTGTTCGGCATGTTCAACGGCCCCGCCGATCTGCTTGCGCAAAGCGCCGGCACGCTGCCGGTGCGGCCGCTCGATCTCGGTGTGTTCGCCACCCTTGCCCTGCTCGGCGTGCTGGCCATGTTCAGCCTGCCGCACCAGTTCCATATCGGCGTGGTCGAGTGCCGCGACGGCGCGCATCTGAAAACCGCGCGCTGGCTGTTCCCGCTGTACCTGGTGCTGATCAGTCTGCCGGTGCTGGCTTTCGCCCGTGCCGGCAGCCTGCTGCTCGGCGACCGTCTGCCCTCGGATCTGTACGTGCTGGGCCTGCCGCTGATGGAAGGGCAGACCGGGCTGGCGTTGCTGACTTTCCTCGGTGGACTGTCGGCGGCGACCGGCATGGTGATCCTGGCCAGCCTCACCCTGTCGATCATGATCGGCAACCACTGGCTGGCGCCGCTGGCCATGGGCCGCGGCTGGGCGGAACGCACCGACCTGCGCGCCGCGGTGCTGGTACAGCGGCGCTTCGGCATCGGCCTCGTGCTGTTGCTGGCCTACGGCTACAGCCGTGCGCTGGGTGGCAGCGAGGCGCTGGCCGACATCGGTTCGCTGTCGTTCTCGGGATTGGCACAACTGGCGCCGGCGGTGGCCTTCGCGGTGTTCCTGCCACGGCTGTCGGCGCGCGCGGTGCTGGGCGGCATCGTCGCCGGCGTGCTGGTGTGGAGCTACGTGTTGCTGGCGCCGCTGGCGGCACGTTTTGGCGGACTCGATCCGTCCTGGGTGACGCAGGGTCCGCTGGGCATGGCCTGGCTGTCGCCGGAAGGGCTGTTCGGCCTGCACGGCTGGGACCGGCTGAGCCGCGGCGTGGCAGCCAGCCTGTTCGCCAACCTCGCTTTTACCGCATTCCTGGTCTGGCTACCCGAGCGGCGCCCGCATAGAGCCGCGCCGACATCGCGTCTGGCTCCCGATGTATTGCGCGACCTGGCTGCACGTTTTCTAGGCGAGGAACGCCTGACCCGATTGTTCGAGTCGCACGGCGACGCGCAGGATCTCGAAGCCGCGGTGGAGCACGAACTGGCGGCCGTGGTCGGTGCCGCGTCTGCACGTTTGCTGCTGGATGCGGCGAGGCGCGAGGCGCCGGCGCCGCTGGAAGCGGTAGCCGCCATCGTCGGCGAGGCCAGCCAGCAGGCGCGATTCAGTCAGGGTCTGCTGGAAGCGGCCTTGCAGAACATGAGCCAGGGCATCAGCGTGGTCGATGCCGAACTCAGGCTGGTGGCGTGGAACGCGCGCTATGCGGGGCTGTTCGACTATCCGCCCGAACTGCTGCGTGAGGGCGCGCCCGTGGAGGCGCTGTTGCGCCACAACCTGGCCCGCATGTGTCATGAACCTCCTGCTGCGTACGCCGATCCATCCGTTGTGGCGCGCGCTGCTCCCTCAGCCGGGCTCGACGTAGTGTCGACTACGCCTTCACCCGTCTTCGGTCCGCGGCGCACGCCACAACGGCGTCTCGACGCCCTCGCTACGGACGTTCATGACACATGTGGGCCAGCCCGCGGTCTGGCCGGCCATGTCGACGTAGAGGTCGAAGTGGCGAAGCGTCTCGCCCATATGCGCGAGGGCAGTCCCTATGTCGCCGAGCGCCGCTTCCCCGACGGCCGGGTGATGGAGATCCGCGGCAACCCGATGCCGGGCGGCGGCTTCGTCGCCACCTTCACCGACGTCACCGCCTTCCGCGCCGCCGAGGATGCACTGCGACAGACGCTGGAAACCCTCGAACAGCGTGTTGCCGAACGCACCGCCGAAGCCGAGCAGGCACGCGCCTCGGCCGAGCAGGCCAATGCCGCCAAGTCGCGATTCCTGGCCGCCGTCAGCCATGATCTGGTGCAGCCGCTCAACGCCGCGCACCTGTTCACGCACGCCCTGCAGCAGCAGCTCAAGCACGCGCAGTACCGCGAACCGGTCAGGCAGATCCAGGGCTCGCTGGCCGCCACCGAATCGCTGCTGGCCGGCCTGCTCGACATCTCGCGTCTGGATGCCGGCGGCCTGGAACCGCGCATCAGCGACTTTCCGTTGGCCGAACTGTTCGAGCCGCTGGCCGCCGAATTCCAGGCGCTGGCCGGCGAGCGCGGTCTCGACTTCCACCATGTGCGCTCACAGGCCTGGGTGCGCAGCGACCCGCAACTGCTGCGTCGCATCCTGCAGAATTTCCTGACCAACGCCGTGCGCTACACCGAACACGGCCGCATCTTGCTTGGCCTGCGTCGCCGCGGCGACGACCTGCGTCTGGAAGTCTGGGACACCGGCCCCGGCATCGCCGAACAGGATCGCGTCGCGGTGTTCCAGGAGTTTCGCCGACTGGCCCGCGGCGGCGACAACCCGGGCCTCGGCCTTGGCCTTGCCATCGCCGAGCGCATGGCGCGTCTGCTTGGTCATCGCATAGGCCTGCATTCCGAACCCGGTCGCGGCACCGTGTTCAGCGTCAGCGTGCAGCGCGCCCTGCCGTCGGCGCAGCGCACGGCAACACCGCGCGCAGCGTCACCGAGCCCGCACCTGTCGGTGCTAGTCATCGACAACGAGCCCGCCGTACTCGCTGCCATGCAGGCGCTGCTGGAAGGCTGGCGTTGCCGGGTGTCCGGTGCGCGCGGTGCCGCCGAGGCGCTGGCGCAGATCGCCGCAACCCGTCCCGACGTGGCGCTGGTCGACTATCACCTCGACGGCGACGAGACCGGTCTTGATCTGATCGCCGCCCTGCGCAAACACCTGCCCGAACTTCCGGCCATCCTGATCACCGCGGATCATTCCGAAATTCTGGCGAAGGCCGCTGCCGAGGCAGGCGTGCCGCTGCTGCACAAACCACTCAGCCCGCTCAAGCTGCGCGCGTTGCTGGCGCGGATCAGGCCGGGTAAGGTCGGTTGATCACGCGGTTCGATCGGACAGGGGCGTTTAGTGCTGGCCCAATGCAAGAAGCAAGACGCGACCCTGGACTCCCACGAACCCGAGGCCCCTCCTCGCACCATGGCACGCGGCGAGAACGGTCGGTGTCCCCTTTCCCGCGACTCGCGACCCTCCAGCCGAATCGACAGTCGTCACGTGACGCGTTACGATATGCCGCGTGATCAAGACATTTGCCGACAAGCGCACAAAGGACCTCTACGAGACAGGAAAGGCGAAGCGCTTTCCGCCAGATGTCGCGAAACGAGCGGCCCGGAAGCTCGAGTATGTGGATCTTGCTACCACACTGGAGGATTTGCAGACGCCCCCAGGTAATCGCCTCCATTCATTGGGGGGAGACCGGAACGGCCAGCACTCGATTTCGATCAACGATCAGTGGCGGATATGTTTTCGCTTTGAGGACGGTGATGCATATGACGTTGAGGTATGTGATTACCACTAGCCGGCGGAGCACAAGATGAGTATTGCGAACACAGGTATCAAGCGCCGTCCGACGCATCCGGGAGAAATGCTTCGGGAGGATTTCTTGCCGGACTACGATCTGACTGTGAGTGCGTTGGCAGAGGCCATCGGTGTGTCTCGCCAGTCTGTCAACGAGCTCTTGCGGGAGCGGCGAGCGATCAGCCCCGAGATGGCGCTGCGGCTGTCGCGCCTTTTTGGCAACCGCCCAGAGTTTTGGCTGAACGCACAACGGGCGGTCGATCTATGGGAGGCCGGAAAGGCCATACGTAGAGATGTGCAACGGATACGCCCCCTCAGCGCCGCCTAGCCTGGCGCTGCTGCCTGGTTGCCATACGCGCGACCAAGGGGTCACCGACCAAGGGGTCACCGACCAAGCGACCAAGGGGTCAGGTCTTGCGTTTTGCATCGCCAACCACTCTCCCCGCCGCAATCTAACGGCGGGTGCAAGAAACAAGACCTGAACATCCCTCTTGGATTTTCAAGCGCTATTGTTCTTTCTGCGCATAGTCGCGCTCGTTCTGGAGCATGCGCCAGATGACGCGGACGAGGTGCCGGCCGAGCGCGCGAACGGCCTGGTTGTGGTGCTTGCCTTCCGCCCTCTTGCGGTCGTAGAAGGCACGGGATTCAGCGACGCATGCCATGTGTCGGACGATGCAGGTCATCAGCGCTGTCTGGCACCGACTATTGATGCTCTTGCTGCGTCTGGCGCGATTCTTCACGCCCGAGCTGTGATCGAGTGGTGCCATGCCCAGGTACAGCGCAAGGCTGGCTTCGCGATCGAAGCGTTGCAGCGATCCGATCTCGCCGGACAGCTCGGCGGTGCCTGTGATCCCGAATCCCGGAATGCTGCGCAAGCGGCACGCCATTGCGCAGAGAGGTGGCCCCGAAAATCCGCACAGCCGGATAAGTGGATTCTCTGCTCCCATG
>DAOMOD010000276.1:0-4348 GCA_035444205.1 Lysobacteraceae bacterium
GCGGCTTGCCGGCCTTGGCCACGCCTTCCAGCAGCGGCAGCAGCTCGCGCACGTTGGAGATCTTCTTGTCGTGCAGAAGGATGTACGGGTTCTCCAGTTCGGCGGCCATGCTCTGCTGGTTGTTGATGAAGTAGGGCGACAGGTAGCCGCGATCGAACTGCATGCCCTCGACCACGTCGAGGCTGTTCTCCAGGCCGGAGCCCTCTTCCACGGTGATCACGCCTTCCTTGCCGACCTTCTTCATCGCCTCGGCGATGATGTCGCCGACCGCGGTGTCGGAGTTGGCGGAGATGGTGCCGACCTGGGCGATGGCCTTGTCGTCCTCGCAGGGCTTGCTGAGCTTCTTGAGCTCCTCGACCGCGGTGACCACGGCCTTCTCGATACCGCGCTTGAGATCCATCGGATTCATGCCGGCGGCGACCGCCTTCATGCCCTCGCGCAGCATGAACTGGGCCAGCACGGTGGCGGTGGTGGTGCCGTCACCGGCGATGTCGGAGGTCTTGGACGCGACCTCCTTCACCATCTGCGCGCCCATGTTCTCGAACTTGTCCTTGAGCTCGATCTCCTTGGCTACGGAGACGCCGTCCTTGGTGATGGTGGGTGCACCGAAGCTCTTCTCGAGCACCACGTTGCGGCCCTTGGGGCCGAGCGTCACCTTGACCGCATCGGCCAGGACGTTGACGCCCTTGAGCATGCGCGCACGCGCGTCTTCACTGAAACGTACTTCTTTGGCAGCCATGTCGTTGAACCTCGAAAGTGTTGGATGGGGTTGGGGTCAAAGGCCGGGGGGCGGCGTGGTACGGGATTCGATGACGCCTGGAACGGCGGAAGCATGGGGGCTTCTGACGACTCCCGATGGCCGACTCCCGGGCGGGGAACTTCAGCCGAGCACCGCCAGGATGTCGTCCTCGCGGACCACCAGGTACTCGGTGCCGTTGAGCTTGACCTCGGTGCCGGCGTACTTGCCGAACAGCACCTTGTCGCCCTTCTTCACCTTGAGCTTGCGCACCTCGCCGCTGTCCAGCGGCTTGCCTTCGCCGGTGGCGACGACCTCGCCCTGGATGGGCTTCTCGGTGGCGCTGTCGGGGATGACGATGCCGCCCGCGCTCATGCGCTCCTCTTCCAGACGCTTGATCACGACGCGGTCGTGCAACGGTTGAATATTCATGGGTGTCCCTCGGATAAACGATTGATTTTACGATGGTTGGCGAGTGTTGGCACTCACCTGAGATGAGTGCTAACAGAATACCGGACGCCATCGCCCCGGGGAAGGGGCTGCGGCGTCTGTTGGGGGCATATGGGGCGGATCGCGTCTACTTTCAAGAGGCGTCACACTGCACCGGTGGCGTCCCCTGTCACCCAGATGGGCGCCGATCGCGCCT
The DNA here is from genome assembly GCA_035444205.1 of Lysobacteraceae bacterium. GTDB lineage: Bacteria > Pseudomonadota > Gammaproteobacteria > Xanthomonadales > BPKI01 > DAOMOD01. The sequence goes on from DAOMOD010000276.1 coordinate 1,383, forward strand.
TGTGCAACCTTCCAGGAGACATCCCCCCATGAGACTCCCCACCACCACCCTGCTGCCGTTGCTGGCCGCGCTTGTCCTGAGCTCGCTCGGCTTTCCCGCTGGCGCCCAGGTGTTCCCGGTCAAACCCACCCCGCACGAGGATACCTGGTACGTTCTGACCTTCCGTTGCCCCTATCCCTCGGTGCACCGGAATCCTGTGGTCACACGCAGCGGCAGCCGCATCGTCATCGAAGCGGTCACCGAGGGCTCGGTCTGCTTCACCGGCAACGACACCGAGGTCGCCTTCGCGGTGAACCTTGGGCGCTTGCCGGCAGGCAATTACGATGTGACCTTCAATCTCGGCTTCGAGCTGTCGCCCAACGGTACGGTGGTGCCGTTTGGAGGCGAGCCGCAGCAGCGCCGCATCCGCGTTCGCGACCACACGCCGGTCCGCGTCAGCGGCCTCTGGCACGAGCCGGCGGCGCCGGCACAGGGCATGAACTTCCTGCTCGCACCGAATGGCAACCTGGTGCTCACCTGGTTCACCTACGTGGGCAACGGCCAGGCGGTATGGCTGTTCGGCCAGACCGACGCCGAGGGCCTCCAGGCGTCCTTCGACGTGGCGCTGCCAAGTGGCGGTCGTTTTTCCAGACCGTTCGGCAATCCCGAGTTGAACACCCTGGGCACGCTGGACATCGAGTTCACCAGTTGCGGCAGGGCCCAAGCCGTATGGCAGTCCTCGCATCCGGCGTTTCCTTCGCGCACCCTCAACCTGGAGCAGGTAGCCTCGGGCGATGGGCTCGGCGGTTGCGAGCCCGACGCCGTCCTGAACTGGCGCGGCTGGCGCTGACCACGCTGCCGCTTCCCGGCCTGACCCGTGCGCAACAGGGCGCGCGCGGGTTAGGCTTGGGACTCCATGAACCAGCCTGATGTCCTCATCGCCTTCAGCACCGTCCCCGACGCCGAATCGGCGGCGCGCATCGCCCACGCCCTGGTGGACGAGCGCCTGAGTGCCTGCGTCCAGCGCGTCCCCGGCCTTGCCTCCACCTACTGCTGGCAAGGCGCCGTGCACGAGGATGCCGAGGTACTGCTGATCATCAAGACCACCCGCGCACGTCTGCCCGCGCTCGAGGCGCGGCTGCTCGAACTGCACCCCTATGAACTGCCGGAGCTGATTGCGGTCGAAGCCGCCGCTGGCAGCGACGCCTACCTCGACTGGGTGCGCTCGTCCTGCGGCGACTGAAGAGCCTGGCACCGCAGAGCGCGCAGAGGACGCCGAGGAAGAGGCTCGAAGCCGTCAAGGGACGTTGGCCAGGACCCATTTGTCCAGGCCAGCGCGGCGCGACACGTTTCGACACCCGTTCGCATGGCGCTCGGCCGATGGCAGCCGTGAAACAATAGGCTGCTTTTGCTTCGCGTGCTCTGCACACTCCCCGGTTCCATGCTCTCGATCAGACAAACCACTTGAACACGACCCGAACCTTCCTGCTCGCCGCGCTCGCGTTCCTCGCCGCACCGGCAACCGCCATCACCGAGGCCGACCTGCTGCCGGTGGAGGAGGCCTTTGCGCTGACGGCAAGCGCATCCTCCCGCGACAGCGTCCTGCTGGAATGGCGCATCGCCGACGGCTACTACCTGTACCGCGAACGCCTGCGCCGCGCAGCGGTCAGCGCGGGCGTGGAACTGGGCGAGCTGGAATCGCCGCCCGGCACGCCCTACGAGGACGAATTCTTCGGCCACACCGAGACCTACCGCGAGCGCGTGCAGGTACGTCTGCCCATCCTGGCGCTGCCTTCCGGGCTGTCGACCCTCGAACTCGACATCACCAGCCAGGGCTGCGCCGACATCGGCGTGTGCTACCCGCCGCATCGACAGCGGGTGACCGTGGCCTTGCCGGCGGCGGCGGCGACGTTCGCGCTGCCGGTTGCCGCTTCCGGCACACCCCGCATACCCGGCCTGCCCGGCACACCGACCGCCACCTTCGACGACCTGCCGCTACCGGAGGAGGAGGCCTTCGGCTTCGAGGCGATCGCCGCCGATGCCGGCACCCTGCTGCTGCGTTTCACGCCGGCGCATGGTTACTACCTGTACCGCGACCGCACAACCTTGCAGATCGTCGAGCCGGGCTACGGCCTGGGTGCGCCTGAGTGGCCGGAGGCCACGCCCTACCACGACGAGCACTTTGGCAACGTCATGGTGTTCTTCGGCCAGATCGAAGTGCCGCTGCCGCTTGGACGCAGCGAAACCGCGGCCGCGGCCATCACCCTGGAGGTTGAATTCCAGGGTTGCCAGGACGAGGGCATCTGCTATCCGCCGATGACGCGGCGCGTCGCCATCGACCTGCCGGCCGGCGCCGGCAGCGCGGCGGTGACCGGGATGCCAACGGCGCCTGCCGCGCGCGGCCTGGGAGCGATTCTCCTGATCCTGCTCGGCGCCATCGTGGGCGGCCTGATTCTCAATCTGATGCCGTGCGTGCTGCCGATCCTGTCGCTCAAGGCGCTCGGTCTTGCCGGCAGTGGCGAGAGCGCGGCCAAGGCCAAGGCGCACGCGCTGTGGTACACCGCCGGCGTGCTGACCACGTTCGCGGCGATCGGCCTGCTGGTGCTCGCGCTGCGTGCCGGCGGCCAGGCGCTGGGCTGGGGCTTCCAGTTGCAGCAGCCGCTGTTCGTGGCGCTGCTGGTCTACATCATGCTGGTCATCGGCCTGATGCTGTCGGGCGTGTTCTCGATCGGTGGCGGCCTGTCCAATCTCGGCGGCGGCCTCGCCAGTCGCAGCGGACCGGCGGGCGACTTCTTCACCGGCGTGCTGGCGGTGGTGGTGGCCAGCCCCTGCACCGCACCGTTCATGGGCGTGGCCCTGGCCTTCGCCTTCGCGGCACCGCCGGCGCTGGCGCTGGCGGTGTTCCTGCTGCTGGGGCTGGGGCTGGCGTTGCCCTTCCTGGCCATCGGCTTCGTGCCGGCATTGGCCCGGCGCCTGCCGAAACCCGG
>DAOMOD010000277.1:0-4318 GCA_035444205.1 Lysobacteraceae bacterium
CATCCGTCGCGCTGCCGGAAGTCAGCACCGCCAGGGTGCAGCGGCGCAGGAGGTCATGCAGCCCGCCCCTGGAAGCATCGCGCAGGCGGCTCACCTCCTGGCGGGAAAGGATATCCAGCCCGGCGCGAGGGAACACGCGGGCATTGACGGTCGCGGGGGTGCTGCTCATCGGGGGCATTCGTCTCGTTCAGCCAAATCGGCCGGCAAGGATGCCACAAGCCCCCGTCGGGGACGTAGCCCCGACCTACGCCCCTCGTAGGTCGGCCCTACGCGGCCGACGCCACACCCCACACCCTCTGTAGGTCGGCCCTACGCGGCCGACGCTGCGCCACACATCCCACGTCACCGAACGGCCATCGGGTCGGGCCAACCGATCATCGGGCAAGACTGGCCTCACGCCCAAGTGCCACACTAGCCTGTACCAGTGAAAACAGGAGCCTGAGATGCATTCCCGCCTCGGACAACCCCAACGAACGCTCGGCTTCACCCTCGTGGAACTGATCGTGACGATTGCAATCGTCGCCATCCTCGCGGCCATTGCGCTCCCCAGCTTCCGGGAGTTCAGCCTGCGGATGACCGCCACCACCAACACCAACGAACTGGTCGGCGCGCTCAACACCGCCCGCGCCGAAGCCGTACGCCGTGGTCGCAGCGTCGCCGTCGTGGCCAACGGCGGAAACTGGAACGATGGCTGGCAGGTCGTGGCTGCCAAGGTAACCGGCGGCGTCCTCGAAGACCCTCCCACCTCGCCGGGCGCCACGGCGGCGGCATGCGCGGCCTCGATCGAGAATGGCGTTTCCATGTGCGTCCAGCACCGCGGCGCCATGGAAAACGGATTCACCCTGCTGGCGTTCGCCACCGGCTCAGGTGGAGACGACGGCATCGTGGTCTTTTCCCCGACCGGCGCCCTGCGCGGCGCGACCGAATTCGACTTCAGCATCTGCCGCCCCACGGACATGAAAGATCCAGCCCAGTCCCGGCGCGTCCACGTGGCTCCCAGCGGAATCATCGATGCGCGGCGCGACACGACCGGCGCCCCCGCGGGTGAATGCAACTAAATGGAGAGCGGCCCAATGCGAATCTTTCCCCGCCAGCGCGGCTTTACCCTGCTCGAAGTGCTGATCTCCATCCTCGTGTTCAGCATAGGGCTGCTGGGAGTCGCCGGCCTGATGGTGCTTTCCGTTCGCACCAACCACAGCGCGTTCCTGCGCACCCAGGCCTCCTTCCTGGGCGAATCCATGGCCGATCGCATGCGCACCAACCTCGGCTGGATCGACCAGTACAACGGCACCTACAACGCCAGCACCGCAACGGGCACCGCCGACTGCCGAACCGCCAGCTGCACGCCCACCCAGCTCGCCGCCTATGACCGGCTGATGTGGAGTCAACAACTTGTCGAACACCTCCCGGCGCCCACCGCCGTCATCGATTGCGACAACCTGCCGCCCAATCCGGGCTACGCCGGCTCCCAGCCTTATGGGGGGCTCTGCAGAATGACCATCACCTGGACCGAGGCCGACCTGTCCAGAACCGGCGGCACGCCCGCCACCCAGACCTTCGCATGGGTGTTCCAGCCATGAGCATCTCATTCTCCGCCATGCGCGCGCATCGCCCGCAGCACTCCGGCTTCACCCTGGTGGAAGTGCTCGTCGCGGTGGCACTCGGCCTGTTGCTGATGGCCGGCATCATCACCCTGTTCAGCGGCATCAGCGGCACCAACAAGGTGCAGAGCGGCCTGGCCCGCCTGCAGGAAAACGGCCGTTTTGCCCTGATGCGCATGGAAACCGACATGCGCATGGCGGCCGGCCAGTACTGCAGCTCCACCACCGGCGCCAGCGTGAAAGGCACCACGGTCCCGGTCCTGCCGAGCCGCGCGCCCATGGTGTACGCCAGGGATCTGAATCTGCCCGACAGCAACATCAACAGCATCGACGCGACCGGCAATCCCACCACGGCATCGGCCGCGGCCGCTTACGTGCTCAGCCCGCGCTGGTTCATCCAGGGCTACACCTGCACCACAACGGCCTGCACGCCGGCTCTCACTGCCGCAAATACCGGAATCCCCGACATGGGCCTTGCGGTCGGCAGCCGCGTACCGGGTTCGGACGTACTCACCGTGCGCTACCTGCGCGGCTCGGGCTGGACGGTTCCGCTGAACACTTGTTCCACGCCCACGGGGGGCACGATCGCCGGAGGCACCGTGATCACCGTCGCCCCGCAGACCGGCGACGACCCGTTCAACATGACGGCCGGCCTTGCGCTGGTGTCCGACTGCATTGCGCCCGCGATCCTGCCGATCAGCGCGGTCAACGTGGGCAGCAAGACACTGACGGTAGACGGCAACGTCCTCGCCGGCGCCCCCGGCCAGCTCTGCAACGGCAGCTCGCTGCGCGACGCGCGTCTGTTCGATTTCACCAACGATTTCGTCACCGTCAGCTACTACCTGGTATTCCGCGGCGACGATAGCCCGGATGCCCGCCCCAACAGCGCCGCATCCCAGCGCCTGATCCCGGTACTGGTACGGAGCGAGAACGGCGTGGCCCAGGAGCTGGTGCGCGGCGTGGATCTATTGGCCTTCCGCTTCGGGGTGCTGCAGGGCGACGGCAATACACGCCTCATGACCGCGGCGGAAATCACCACCACCAGCCCGGTCGGATGCGCCGTGGCACCGCCTGGCACCACCATGGAGCCGGGCTGCCTGTGGCGCTCTGTCCGCACCATCGAGCCGCATCTTCTGGTCAATTCGGTGGACGAAGTGAACACGATCGACGCAATCGGCCGCAGCTACCGTTTCGATGGAACCGATTACCCCATCCCGGCAGCCTCGGACACGCTTCCCTCCGGCCTTCAGGTCGGAAACATGAACCGCCGCGAATTCATCGGCTATTTCTCCGTACGCAACGGCAACCTGTAGGTCGCATATGGCTATTCACAACTTCTCCAAGCTCGGCCTCATCCCGGCCCGCCAGCGCGGCGCCGTGCTGTTCATCGCGCTCATCATGCTGGTACTCATCACCCTGATCGCCCTGGCGGCCAGCAGCTCCTCCATGCTGCAGGAAAAAATGGTCGGCGGCATGCGCAACCAGCAGCTCAGCGCCATGGGCGCCGACAGCGGATTGCGCGGAGCCGAATCCTGGCTGTGGAACCTGGACTTCAACGCCGCAACAGGCCAGCCCCTGCCGCCCTGCATCGGCAGCAGCACCGGGACCTGCGTGCAGCGCCCGCAGGTGGACGGAACGCTGAAGGCCGGAGTGCAGTCATTCCGCACCGCGCGTAACTGGGTCACGCCGCCAGCGGGTGCTTTCACCTACAACCACACGCTCACGGGCCTGACCGGCAACCTGCAAACGGCCTCGCTGGCCCAGCAGCCGGCCATCATGATCGAAGACATGGGTGCCAACGTGCCCCCCGGCTCTGGCAACCAGGCCGGTGCCATCGACAGCGAACTGCGCAGCCAGGCCGGCAAGTCCAACTTCTACCGCATCACCGCGCGCAGCCAGGGCGGCAACAACGCATCCATCCGCGTGCTGGAAAGCGTGTTCTCCTCCAGCGACCTCACCAATACCGGCACCCAGACCGGCGCGTCGCCCTGATCCGCGCACCTTCAAGGAGCTTCGTCATGAACAGGATGCAACTCAAGACTTCCCTGATGGCCGCCGCCATCACCTTTGCAAGCGCGCTGTCGGGCCTGTCGCAGGCCGCACCGGCAGCCGGCACCGTGGATCTTCTGACCACGCCGCCCGAGCTCACCACAAAGGTGGCACCGAACGTAGTGCTGACCTTCGATGATTCGGGTTCGATGGGCTGGGATTACATGCCTGACAGGCGACCTTACGACCCGAACAATACCTCCTGGGGAAGCAACCGATGGAAGTGTGCCGGCGTCATCGACCCGCAGGCTGCGGCCGGAACGCTGAAGGCGCTGCCGATGAACGGTGTCTATTACAACCCCAACACCATCTACCGACCACCGCTGTACGAGAACGGCACCAGCTTTCCCGCCGCATCTTTTACCGCCGCATGGCGTGAGGGCATTCAACACAATCGTCCCGGAGGAACTGCTTCGTCAACGAGCAATCTGTCGACGCTGAGCTTTTGCGGGGCGACGGGTGCCGGCTATTACCGCTACACCGGCCCGGCATTGACTGCCGATGCCAACGGAAAGATATCCAACACGGGAACGCTTTACACCACCAACAACTGGACCTGGGTGCCCCTTCCCGCGGCGGAACGACAGAACTTCGCCAACTGGTACTCCTATTACCGCTACCGCAAGATCGCAGCCATCAGCGGCACCTCGCACGCTTTCGCCGATTTC
>DAOMOD010000278.1:0-4301 GCA_035444205.1 Lysobacteraceae bacterium
TGACCCTGCTTCTGCCGCCGTTGCCACGCCTGCTGCGCAGCGAGACCCTGGGTGAGAAGCTGGCGCGTTTGCTCGGTCGGGGCGACAGGCTGGACGATCTTCCGGAAAGCCGTGCCGGGCAACTGGAAGTGCTGTTCGACATCGAGCCGCGCCCGTTGGCGGCGGCGGCGCTGACACGCGCCATGGAATCCGATGGCGTGGACGCGGGTGAGTGGCTGCGCGCCGATCCTGCCCATGTCATGGTCGACATCGCCGCGGTGCGACTGATGGTCTGCGGCGACTTCGGGCTGACGTCCGACGAGGTGAGACCGTTGCACGCAAGCCTCGCCGCCCTGTTCGCCGAGGAGGGTCTCCAGTTTGAAGCGCCGGCCACAGACCGCTGGTACCTGCGCCTGCCTGCCGCTGGCGAGCTGCCGGCGTTCCAGCCGCCGGAGTGCGCGCCCGGCGCAGACATGGAGCACTGCCTGCCGGAAGGGGCGGAACAGTCGCGCTGGCGGCGACTGCTGAACGAGACGCAGGTGTTGCTGCATGGCCATCCGGTCAACGTCGCGCGCGCCGCCAACGGACTGCTGCCGGTCAACAGCCTGTGGTTCTGGGGCGCCGGGCGGCGCCCGACGCGGATGCGTGGCGGGTTCTCCACGGTGGTCGGCGATGATCCGCTGCTGCGCGCACTTGCGGTGCGCGGCGGCATGGCGCATGCGAACGAGCTCGCGGCGGAGGCCGGCAGCGGCGCGCTGGTCGACCTGGCGAGTGCGGCCGAGACCGATCTGGAAGCGTGGCTGCATCGCGCAGCGCGGGGCGCCGACCTGGTGTTTGCCGGTGGCGAGCGCTTCAGTATCGCCGGCTGGCAGCGTTGGCGCTTCTGGCGCAGCCCCGTTCGCACAGCGGGGCAGGGCGCATGAGCCCGGTGCGGTTGCGTCGGCGTGAAGCGAGTGCCTGGACCGAGCGGGCCGATCATCTGCATCCGGTGCTTTGCCGCGTACTCGCAGGTCGTGGCCTCGAATCGCCGGCCCAGGCGGAATATCGACTGGCGGCGCTGGCGCAGCCGGATCGCCTTGGCGGCATGGATGGCGCGTGCCGATTGCTGGCCGACGCCATCGACAAGGATCGCGCAATCCTGGTGGTCGGCGATTTCGATGCCGACGGCGCCACCGGCAGCGCCGTGGCGGTTCGCGGCCTGCGCATGCTCGGTGCGCGCCGGGTGGGCTTTCGCGTGCCGCACCGCATGCGTCACGGCTATGGGCTGAGCCCCGCGCTGGTCGACGAGGTCGCTGCCGGGGAAGCCGACCTGATCCTCACCGTCGACAACGGTGTGGCCAGTCATGCCGGCGTCGAGCGTGCGCGGGCACGCGGCATGCGCGTGGTCATCAGCGACCATCACCTTCCCGGAGCCACGCTGCCCGGGGCCGATGCGATCGTCAATCCCAATCTGCCCGGTGATCCCTTTCCGAGCAAGGCGCTGGCCGGCGTCGGGGTGGTGTTCTACCTGCTGCTTGCGCTGCGCGCGCGACTGCGCGCCGATGGACACTTCGCAGCGGGCGCCGAGCCCGACCTGCGCAGTCTGCTCGACCTGGTAGCAGTCGGCACGGTGGCCGACCTGGTGCCGCTCGATTACAACAACCGCGTGCTGGTCGACGCCGGGCTGCGGCGCATCCGCGCTGGACGGGCTTCGGCGGGGATCGCCGCGCTGCTCGACGTGGCCGGCCGCGATCCCGCGCGCATCGCGGCATCCGACCTCGGCTTCGCCGTGGCGCCGCGTATCAACGCCGCTGGCCGTCTCGACGACATGAGCATCGGTATCGCCTGCCTGCTCAGCGACGATCCCGACCAGGCGCGCGAGCTCGCCGCGATCCTCGACGGCATCAATCGCGAGCGACGCAGCCTGCAACGCGACATGCTTGCGCAGGCCGACGCCGCGGTGGCCGAACTGGACATGCAGGCCGGCGGCGACGGACCGGTGGGCTTGAGCCTGTTCCGCGAAAGCTGGCATCCGGGCGTGGTGGGGCTGGTGGCCTCGCGGCTCAAGGAACGATTGCATCGTCCTGTGGTGGCCTTTGCGCCGGGCGAGGACGGCGAGTTGCGCGGCTCGGCCCGATCCATTCCCGGTTTCCACGTGCGTGATGCACTGGCCGCCGTGGATGCCACGCATCCGGGTCTGATCGAGCGCTTCGGCGGCCACGCCATGGCGGCCGGTTTGAGCCTCCGCCTGTCGCACTATCCGGCCTTCGCGGAACATTTCGATGCGGTAGCCAGACGCTGTCTCGACGCAGAGGCGCTTGCACGGGTGGTGCTGACCGATGGTCCGCTCGGCGCGTCGGACTACGACCATGCCCTGGCTTGCGCCTTGCGCGATGCCGGGCCCTGGGGCCAGGCCTTCCCTGAGCCGCTGTTCGACGATGTCTTCGATATCTGCGACTACGCGCCGATGGGGCAGGGCCACCTGCGCATGCGCGTGCGCGTCGAAGGCATGCGCGAGCCGGTCGCCGCCGTCGAGTTCGGCCACTATCACGGCGACGACCTGCCGGATCGCCTGCGACTCGCCTTTCAGCTCGAACCGGACGAATGGCGCGGCCGCCGCGCCGCGCGCCTGTTGGTGCGCCATCGGCTGCCCGCGTAGCCCGCCCCGCCGAAGCGGCGGCGCGGTCGCGCACAGGGTGCGCTCTTGCAGGGCGTTGCTGTTGTAGGAGCCACCTCGTGGCCGACAAGGGCGCGGCATCTATGCGACGGGACGGTCGCGGCTTCCGCCGCTCCTGCAGAGGCTGGGTGCAGGGCGGCATCATCATGCCGCCGTCGTGAATCCGCGGGGGACGATGTCGGCACGGTGGTGCCGACCTACGACGGCTGCTATTGAGCGCTCTCGTGGGCGACATGGGCGCGGCATCGAAGCGACTGGCTGGTCTGTCACAACATGGCCAGACTGTTCGTCCAACCGGGCCCGGGAGCATCGACTTGAAGGAAGACAACGACACCACACCCGAAGCACCCGGCACGCTGCAACGCCTGCTGGCCGAAAGCCCGCTCATGTTTGTGCTTGCTTTCGAAGGCGCGCTGGCGGTGGTCGCGCTGGTGCTAGCCCTGCTGTTCGGGCTGCGTCCCTGGGACGACATCGAATGGCCCGGCTCCGCGTTCGCCCTGGTGCTGCTGGCCACGCTGCCGATGGTGCTCGCGTTGGACCTCCTGGCGCGTCGTCCGCAGGCGGAGGCGTAGTGGACCGCGGACGAGGGATGGGCGCGCGCCTGTCTCCCCTCGCCCCGCCCGCGGGGAGAGGGGCGGGGGTGAGGGGCCGCGGTGCCGAAGGCGCCGCGCGAGCTTGCGACACCGAGGCCGGCCCCTCGTCCGGCCTGTCGGCCACCTTCTCCGCGCAATGGCGGGGAGAAGGGAAGATCAAGGGTGCCAGGCGGTTTCCGGACTTGGGGGTCCATCAGCGCTCAGGCTGGCGTGGATAGGCCCTGAGCAGTTCGCTCAGGTTGTACGCGTTCACGCCACCATCCCGAAGCCGGTCTTCCACCTGATCGCCGATGTCGCCTTCCAGGGCCACGCCGCAGGCGCTGCGGTAGCGCAGGCACCAGTGCACCATGGCCATGGTCAGGGCGTCGCGGCAGGCAGCGGTGTGACAGGCATCGAGGGCCGCCAGCGGGTCGGGGCGATGGATCTGCCAGGCTGCGGCACCCGAGATCGCCTCCACTTTCTGTTCTGCGCGTCGATGCCCATGGGTCTCGGCATGGCGACGCAGCCGTTCGGGCAGACCCGCCAGGGCAGCACGGCCGGCAGCGTCCGACTCGGGCTGTGCGCGGGTCAACACCTGGAGCAGCTCGTCCATCAGCAGCGCCCAGTCTCTGGATCGGCGCGCGCGGGGATCCTCGAGCATGGCGGCAACGATGGCGGGCAACGCCCCATGCGGCTGATCCTGGAGCTGCTGCAGCCATTCGAATTGCGCGTTGCGGCGCTGAATCTCGAAGTAGGAAAAGACGCCGCTCAAGGCGACCTGGATCAGGGTGAGGCCGGTCGGGACGACGACCACGACGACGACGAGCACCAGGCAGGTCTTGCCGACCGAGCGAGCGGCAGCGCGCACCGGGTGGCCCTCTTCGCGCCCCTTGCGGTAGCCGCGTACCGCCACGAACAGCAGTATCGCGAGCAGGGCCAGAAGCACGAGCGTGCACATCGCCCAAATGACCGGGCGCAGGGTTTCCACTTCCCTGGAGGCATGCACGACCAGCGCTAGGCCTTCGGCCAGATGTCGTATGTGCATCGCCGCACCCCCCCGTCAGCCGCCCCGGCGGCGGCAGGCTGGCCGACGA
>DAOMOD010000279.1:0-4298 GCA_035444205.1 Lysobacteraceae bacterium
CTCGCCCCGGGCGAAACAACGCTTTCACCCGTTGGGGTCGACGAGTCGAACACAAGCGTCACCATGCTGTTCGAAGCCGATGACGGGCATGTGTGGATCGGCACCCGCGAAGGTCGGCTCTGGCGCACTCCCGCCGATGGCCTCGCACCGCAGGCAGTGACGCCAGACTCGCCGGAAACCAGCGCCGCCTCGGTGTACGCCATGCTCCAGGCGAGCCCGGATCAACTCTGGATCGGCCGCGCCAGCGGTGTGGAAGTCCGTGCCGCCAGCGATGGTCACCTGCTGTACCGCCTGCGGCATCAGCCCGGCAACCCGGTCTCGCTGGCCAGCGGTGAAGTCCACGCCCTGCTGCGCGATCGCGGCGGACAGTTCTGGGTGGGAAGCTACGGCGGCGGCGTGCAGCGACACAATTCGCTCAACACGGCCTTCCGGCTGCGCGACCGTCTTGCCTTTGCCGAGGTGGACAACGCGCCCGACGATCTGAACGTGCGCGCCATCACCGTGCTCGCCGACGGACGTATCCTGCTGGGCACCCAGGACCGGGGCATCGCGGTGCTCGACGCCCAACTGCGCCCCCTCGGTGCGTTGCATGATGCGAGCGGACAGCCGCTACTGCGCGGCGTCCGCATCACTGGCCTGGCGGAAACCGTCGATGGTGCCCTGTGGATCGGCAGCGACGCCGGCGTGTTCCGCCGTGCCACCGAGAGTGCTCCGCTGCAATCGTTCGCACTGGAGGGTGGTCGCGTGCGGCGCCTGCTCGCCGACCCCGCTGGCGGCCTGTGGCTCGCCACCGAAGACGGCCTGTGGCGGCATCGACCCGGCGCCACGCAACTGGAACGCAAGCACGGCGATGTGAACACCCCGCTGCGCGGCGACATCAACGCACTGTCCTTCGATTCAGCCGGACGCCTGTGGATCGGCGGTGAGTCCGGCCTCGCCCTGCTCGACACCCCGGAGGCGGAGCCCCGCCGGGTCCTGGCCGCTCACCCGGCACGCGGATACAACCCGGATGTACTCGGCCTGCTTGTCGCTGCGGAAGACAGCGTCTGGTTCGACACGCCATCGGGCCTGTTCCGCGTGCGCATCGATGCCGACGGGAACGAACGGGTCGAGGCCATCAGCCAGAAGTACGACCTGCCGGGCCGCCCCTTCGGAGCCAACCTTCTGCACGATGCCCAGAGCCGCCTGTGGACCCAGAACCATGTCCTGGATTCCACCCTCGGCCGGGTCCTCACGCTGGGCCCAAGCGATGGCGCGGAGCTGGGCTCGCCCTGGTTCCGTGCCTACGCCAAGACCCGCGACGGCATCCTGCTGTTTGGTGGCACCCAGTCCCTTCTGGCGATCCTGCCCGAGCAGTTCCACTTCTCCGAAAACACCCCACCGCTTGCCATCACCGACCTGCGCATCAACGGCGTCGCCGCTCCCCAGGCATACGGACAGGACGGGCTGATCCTCACCCCGGGCCAACGCAGCCTCGCCATCGAATTTGCCGCGCTCGACTACAACGCCCCCGACCGGATCCGCTACGCCTATCGCCTGCTGGGCGAAAGTGAGAACTGGACCGAAGTGGATGCCGACTACCGTGTCGCGACCTTTGCCAATCTCGCGCCGGGCGATTACCGCTTCGAGCTGCGCAGCAGCAACCGCTCCGGACGCTTCGACAATCGTTCCCTGTCGATACCGCTGCGGGTGGAGCCGGCCTGGTGGCAAACCTGGTGGACGCGGATTGGTGCCGTGATCCTGCTGGGCGCGTTGGTGAACACGCTGATCCACCAGCGCACCCGCTGGCTGCGCAAGCGCCAGCACGAGCTCGAGCGTCACGTCGCGACGCGCACCCGCGAACTGCAGGAAGTATCCATCACGCTGCGCGAAAAATCCCAGGCGCTGGAGGAAGCCAGCCTCACCGATCCACTCACCGGATTGCGCAACCGACGCTACTTCGCCGCCCACATCGAGGGCGACGTGGCCGAATCGCTCCGCCGCCACGAAACCGCCCTCGCCGATGGCAGCAGCTCCGGACAGGCCGACCTGCTGTTCTTCCTGATCGACATCGACCATTTCAAGCAGGTCAACGACGTCTATGGCCACGCGGCCGGCGATGCGGTGCTGATGCAAGTGGCCGATCGTTTGCGCGCCTGCTTCCGTGACAGCGACCACCTGGTGCGCTGGGGTGGTGAGGAATTCCTCGTCGTTGCCCGCCATATGACACGTCAGCATGCCGCCGAGCTGGCTGATCGGGTGGTCCGCACCATCGCCGCCACGCCCTTCGAGTTGCCGGACCGTCGCCGACTGTATTGCTCCTGCTCGCTGGGCCACGCGGTGTTTCCGCTTCAGCCCTGCTTCCCGCACCAGACCAGCTGGACTGACGTCGTGGAAATGGCCGATCTCGCGCTTTATGCGGCCAAGCGCGGCGGTCGAAACGGCAGGGTCGGCCTGACCTGTGAAAAGAGCACGGCGCTGCCGCCAGACTGGCGGCACCGTCTGCCGGAGATGCTCGATTCCGGGCATCTTTCATCGGTCGGCTCGCTGCCACCGGAAGCGGTACGGCGCGCACTGCTGGAAAACCCGCCGTCCTGAGGCTTGGGCGCGCGCCCGCCATGCCAGGTGCCGCGGCCTCATTCCTGGCGAAACCGTGAATGCCACCCGACATGATCCCGATCATGGGACCGCAGACATGCCTGGCCTGGCATCAGGCTTTCCCTGCTCGTCACGGAGTCCAGTGATGAAGTCGCATTCCATTCCGCTGTTGCTGGCGCTCGCCCCGATAACCCTCGTGCCGCCCGCCAGTCGCGCAGCCGGCTCGCACCCATGGGCACGAGCACGCGTCGGCTGACGCGCGCCTGTATGTGGCCGGCCTTGAGGCTGGGCAGGATGCCGCCTTCCACGTGCCTGCCGATCACGTCCGCTGGGCACCGGACGCGGCGCTGCTGGAAGGCATGATCCCTTTGCTCCCATTGCTCGGGCGGATCGATCAAGGCGTTGATGTGGAAGGTCGTGTTGTAGGCGCGCAGGTTTGCGCTGCGCTTGCCCGATGTGCTCCTCGTACCCGCTGCGCTTGTCCGAGTGCCCTGCCTTCCGACGGCGTTGAGCCGGGATCTCGACGCCTTCGACTCCATCAACGGGCGGCCGTGCTCAGCGTCGAGTCCGGCATCGCTGCCGGGCTCGTGCGGGTCAATCGACTGTCGCCAGCGCTCAGGCCGACGCGCGGTACTCCTCGATCTGGTCGAAGTTCATGTAGCGGTAGATCTGGTCGCCCTGGGCGTTGATCACGCCGACGTCGGCGAGGTATTCCTCGCGGGTCGGGATGCGGCCGAGGGTCGCGCAGATCGCCGACAGTTCCGCCGAACCCAGATAGACGTCGGTGTTGCGCCCGAGGCGGTTGGGGAAGTTGCGGGTGCTGGTGGACATGGCGGTCGAGCCTTCGCGGATCTGCGCCTGATTGCCCATGCACAGCGAGCAGCCGGGCATTTCGGTGCGCGCACCGGCCACGCCGAAGGTGCCGTAGTGGCCCTCTTCGGTGAGCTTGGCCTCGTCCATGCGGGTGGGCGGGGCGATCCACAGGCGCACAGGCAGGTCGCGCTTGCCTTCGAGCAGCTTGGCGGCGGCACGGAAGTGGCCGATGTTGGTCATGCACGAGCCGATGAACACCTCGTCGATCTTCGCGCCGGCGACGTCGGACAGGGTTTTGGCATCGTCCGGATCGTTCGGGCAGCAGACGATGGGTTCGATGATGTCGTTGAGGTCGATCTCGATCACTGCTGCATACTCGGCGTCGGCATCGGCTTCCATGAGCTGCGGGTCGGCGAGCCAGGCCTCCATCTTCCCAATGCGGCGTTCGAGCGTGCGCGCATCCTGATAGCCCTGCGCGATCATCCAGCGCAACAGGGTGATGTTGCTGTTGAGGTACTCGATCACCGGCTCCTTGTTCAGGCGCACCGTGCAGGCTGCGGCGGAACGCTCGGCGGAGGCATCGGCCAGCTCGAAGGCCTGCTCGATCTTGAGGTCCGGCAGGCCTTCGATTTCGAGGATGCGGCCGGAAAAAATGTTCTTCTTGCCCTTCTTCTCCACCGTCAGCAGGCCGGCCTTGATCGCGTACAGCGGAATCGCGTGGACCAGATCGCGCAGGGTCACGCCCGGCTGCATCTTGCCCTTGAAGCGCACCAGCACCGACTCGGGCATGTCCAGCGGCATCACGCCGGTGGCGGCGGCGAAGGCCACCAGGCCGGAGCCGGCCGGGAAGGAGATGCCGATCGGGAAGCGGGTGTGGCTGTCGCCGCCGGTGCCGACGGTGTCGGGCA
>DAOMOD010000280.1:0-4273 GCA_035444205.1 Lysobacteraceae bacterium
TGCATGCCCGGGGACGATCAAGGTGCATGCGGGGAAGAAGAGTTTTGTCGGGCCGACCCGGACGAACTACCCGCTTCCCGTCTTCCCGCAGTCCGTTTGCAAGGAATGCCTGATGCTGGCTGCACAGCGCGCCGCACCGTTCACGCCCAAGGGTTGAACCATGCCTGCCGGATTCATTCCGTCTTTCGATTGGCAACCACCGTCCGAGGGCACGGATCGGTTCCTGCTGATGGACGGTGCACAGTGCAAGTCGACTGGTGACCTCCTCAAACGCATTCCTGGTGCGGCGGGCGCAGTTCGGCTGTTCGATGGTGTGTTGGCAGATGGCACCGCCGATGCCTCGGTGCAGTTGCTGCGACTACCGGTGGACACCGGACTGACCGAATTGCTGCGACGTGCCGCTCCTGACGTCAAAAGTCCCGGGGCGATCAGCTTCATCGACTCGTCCCTGCGACAGGACGAACTGTCGCGTCGGCTGATGCGTCGGCTCGACGCGAAATTCCCGAACGGAAAGGAGTTCCTGGTCCGCTTCTTCGACGGGCGGGTGCTCCCCCTGCTGGTCAATGTGCTGACCTCGGCGCAACGCCACGCCTTCGAGGCCGTCGGACATCGCTGGTGGTTCGTCGGTCCAGACCTTTCCTGGCAGTCGCTAACGCTGACGGCGCCCGACCCGGATCCCCACAGCAGCCCCTTGCAGTTCAGCGACGCACAACGTCGTCAACTCATCGATGACACCTATCCCTATACCCTGATCGATCATTTCGCATTCTCTGATCAGGAACTTCTGGACCGGGTGCCGCCGCGTGACCGGTACCGGTTCTTCCGCAAGTGCTTCCGCCTCTCCGGACAGTACGGCATCCGCGACGGCAAGCGGATCGTCATGGTCTGTACATGGGCGCTTTTGCTGAATGAGGACTTCCATCTGGATCCTGCCTGGCACCTGCGACTTGAAGATTTCGCCGCGGGTAGGCGCACTGCTCGCGACATCGGTGATGAGGTTTGGCCAGTGGTGGAGAGTTGGGAATGAAAGTGATCGGCGACATTCATCTGGCCAACAGCAACAACAATCCTTGGAGGTGCGGGCAGTGGGTGCGCACCTTCTGGCTGGTCACGGCGCTTTGGCTGCTCGCGATCGCGTGGAGTGCGCAAGCCGCCGAATCCACGGAAAGTCCATGGAAGCGAGAGCGCCTGATTCTCGATCTGCCTTCGGAGTACCAGTGGGATTCCAGAGACGCAAAGGAAGAGGGACCGACCCGCAACTGGAAGCACAAGCCTGTCGCAACCGAAGGGGTTGCCCCGCCTTTCGATGAGATCGATGTATCGACCATCGACAAGCAGTTCTCCCCATACTCCGCACGCGAAATGCCGAAGTGGCTCTATGGATTGTTCTCCTCGTACGATGACACTATCCGAATGCTGATGCTGCACGAAGTGCGTGGGGTCGGGAAATACGAGGCTGCCTACAAGTTCGAAAGTCATGGCGCAGTTCGTTCGGTTACTCTTGGATACGTTCGCGAAAGCAAGGCGGCGATCCATATGGTCACGATGGAGTTGTCTCCACCAGTCGACCCCGCAGTGGTGAAGCAGTGGACGGAAATCCTCATCAACAGCCGACTGACGCGGGATGAGGAATCGAAATGAGTCCAGCCAGCGCGGTGTTCAGGATGTGCGGCGAAGCGACCTCCGCCATTCCGGGCGCATCAGGGGGTGGTCGATGGATGCGTTGAACTCAATGACGCTCGTCGGCGTGGACGTGATCGCATTGCGACGTGCCGTTTTGGACACAATGGAATCCGCAGGAACCACGACTGCAATCGCAGGAGAGTGACGGATGGACAATATGAAGCCAATCCTGATTGTAGGCGTCGTATTGCTTGCGCTGGTCGCGCTGGTGGCAGGATGCACAAGCGCTTCCGCGCAGGCCAAAGGTGCGAACAAGGCGCGGAGCCTGAAGCTCTTTGCGTTCAATTACACAGGCAGGGCAATTCGGAACATTACCGTTGATGACATGTGGCTGGGTGGGGCAGACGCATATACGAATGGTGGTAGTGCTATGGGGCCACAACCGCCGCGTGATCGAACAAAGCAGCATACCGTCGAAGTAAAATGGGATGTGTCCGGGCTCTACGACATGCGCACGGATACATACACGCGAATGCCGGTCGAGAGCAAAAGTGCCTCGGTCCCGATCAAATTCCCCTATCCGGACAACCCCAACGAACTTGTCCTGCACTTCTATCCCGATGGTCGCGTCGAAGCCGAAATGATCAGTCGGCAAGACAGCGTCTTCAATTTCCGGCGCATCCCCATTCCAGAAGGACATCGAGAGCATGGAAGACCGTAATGACCCAACCGAGATCCCGGGGCAGGTGGATCTGCTCCCCGGATCCCCGGATCCGGTAGCCGATGCTGACCCATCTGCCCGAATCGCCCGGCTGGCGCGGGGCACCCGTCCGCTCGGCGACGGGGAGCGCCAGCAGCGGCAAACGGCGATGTCGTGCAGCGTGCTGGATCCAGAAGAGGCAGGATCGGGCTGCACCGAGGTGCTGCATCTGAGTGTCTTCTTCGACGGAACCGGCAACAATCGCAATGAAGAGATGGACAAGCCGGTGGATCGGCGTGCCCTGTCGAACATCGCCAAGTTGCATTCTGCGTATGTCAGAGAAGAACCCAATATTGCACGCCCATACATTCCCGGCGTAGGCACTCCATTCTCCGAGATTGGAGACGAAGGGGGCGTGGGAGGCTCTGCATTTGGCAACGGCGGCGGCGAGCGGGTCGAGTATGCTTTGCAGCAACTCGACGAACTGATCGAGAAGCAGGCGGCAAAGAAGGTCCTGATCATCAACGTATCGGTGTTCGGCTTCTCACGCGGCGCGGCGCAGGCGCGCGCTTTCGTGCGCGATCTCGTGGCGCGCTGTAAGCCGCAGCCGGACGGCACCTGGCGCTACGGCGAAATTCCCTTGCGTGTCGCGTTCATGGGTATCTTCGACACCGTCTGTTCGGTCTGGAATGGTCCAGTTTCCGCAACCTTCAACGCAAAAGACGGGCACAGCGACTGGGCGCATGATGTGAAGCTCCCGCCGATTGTGGAGCAGTGCGTGCACATGACCGCTGCGCACGAGTTGCGACCGCAGTTTCCGCTGGATTCCACCCGCGACGATGGCCGGTATCCACACAACACGGTGGAGATCTGGTATCCGGGCGTACATTCTGATGTTGGCGGCGGATACGACCCCAAGTACCAAGGGCGCAAGAACAGTATCGCTCGATTTGGCTTGCACGAGATGTACGACATGGCGAAAGCGGCGGGAGTCCTGTTGAGGAACATTTCCAATCTCGATGTGGAAGACCAGGACGAGTTCAACAAGGACGCCCCAGAACTTCGCGCCGCCTACAACGGCTACCTGCAGGCTGTGCGGCTCAAGCAGGGCCGGCTGGAGGCGGTCCAGGCCGCGCACATGGAGCTGCTGCACCGCTGGCTGAAAGTACGGATCGAGCGCGGCGACAACCTCGCATCGATGCAGCAACTGCGAGAGCGCGAAGATGCGCTGAAGGCGGAGCTGCGTACGCTCAACCGGCAGAAAAGCCGGCTGAAGGACCCATACAACTCGTATGAATCAATGAGCGCCGAGGAGATGGCCGAATGGAATACCATCGAGGATGCCATCCGCGGCAAGTACAGCGAACTGTCCGAGGCGACGAAACACCGCAAGGGCCTGCTGCGCGAGGCGGACGTCCTGGCACGGAAGATGGCCAGCCTTCGCCGCAAGCGTGACCGCGGCCGCAAGTTGCGCATGAGCGAACGCACCATGCTGCAGGCATGGGAGAACACCGCGCCGCTGCCCGAAAACGTCGAACTGTTCTTCGATGGCTACGGACACGACTCGACATCGCATTGGTTCACCGGCAACCTCACCAAATGGCGCACGATCTATTTCGGCGACACCAAGTACAAGCCGGAGAACGTGACCGATGACGAACTGGGTACGGAAGAACCGGAGCTCATGAGCGTCGAATAGGTTTTCGTCTGCCTTGGCGTCCAGTGCCGGCTGAGGACCACTTGGGCTGGCGCTGGGAAGAGGATGATTCCGCTGGCCATCGGCTGGCGATGTTCGCGACAGCGCGGTGCAGCCGGAGGACCCGCTGGCCGCGGCAACCGGAGAAGCAGTGGCGCCCCTGACGGCCGCCGACGCCACCGTGCGCGGAAGCAGGCGTCATGCGACCATACCCCGATGGAAGAACGCATCATCGCCGCCGGCGCGACCCGTGA
>DAOMOD010000281.1:0-4213 GCA_035444205.1 Lysobacteraceae bacterium
CTGCGACCAGTCGGCCGGCACGTCCTTGATGAACTGGAAGGCCTCCATGTGCCTTTCGTAGTGTTCGGGCAGGTCGGCGGCCATCTGCAGCGGGCTGTAGATCACCACGTACAGCGCGAGCTGGCGTGCCAGCGTCGAGGGAATCGGGGTGTCGTGGCGACCGCGCAGGCTGAGCACGCCGGGGGTGTAGTCCATCGGCCCCGACAGCATGCGCGTGAACACCAGGTGGACCTCGTGCTCGGGCGGGTTCTTGGGATTGCCCCAGGCGTTGTACTCCATGCCGCGCGCGCCCTCGCGGGTCAGCCAGTTCGGGTAGGTGCGGCGCAGGCCGGTGTCCTTGATCGGTTCGTGGGCGTTGATCGAGATGCCGTGGCGCGCCGCCGCTTCGACCACGCGCAGGTGATGGCCGGCCATCCACTGGCCGTCGTGCCACTCGCGCCGCACCGGCGCGCCCGGTGCATCCTGGCGTTCGATCTGCCCGGCGTCGCAGACGTAGCCGGTCTTGACCGAGTCGATACCAAGGCGCGCATACAGGGCGAAGGCGTCTTCCAGTTGCCGCTCGTAATGGCTGACCGCGCAGCCGGTCTCGTGGTGTCCGACCAGGTGCACGCCCTTCTCCTTGCCATAGGCAGCGACTGCTTCGAGGTCGAAGTCGGCGGTGGCAGTGGTGAAGTCGAAATCCCAGCCGTTGCCAAACCACTGCCCGTCCCAGCCGGGGTTCCAGCCCTCGATCAGCAGGCCACGGAAACCGTGCTCGGCGGCGAAATCGATGTGGCGTTTCGCGTTCTTCGTGGTAGCGCCGTGCCTGGCGCCGGTCGCCCAGCTCTCGGTGTCGAGATGCAGCGACCACCAGATGCCCATGTACTTGGACGGCTTGACGAAGGCGGTATCGCCGAGCGCGTTGGGCTCGTTGAGGTTGAGGATCAGGTCGGACTCGTACAGGCCGCCCGCCGTATCGGCAATCTGCACCGTTCGCCAGGGCGTGTGGAACGGCAGCGTGCGGCGCACGCTGAAGCCCTCGGCGCCGGGCGCAAGCTGTGCGCGCAGGCGCTGCCCTTCGACGCGGCGCAGCCACATCGATGCGTAGTCCACCAGGGCGGCCTCGTGGAAGGCGACGTGCAGGCCATCGGCCGTGCGCACCGTCATCGGCGTATGCGCCGCGCCGACTTCGACCAGCGGCGTGCGCTGGTACAGGTACTCGTAGCGGTTCCATTCACCGGCCGGAATCCACCAGGCGGTGGCCGCCGGCAGCAGGTGGAACTCGGTCAATTCGTCGTCAATGACCATCTCCTCCATGCCGTGCTGTTGCGGAAACTCGTAGCGGAAGCCGAGGCCGTCGTCGTAGACGCGGAACACCACATCGAACCTGCGCTCGGCACCGATGGATTCCACGAAGCGCGCGCGCAGTTCCTGGTAGCGATTGCGCGAATAGCGGCGTTCGCCCCAGGGTTGTTCCCAGACTTCGTCCACGCTCTCCACAACGGCGTCGACGAAGTTCAGATTGCGCTCGATCTTCTCCGCGTCACGCAACAGGAAACCCAGGCGCGAAGCGCCGATCAGCGGATCGCCAAAGCGGCTTACGCGATAGTCGAGCCGGCCCTCGACCAGGTGCAGTTCGACGCCGAGCACCTTGCCCGGCGAGTCGACGCGGGCGACCGGGTCGGCATGGGCGGAAGCGGCAACAAGGAGGAGAAGCAGCAACCGGAAGCGCATGGACATCTCGTATTCCGTTCAGTCGTAAGGGTATTGACACCAGGGGACGGTCGCCCACAAGTGGGCTCCTACAGGGGCATGTCTCTTGACTCTCTCCCGCGCTTGCGGGGGAGGCATTTCTTCTGACCCCTCCCCGCTTGCGGGGGAGGCTCTTCTTCTGACCCCCTCCCCCGCTTGCGGGGGAGGGTTGGGGAGGGGGGACATCGAAGCCGAAGAAGTCGCACGCTGTTCGAGGCCAAAAGCCCCCCATCCCAGCCTTCCCCCGCGCGCGGGGGAAGGAGAACAGCACGGGGCGGAATCTGCCAGCTGCCTCACCCGTCACGCCGCCCGCGCCGGTGCGCAATAGCGCGCCAGGTAATCGGCATGGGTCGGCATGGCCGCCGCCGAGCGCTCCAGCACACCGCGCACGCCTTCCAGGAACCGGTGCAGTTCGTCCTCGGGAATCAGGTCGGCCATCGGGTGGTAGCTTCGCGGCAGGATGCCCTGGCCCAGCATCACCATCACCCAGGACACCTCGACGAACAGCTCCTCGTGCTCGCGGTGCACGCGCGCGCTGCTGCGGAACAGGTCGATCTTCCGTTGCAGGGTGTCCGGGATGTCCATGTTCCGGCAGTAGTCCCAGAACGGCGAATCGTCGCGCTGGTTGGCCTTGTAGTGAAGGATGATGAAGTCGCGGGCGCGCTCGAACTCGAACTGCACCAGGCGGTTGTATTCGTCGATGTCGGCCGGGTCGAAGCACTTGTCGGGGAAGAAGGCGACCAGCTTGGACAGGCTCGACTGGATGAAGTGGATGCTGGTCGACTCCAGCGGCTCCATGAAGCCCGAGGCCAGGCCCACCGCCACCACGTTGCGGTTCCAGAACTTTCTGCGCTTGCCGGTGACGAAGCGCAGCGGACGCGGATCGGCCAGGGCCTCGCCGTCGAGGTTGGCCAGCAGCGTGGCGGCGGCCTCGTCGTCGCTGATGTGGTCGCTGCAGTAGACGTAGCCGTTGCCGATGCGGTGCTGCAGCGGGATGCGCCATTGCCAGCCGGCGCTGCGCGCGGTGGAGCGCGTATACGGGGTGAGCTCACCGGCCGAGGCGCAGGGCACCGCCAGGGCACGGTTGCAGGGCAACCACCGGCTCCAGTCCTCGTAGCCGGTCTTCAGCGCCTGTTCGATGAGCAGACCACGGAAGCCGGAGCAGTCGATGAACAGCTCGCCTTCGATGCGGCGGCCATCCTCCATCACCACCGCCTCGACGAAACCGTCCTCGGCGCGCAGCACGGTGTCGACCACCTTGCCCTCGATGCGCTTGACGCCGCGCTGCTCGCTGTAGCCGCGCAGGTAGCGTGCGTAGAGACTGGCATCGAAGTGATAGGCGTAGGCGACGTTGCTGAGCGGCGAGTTCTCGACGTTGGCGGCGCGCAGGAAACGGTTCTGGCGCGCGGCGATGACATTGAAGGTGTAGGCGCCGATCTCCGGCGCCTTGCCGGCCAGGTGCGCGCGCAGCCAGTAATGGTGGAACGGCACCAGGCCGAGGTCGCGACCGCCGATACCACCGAAAGCGTGGTGGTAGGCGTGACCCTTGCGCAGCCAGTCGACGAACTCGATGCCGAGCTTGAAGCTGCCCCGGGTCTCGCGCACGAATTCGTTCTCGTCGATGCCGAGCGTGCCGTTGTAGTTGCGGATCTGCGGGATGGTGGCCTCGCCGACACCGACGATGCCGATCTCCTCGGATTCGATCAGGCGGATGTCGAGCTGCCCCTCGAACAGCCTGGCCAGCACCGCAGCCGACATCCAGCCGGCGGTGCCGCCGCCGATGATCACCACGTTCTTGATGCGATTGTCGTTCATGGCATGGACCTCAATACAGGTTCCGATTCCTCGTAGGAGCCCACCCGTGGGCGACCGTTCCGATCACCGTGCCACGCGGTCGCCCACGGGTGGGCTCCTACAGGGGCACTACGAACACCACGGCGGTTCTCGGTGGAATGTCGAAACGGCCTTCGTTGCCATCGTAGCGCGCCTCGGTGGCAGCGCGGCGGTCGGCGGCGTCCTCGGCAGCGTGTACCGGATGCAGCGTCCAGCCACGCCCGTGCTGCCCATCGGCGCGCAACGCGTGCGCGCGCACGTCGACGTTGATGAAGTACATCACCTCACGGAAGTTCGCCCCGGCGTAACCCTCGCCGTCGAGGTGCCCGACCAGCACGGTGGGCTCCTGCTGTGCACCGCTGTTCGGCAGGTGGAGGCGCGTGCGCACGTCCTCGGCCGTACGCAGGCGGAACAGCGTCGAGCTGGCGCGGATCCGCAACAGATCCAGAAAGGCATCGCGGGTCCAGACGATCTGCGCAGGCTCGGGCCTGATCGCCGGATTGGCCAGCAGCGGCCGCATCCACGGCCAGTTCGGCGCGTTGTCCCAGGCCGGCGGCAGGCCCGTTCCAAAGTAGTTGTCCTGCAGCGTCCAGTCGATGCGGTTGAACCAGTCGCCGGAATCGTAGCTGTTGCGGTCGAGGGACTTGCT
>DAOMOD010000282.1:0-4188 GCA_035444205.1 Lysobacteraceae bacterium
GCTCGATTTCGTACGGTTCCGGCAGCGCGTCCACGTCGATCAGGTAATCGCCGAACCGCTTCACGTGGCTGGTCACGTAGGGACTGAGCGCCGCCACGTCCTCCGGGGTGATCTTCCAACCCGCTCGCATCAGCGTCTTGATGATGCGGGTCTGTTCGACCACGTTATGAAAGATGACGGCGTTGGCGACCAGGTCGTTGTACTTGACCGCCTTCTCCTGTTCGAGCGGGTCGTTATCGGCGATCACACCCTCTCCGCCGAAGAAGAAATACTTCGAAAACCCATTATAGGCTTCGACCTTGTTGGTGGAGGCCGTGATCTGTTCGCGTAGCTCGCGATCGGAAATGTATTGCAGCAGGAACAACGTGCGCACCGCAGCACCGAGTGCCCGGAAGGCCTGGTACAGGCGGTTCTTGCGGCTGTAGTTGCCCAGCTTGCGCAGCAGCGTCGAGGCCGCGATCTTGCCGGACTTGATCGATAGCACGACCTGCATCAGATCCTTCCAGTGGGTCTCGATCAGGTCCCAGTCCACATCTTCCCGGAACAGCGCATCGATGTGCTCGTAGCGGCTGTCCTCGTCCGGACGGAAGAACCGGTAGTCGCGCCAGTTGCGGATGCGCGGCATCAGCTGGATGCCCAGCAAGTGCGACAGCCCGAATACCGGCAGCGACTGACCCTGGGTATCGGCATGGACGGTGTCGGGTTGGATGTCGGAGGTGTTCTTCAGCAGCCCGTCGATGATGTACACCGCTTCCCAGACGCCGCACGGGATGAAGTGACTGAAGAGCGCCACGTAGGTGTCGGACACATGGTGATAGGCAATGCCGCCGTAGCCGCCATAACGGATGTGGTACGACGCCAGCAGGTTCTGGTCGTACAGGTCGTACTTGGTGCCGTCGGCCGCGGCGCGCTTGCCATCGCCCCAGAATTTGGGAAGCTGCAGGCCGGCGTAACTGTTGATGATGTCGCGGCAGGCCGCTGCCAGCTTGTTCGCATCCACGTGACGGCGATTGACGAACGACAGCATGTGCGCCGACGCAGCGCCTCGCAGATGCCGTGCGGCCTGGGCCGGGCCGAGGTTGCAACCATAGGTAAACGCCGTCAGCACGTAGCGTTCGGTGGGCTGGTCGATCTTGGTGTCGGACCCGGACAGCGGTCCGAAATGCCGCGGCCAGCGGGTCCAGTGCGCCACGTCACAGAGGATCTCGATGACACTGCGCTCGCGCAGGCGGTCGAGGATCGCGGTCTCCAGGGCGCGAGCGCCGCTGCTCATGTCCTTGGCCTTGTGGCGCTTGAGCACCGGAAACCCGTCGTCGCCGATGATCACCTGGCCGTTCTCCAGGTAACCCTGATCCGTCAGGTCCGCGACTTGCATCAGCTTGGACTGCAAGGCATTGACGAATCCCACCGCGGAGGCCGGTAAACCCACTTGGCGACAGTAGTCGTCCAGCAACGGCTCGCACTGCTCCCAGGGCAGCAACTGCTCGCGGTAATCGGCGTAGGTTTCCGAACCGCGCACGGCCACGTCGCCGGATTTCAGTTCGTTGGCCAGTGAGGAGAACACGCACACCTCGAACAGGCGGCGGTGGATGCGTTCCTCGCCCTGCTCGGTGCGGTGGGTGATGGTCTTTCGCCAGAGCTGGGTCGTGAACGCCAGATCGACCGGTTCGTCCAGCCAGTCGCCGCGGGCACGCTCCTGCGACAGGATCAGCTCGATCGCGTCGATCAACGAACGGTCTTCGGTGGTGGATTCCAGGTCCAGCATGCGCACCATGCGCAGGATGGTGGCGCGGTGGCTCTTGTAGAACGGCCACAGCAGCGGCAGGTGGTTGTCGCCGCTGTGGGCGGCGATGGCATCGCAGTCAGCCTGCAGGGTCTGGACGCCCCCGCGCGTGCTGACCAGGCGGCGAATCTCCCGTCCTGCGTCGGTGTCGCCCGGGTGACGGTCGAGCACCTGGATCACATCCGACATCGTGGCGACGATGGCCTCGGTCTTCTCGCGGTAGCGCGCACGCAGCCGCTCCAGTTCCTCCTTGCCGCGGTTGTGGAGATTGCCCATGCGTTTGATGAACATCTCAGCTAGGTCGTCGCGGGTCTGCACCCGGGCGCGATGGATCAGGCACAGCAGCAGCGCGTGTCGTTTGGCCGGGCCGAAATCGCGCAACTCGGCAGCGTCCAGTACCCGGGCTTCGGCGGCGAAGTGCTTGCGCTTGAGTTCCGGCACGTCCGCCAGGTGCCGTTCGCTGCCGACCAACTCGTCCAACGCCGCGATGTGGTCGAGCAGTTCCTGGAAGTGCTGCAGAGAAGATCGTTTCGGCAGCCGCTTGATGGCCTGCAGCGGGCTCTTGATGCGAGCGTCGGTGACGACCAGCAGATCGTCCAGCCGTTGCTTCTCGTCCGCCGTCAGCCGCTTGTCGATGAGGGCGAAGTAACGGCCATTGACCAGGGTGCGAACTCGGCGGGCCAGGCGATCCAGGGCGGAGAACGCGGGCAACTCGATCCGGTCGCGTACGAGCTGTTCGATCGCCACATTGATCAGGTCGGCCGGATTGTCCATGACGGCGGCGGCTTCATGGATGGCACGGGCCGCCACGTCGAGGCCGCCGTCGGCATAGGCCCGGACCTGCAGATAGGCCCGGATCCGCTGGAAATAGCGGTAGCGCTTGTTCGGCGCGATGTCGGCGGGCTTGATCTGGACCCGGAACCGCAGCGCATTGCGGAGGTGCCGGATGACCCCTGCGGGCACTTCATCGATTGCGGGGAAATAGCCCAGTCGCTGGAAAGATTTCAGCAAGATTGCCAAGATCAATCGATGGCCGGGTTGCCGGGCATTGTCGGCAATGAAGGTCAGTTCGGCGTCGGTGGGCGTGTAGGCGACGACCAATTCGCGGACGACGGGATTGCGTTTGAACTGGGGATACGCGGTCCGTTCGATCGACGCCATTGAAGCCTCATTTGGTCAAGGTGCAGGTAACGCAGGCGGCGGCAGGCTCGCCTCGATACGATGGCGCGCAAATGGGTCGCTGCCGTCGAGGTAGCGCATCGCCGAGTGCACGTCGCGCCAGCCGACGTATTCCATCATTGCTTTCACGTCCCAGCCGTTCGCGTTGGCCCAACCGGCGAACCCGCGACGCAGGGAGTGGCTGCTGTACTCCTCCGCATCCGGAAGCCCGGCGGCGGTCAGCAGGCGGCGCAGCAGCGGGATCAGGCTATTCGGGTGCAGCGGCGTCTCGCTCACACGCCCCCAGCGGTCGATGCCGCGGAACAGCCGCCCCTTCGTCAGGGCGGCCGTGGTCGTCCAATCCACGATCGCAGTCACCGGGCACAATCGCGATAGCGCCGGCACCTTGTAGGTGGTGCCCAAGGCCTGACGGTCGCCTTTGCTGCGCGACAGGAAACAGGTCATCCCTTCGCCAGGGACCAGGTGCAAGTACTCGACTTGCACGCGGATCAGTTCATCGCCGCGGAAGCCGCGCCAGAAGCCGAGCAGGATCAGGGATCGGTCGCGGCGATGGCGCAGTTCGTCCGCGCGATCGCCGCGTTCGCGGGCGACCGAGATCGCAGTGCGGAGCCAGTCGTCGACCTGCGTCAGTCGGGTCAGTTGTAAAGGCTCGGCCTGCTTCTCCACCGAGGGGTGCACCGTCTGGATGCCCTTGAGCACTTTGCGCACCAATGGCGCGCGGGTGGGATCGACGAACCCGTGTTCGCGATGCCAGGACGCCAGCGCAGCGAGCCGCTGTCGGAGCGTGTTATTCGCCAACAGCGCGGCGTGATCGGCCAGATAACGGGCGACGCTGTCCGGCGTGGCCGGCAGGTGGCCACCCCATTCGACCTCGAAGTGCCGCAGCGCCGAGGCGTAGCTGCGCTGCGTGTTTTCGCGTTCGGCGGCCTCCAGGTATCGTTCCAAGGTCATGGGCGACACCCCGGATCGGCGCACGAAGTCACATCGTGGCCCGTGTGCCGCAGTGCCCCCAGGATGGTGCATGTTCCGCGCTCGCCGCCAGCGCACTGGGCAATCACTCGCTCCAGTTCGCCCGCCATGCGGGTCAGCGCCTCGATCCGCTGATGGATGTCGGCCAAGTGCACGCGCGCCAGCGCATCGACGTCGCCGCACGACAGCTTCGGATCGTCGTTCAAGCGCAGCAGGCTGCGGATCTCCTCCAGGCTGAAACCCAGTTCGCGCCCGCG
>DAOMOD010000283.1:0-4181 GCA_035444205.1 Lysobacteraceae bacterium
GCCGGCGGCGGCCTGGGCATCGACCACGAGGGCCGCAGCGCGCCCACGCCGGCCTGCAGCCGCGCCGCGGCAGCGCCGGAGATCGAACTGCTGCGCGCAAGCCTGGCCGCGCGCGACGACGAGGGCTGGCGACGTGGCACCGAACGGGTGGGGCACCTGCTGTCCGAAGGTTTCGACCCGAACGTTGCCACCCTGGCCACCGCGCGCGACATCGTGTCCGAACTGTCCGCGGCACGACTGGTGCCGGCGGCACCTGCCCCGGAATCGACCCTGCGTGAACTGGGCAATCTGCGTGCCATGCGCAGCCTGGTCCGTGCGCCGCCGCCATCGCCCGCACCGGCGCTGGAAGCGCCCGAGCCGCCCGCACACGAGGACGATGAGAACGGTGAGGACAGCCACGACGCGGACACCGACGAGGACGATTCGTGAGAAGTTACCTCGCCCTGCTGCTGCTGTTCGCCGTCGCTGCCGGCGCGGCGCTGGCGTGGCAGGGCCTGTCCGGCGACCCGGGCCTGCTGCGCATCGATATCCGCGGCTGGCGCGTCGAGACCACCGTGATCGGCGCGCTGGCGCTGCTTCTGGGTACCTGGCTGCTGGTCAGGCTGGTTCTTTGGCTGCTGCGTGCGCCGGTTGCCGGCGCCATTCGCCTGGCGCGACGGCGCAACCGCGAACGCCTGCGGCGCGGCAGCATCGCCCTGATGGAAGGGCGCTGGTCCAAGGCCGAGAAGCAACTGGCCGGCGTGTCGCGTCGGTCCGGCTTGCGGCTGCCGGCGTTGCTCGGCGCTGCCCGCGCGGCGCACGCACGCGGTCGCCGCCGCGAAGCCGATTCCCTGCTGGAACTTGCCTCGGGTGAGCAGGAGGAAGGCGCCAGACTGGCCCGCGTGGAACGTGCCGAATTGCTGCTCAATGGCGGCGACGCCTCCGCGGCCGAGGCCCTGTTGCGCAGCGAGGCCGAGGCCGACCGGCTGTCGCCGGTGGGCCTGATTCTGCTGATCCGCGCGCTGCGCGCGCAGGGTGAAAGCGGCGCGGCGCGCGAATTCCTGCCGGCCTTGCGCAAGAGCCAGTTGCTCGATGGCAAGCGCTTCGACGCCCTGGAAGCGCTGCTGACCTGCGAGGCGCTGCGGGCCTGCGCCGACGCCGAAACCCTGCACAACCTGTGGCGCGACCTGCCGCGCGCGCTGTCGCGCAGCGACGACGTGGTGCTGGCCTACGCCACCCGCGCACATGCCCTGGGCGAAGACGCCAGTGCCGCGGCCGTCGTCGAGTCGCGCCTGAAGAAACAATGGAACGAAGCGCTGGCCGGACTGTACGGGCGGCTGGATGGCCAGCCGGCCGACCAGCGTCTGCGCGTCGCCGAGGGCTGGCTGAAAAAGCATGCCAGCAGTCCCGCGCTGCTGGTCACGCTCGGCCACCTGTGCCGCAAGGAGCAGATCTGGGGCAAGGCCGAAGACTACCTGCGCCGCGCCCAGGCCCTGGGGGCGGGCGCCGATGCCTGGGAAGAGCTTGCCGCCGTGCACGCCGACCAGGGCGACACCGCGCGTGCCCTGATCTGCCTGCGCAACTCGGTGGCCCTGCAGCGCGGCGCCGGCATCGCCCAGGCGCTGCCACAGCGCCTCGATCGCGGCGAAGCCGCCAGCGAACCACGCGAGGCGCGCAGCGACATGGGCCTGCCGCATCTTGAGGGGAATCGACTGGATGTGCGCTAGTCCGCATTTCTCACAACCGTCCGTAGCGAGGGCGCCGAGACGGCGCTGTGACGCACGCTACGCCCTCGGCCAGACGCACCGCGCGCTGTTCGGCCTACCGGCTGTGTGCCCGCACGCTGTGTGCCCGCACCGGTAGTCTTGTCGATGCCCCGACTGGTTGATCAGATCAGGGAAGCACTGTCGGCGTTCGCGGCGTGCCGGACCCGGCCCGCGCTCATCGGGGGGCTTGCCTTGTCGGCGCACAAGGTGGTCCGCGCTACGCGGGACGTCGACTTTCTTGCCGATGCCATGGATGCCGATGCCTTGCACGACAGGCTGATCGCGCTGGGTTACCAATGCCTCCATCGCAGCGAAGATGTCGCGAACTATCGCCGGGCAGACGAAGCGCTGGACGTGCTGTATGCCCACCGACCCATCGCACGCGAGCTGCTCGCCTCCGCCGAAGAGCGCGATACCGTGATGGGGCGATTGCGCGTGATCCGCGCGGAGGGACTGATTGCCTTCAAGCTCCAGGGCTTGGTCAACGACGCAAGGCGCACGCAGGATCTTGAAGATATCCGCGCGCTCTTGCGCGCGAATCGTGGCACGCTGGACATGGACGAGATTCGCGAGTATTTCCGCCTGTTCGACCGCGAACCGCTGCTTGATGAACTCATCGCCGAAAACCCCTGAGTGCACATCCGACACCCCGCTGGCCAGCGAAGGCGGCGTGCCGTTTGTGGCATCCCCCACGGACGACCCGTACGCGGCCTTGGCGGAACTGATGGAAGCTGTCGAAGCCCTCTGCCCGACCTGGCCAGAGCGGCCACCTATGCGTCTGCCGCCAAACGGCTTTCGTCTCTGAGCCGCGGCGACGGAACATGTCCGTGTCGTTGCACTCCCCCCCTCGGACCAGTGTGCGCGAAGGGCGCTGACCCGGATTTCTCACCACCCTTCGCGGATCAAGCCCGGGACAGGCGCTACTGCGGACACCGAGCGACGTTTTGATGTCGGCATGGTGATGCCGACCTGCACGCCGCAGGAACCGGTGGGGCGGCATCCCAAGGCCGCCGTCTCATGTCTTCTCAGGCAGATCCGAACGAATCAGCTCCGTGGGTTCAGCGGGTTGCCTGGGAGAAACCAGAACCCGGTCTCGACGCTGAACCTCTTCGCCTTCGCGTAGAATGACCGGGAGAGCGCGATGGATCGGGTGCCAAAGGAGGCTCCTTGGGCAAGAAGAATCCGCCTGCTGCAGGTCGTGCGAGCGGCGCAAGCCCGGAACGTCCGGCGGCGGCCGCAACGGGCGACGCGCGACTTGCGAGCGATGCGCCGCGCCGAAACCGCATCCTTGCCGCGCTGCCGGAAGCCGACTACCAGCGCTTGCTGCCGGCCCTGGAACCCTTCCCCTTGCCGCAGGGCTGGGCCGTTCACGGCGCCGGGCGACGACAGACGCATCTGTACTTCATCACCCGCGGCGTGGTGTCGCGTTCCTGCCTTACCGAGGAAGGCAAGGGCGTGGAGTTCTCCACCACCGGCAGCGAGGGCGTGGTGGGCGTGACCCTGTGTCTGGGCGGCGGAAGCACGTCAAGCCAGGCGGAGGTGATCGTCGAAGGCTTTTCCTTCCGCCTCGCCGCCGACCTGCTGCTGCGGGAGCTGGGTGCGCATGGTCCGTTGATGGAACTGCTGCTCCGCTACACCCAGTCGCTGATGGACGAGGCCGGTCAGATCGGCGCCTGCAGCCGGCACCACTCGCTGCAGCACCGGCTGTGCCGCTGGCTGCTCTCGCTGCACGACCGCAGCGACGACGAGCGCTTGCCGGTGACCCACGACACGATCGCGCAGATGCTCGGCGTGCGCCGCGAGGGCGTGACCCAGGCGGTGGGCAAACTGCACGCGCAAGGCCTGATCGACTGTCAACGGGGCCATATCGACATGCTCGACCGCGAGGGGCTGGAGGCGCAGGCCTGCGAGTGCTACGCCGTCATCCGACAGGCGCACGAGTGCCTGGCCGAGGCTGGCGGCTCGCAGCGACTGCTCCGTCGCTCGCGCTGAGTCGGCCGGCCACGACCACGCGCCGCGGGTGGTCCGGGGCGATGCCTCACCGATCCCGAGGGGCGGTGCCGGGCGGCGCGGCGGCAGAAAATTCCTGCTCTGCGGCGGCCGTGACGTCGAGCAGGGTGATCACCACGCCGTCGATGCGGTTGTCCTGCCGCCGGTAGGGCATGATGCGCACCTTGAAGCGGCGCCCGGTACTGGTCTCGATGCAGCGCTCGGAAGGCGCCAGGGTGCGCAGGGTTTCTTCCGCGTCCTCGTGCAGTTCGGGGTACTGCAGGCTGCTGGCCAGTTCGCTCAGCGGCCTGCCGATGTCCACTTCGCGCAGGCTGATGAGCTTGGCCGCGCGGTCGGTGAAGCGCCTGACGTTGAGGTTGTTGTCGAGAAACAGGATGGCGATCTCGATGCTGTTGAGCACGTTCTTCATGTCGCTCTGGGCCAGCG
>DAOMOD010000284.1:0-4144 GCA_035444205.1 Lysobacteraceae bacterium
CCTACCCAAGCGCGGCCCCGTAGGAGGGGCTTCGGCCCCGACCGGGGCACGGCGACGAAGCCACGAGATCCCCACGCACCAGTCGTCACCGGCATCCGACCCGGCTACGCCTGCACCACCGCCTCCAACCGCTCCACCCGCTGCCACCCGCGCGGCAGCTTGCTGCCGCGCTGGGCGCGCTGGCCGCCGTAGTTGACCAGGTCCACCCAGCGCAGGGTCATGCTGCGCTGGCCGCTGGTGATCTTGAGATCCTGACCTTCGCCAAGCACGGTGGCGGCCACCAGCAGCTCATCGCCCGACTTGAGCTTGCCAGCCGGGATGTTGAGCAGCTTGATGCCCTTGCCCCGGTCCATCTCCGGCAATTCGGTCGCCGAGAACATCAACAGATAGCCGCCCGAGGTGACGCCGACCACGCGGTCGCGGGCGGTGTCCTTCACCCAGGCGGGCGACAGGATGCGCGCGCCCTCGGTCAGGCTGATGATCTGCTTGCCAGCCTTCTGGCGGCCGACCAACGCCTCGAAGCGGGCGATGAAGCCGAGACTGTGGCTGGTGGCGATCAGAATCCGGCCCTCGCCCTCACCGATGCACGCGGCATCGAAGGACGCGCCGGCCGGGGGCGAGAAGCGTCCGGACAACGGCTCGCCGTTGCCGCGCGCCGAAGGCAGCGTGTGCGCGGGCGTCGAATAGGCGCGACCGCTGGAGTCGAAGAACACCGCCTGCTGGTTGCTGCGGCCGCGGGCGAAGTCGAGCAGGGCATCGCCTTCGCGGTAGCCGAGCGCCGCAGCATCGACATCGTGGCCCTTGGCGGCGCGCACCCAGCCCTTCTTCGACAGCACCACGGTGACCGGCTCCGACGGCACCAGATCGGCCTCGGTCAGTGCCTGCGCGGCGCCGCGTTCGACCAGTGGTGAGCGGCGATCATCGCCGTGGGCTTCGGCGTCGCGCTTGAGCTCGTCCTTGATCAGCGTGCGCAGGCGCGCCTTGGAGGCGAGGATACCCTTGAGCTTGGCCTGCTCGTCGAGCAGGTCGGACTGCTCGCCCTTGATCTTCATCTCCTCCAGCTTCGCCAGATGACGCAGCTTGGTTTCCAGGATGGCCTCGGCCTGTTCCTCGGAAAGCTGAAAGCGCGCCATCAGCACCGGCTTGGGCTTGTCCTCGCTGCGGATGATGCGGATCACCTCGTCGAGATTGAGATAGGCGATCAGCAGACCATCGAGCAGGTGCAGGCGCTTCTCGACCTTTCCCAGCCGGTGGCTGAGGCGGCGTTTCACGGTCTCGGTGCGGAAGTACAGCCAGTCCGACAGCAGGCGCTTGAGATCGAGCACGCGCGGGCGGCCATCGAGACCGATGATGTTGAGATTGATGCGGTAGGACCTTTCCAGATCGGTGGTGGCGTAGAGGTGGTTCATCAGCGCCTCCACGTCGACCCGGTTGGAACGCGGCACGATCAGCAGGCGACAGGGATTTTCGTGGTCGCTCTCGTCGCGCAGGTCCTCCACCAGCGGCAGCTTCTTGGCGCGCATCTGGCCGGCGATCTGCTCCAGCACCTTGGCCGGGGACACCTGGTGGGGCAGGGCGGTGACCACGATGTCGTTGCCCTCGCGCCGCCACACCGCACGCGCGCGCACCGAGCCGTGGCCGGTCTCGTACATGGCGAGGATGTCGGCGCGCGGCGTGATGATCTCGGCTGCGGTGGGGAAATCGGGCCCCCGGATGTGCTCGCACAGGTCGCGTATGCCGGCGTCGGGGTCGTCGAGCAGGCGGATGCAGGCCGAGGCCACCTCGCGCAGATTGTGCGGCGGCACGTCGGTGGCCATGCCGACGGCGATGCCGGTGGTGCCGTTCAGCAAAAGGTGCGGCACCCGCGCCGGCATCCACGACGGCTCCTGCAGGGTGCCGTCGAAGTTGGGCGCGAAGTCCACCGTGCCCTGGTCGAGTTCGGACAGCAGCAGTTCGGCGAACTTCGTCAGCTTCGCCTCGGTGTAGCGCATGGCGGCGAAGCTCTTGGGATCGTCCGGCGAGCCGAAGTTGCCCTGGCCTTCGATCAGCGGGTAGCGATAGCTGAACGGCTGCGCCATCAGCACCAGTGCCTCGTAGCAGGCGGAATCGCCGTGCGGATGGAACTTGCCGATCACGTCACCCACCGTGCGCGCCGCCTTCTTCGGCTTCGACGCCGCCGACAGGCCGAGTTCGCTCATGGCATAGATGATGCGCCGCTGCACCGGCTTCAGGCCGTCGCCGAGATAGGGCAGGGCGCGGTCCAGCACCACGTACATGGAGTAATCGAGGTAGGCGCGCTCGGCGTACTCGCGCAGCGGGATCTGTTCGAAGTTTTCGATGCTCATCGGTGTCGCCGGGGGAGGGTGGATGGCAGGCGGCGCATTGTGCACCAGGGCGGCATGCCGTGCAGGTGGCGGGCCCTGCGGCGCTTTGCGGACGGATACTACGGTTGTAACAGGCCACTGGTCGGCCCACTCGGCAATGTGTAAGCTGATGTGTAGGAGGTGACACATGGCCACCAATCTCTCCATCGACCCCGTGCTGCTCGAGCGCGCACTTGAAGTCAGCGGCGAACGAACCAAGAAGGCGGCGGTGACGCTCGCGCTTGAGGAGTTCATCGCACGCCGGCGTCAGCGCAACCTGCTTGAACTGATGGGCAAGCTGGAGTGGGATGCCGATTACGACTACAAGCGCGAGCGTCAGCGCGGAACCGACCCGAGCAGCCCGAAGCGCGGCCAATGAGCCTGTTGGTCGACACCTCGGTCTGGTCGCTGGCCTTTCGACGAGACGTGTCACCCGACAGCAAGGAAGTGAAGGCCCTTCGCTCGGCACTGGAGCAGGGCGAGTCCGTGGTCTGCACCGGACTGATATTTCAGGAGTTGTTGCAAGGTTTCGCCGGCTCAAAGTCGCGCGACGAGCTGCTTCGGCATTTCTCGGCCTTGCCGATCATCAGCCCGAATCGCACCGACCACGTCGAAGCCGCCGAACTGCGCAACCACTGTCGGCGCAAGGGCGTGCAACTGGGCACCATCGATGCACTCATCGCACAATTGTGCATACGGCACGACCTGACATTGCTCAGCGTGGATGCGGATTTCCGCCACGCGGCGCGCTTCTGCCCGCTGCGAAACTGGGGTGCGCGGTGACGCTGTATTCCGAACCAAAGCACTGCAGATCGCCTGGCTGCCTGGCCGACGTTGCAGCAAGATTGCGAGCACTACGCTACAGCCGCGTTGGTCCTCAGTACCGTTCCTCCTTGCCATGAAGACAGCCCCGTCAAAGCGACAAGCGCGCGAGCAGCTCGCCGCCTTCTTCGAGCGTAATGGCTACGTCCGCCTTCAAAACACCGCGCGCCTATCGGCGGAAGGGGCGCAGCGTTACAAGAAGGGCAACGAGGTTCGCCTGACGGCCAACTCCGAGGCCGAGTTGGTGCAGATTCAAGAGCTTCTAAGTGTTCTTGGCTTCACTCCCGGCCGCCCCTTCGCAAAGGGTAACCAATTCCGGATTCCCATCTACGGGCGCGAGCAGATCTCCCGGTTTCTGGCGCTGGTCGGCAAGCATCATTGACCCGGCAGAAAAGTATCAGTAGCTCCGTTCGTGGTGAGGAGCCATTGAGTCGCGCGCCCTTCGAGACGCCGCTCCGCGGCTCCTCAGGGCGAACGGGTCACACAAAAACCGTTCGTGGTGAGGAAGCCCTGAGGCCGGCACAGCCGGATCGAAGGGCTGTCTCGAACCACCCTCCGCAACCGCACCGGCATCGCAAGCCCTTCGAGACGCCGCTCCGCGGCTCCTCAGGGCGAACGGTATTTGGGGTGCCGTTCATGGTGAGGAACCATTGAGGCGCGCGTAGCGAAATCCAAGTGCCGCTCATGGTGAGGAGCCATTGAGGCGCGCGTAGCGCGATCGAAATGGCGTCTCGAACCACTCGAACCACTCGAACCACCCCAACCACCCGGTCATTCAATCGCCCGCACCCTTCTGGCCCGATACGACGCGCTTTCGCGTTCAAGCACAATGACAGCCAGTGTCGCGCAGGGGGGCAGCCCGCAATTTGTTGACGCGCATTGAAAATTGACCAGGAAACCGGGATTTTGCGCGCTGAAAATTGACCAGGGTGTTCTTGACCTACCCTGCCGGGTTTTGG
>DAOMOD010000285.1:0-4142 GCA_035444205.1 Lysobacteraceae bacterium
GTGGCCGCGTAGCGACCGGCCGGCGCCGAAGCCCATGTAGTCGAGCGCGCGGCGCGCGCGCAGATCATCGGTGGCGGGCAGCGCCTCGTCGAGCGTGGTCACCTGGCCGGGGTGGGTGCCCCAGGTCAGGGTCGGGCGCACGCGCGTGGCGTCGATCACCACTTCGCGATCGAACCGCGCAGCGGGGTCGCTCGCCAGCGCGCGCCAGCGCTCGACGGCGACGTCGAAGTCGGCCCCCTGCGGCGAACGCGGCCGCCCGCGCAGCCATTCGAAGGTAACCTCGTCCGGCGCGATCAGGCCGGCGCGTGCACCCATTTCGATGGCCATGTTGCAGAGAGTCATGCGCCCGTCCATGTCGAGCGCGCGGATCGCCTCGCCGCGGAACTCGATGACGTGGCCGGTGCCGCCGTCGACGCCGACCGCGCCCACGATGTGCAGGGTGAGATCCTTGGCGCTGACGCCCGCAGGCAGCCGGCCGTTCACCGTCACCGCCATGGCTTTCGGCTTGCGCTGCAGCAGGCACTGGGTGGCCAGCACGTGGCCGACCTCACTGGTGCCGATGCCGAAGGCCAGCGCGCCGAACGCGCCGTGCGTGGCGGTGTGCGAATCGCCGCAGACGATGGTCATGCCCGGCTGCGTCGCGCCCTGTTCCGGCCCCACCACGTGCACGATGCCGCGCTTGCCGGAATCGAAGCCGAGCAGCTCGATGCCGAACTCGGCGCAGTTGCGTTCCAGCGTGCCGGCCTGTGCTTCGCAAGCGGCGTCGGCAAACGGCAGCGAGCCGTCGGCGCGTCGCGGCAAGGTCGGCGTCGCATGATCCAGCGTAGCCAGCGTGCGATCCGGCCGCCGCACCCTGAGACCAAGCTCACGCAGTACGTCGAAGGCCTGCGGCGAAGTGACCTCGTGCACCAGGTGAAGGTCGATGTAGAGGACGGCAGGCGCGGCGCCGGATTCTTCGCGGACGAGGTGGGCTTGCCAGAGTTTGTCGAGGAGGGTCGTGGGTGAGCTCATGGGGTCTGTTTGGTCTGGATGTTTGGCGGGTCGGGCGGTTCAGGGCCCAGGGCTTAGGGCCTAGTCGTCGCAAGTGCGCGGCGTCGCGCTTTGTCTAGCGGCGCGGCGGTCGGAAGCTTGGCGGTAGAGCAAGACTTGATCTGCATCGTTTCGATTCTTCTTGTCTCGGAATCCCGTGAAGTAACGAACTGCGAAAGCGCCGCGGGTTGCCGGCATTTCCCTAGGCCCTAAGCCCTAGGCCCTAGGCCCTACCCAGCTACGTACCTGAGCGCTCGACGATTCAGGCCGCGGCAACTTCCCCCACCTGCGTGTGCTCCGGCACGTGATGCAACCACCCCCATCGATCCTCCGTGCTGCCGTCGAACAGGCCAAAGAATCGTTCCTGCAGGGCAGCGGTGATGGGGCCGCGGGAGCCGTTGCCGATGATCAGGCCGTCGACCGAGCGCACCGGAGTGATCTCGGCAGCGGTGCCGGTGAGGAAGACTTCGTCGGCGGCATAGAGGAATTCGCGCGGCAGCGGCTGCTCATGGACGCGGTAGCCGAGATCGGCGGCGAGCTGGAACACGCTGTCGCGGGTGATGCCGACCAGGATCGAGGCGGCGGCAGGCGGTGTGTAGAGCACGCCCTTGCGCACCACGAACAGGTTCTCGCCGCTGCCTTCAGAGAGCAGGCCATCGGCGCCAAGCGCGAGTCCCTCGCCGTAGCCGTGGCGTTTGGCCTCTTCGGCGATGAGCTGACTGTTCAGATACTGGCCGCCGGCCTTGGCACCAGCCGGAAAGGTGTTGGGTGCGGCGCGGTTCCAGCTCGACACGCAGGCGTCGATGCCGTGCTGGAGGCCGTCCTCACCGAGATAGGCGCCCCATGGTGTGGCGATGATGGCGACATGCACCGGCGCATCCTTGGGCGCAGCGAGGCCGAAACCGCAGGCACCGCGCAGCGCGATCGGACGCAGGTAGGCGGCCTGCAGGCGGTTGGCGCGGATCACCTCGTCGCAGGCGTGGCTTAGCGTGCGCGCCGAGTACGGCATCGGCAACCGGTAGATCGACGCCGAATAGAACAGGCGCTCGATGTGATCGGCGAGCCGGAAGATCGCCGGGCCGTCGGGCGTGGCGTAGCAGCGGATGCCCTCGAACACCGACGAGCCGTAGTGGATGGCGTGGGCGCTGATGTGGATGTTGGCGTCCTGCCAGCGGCACAGGCGGCCGTCGAGCCAGATGGATTCGGGGTTGGGCATGGGGTGTTCTCGTCTCGTTTTCTTCAGGCGGCTTGCTCCCCTCTCCCGTCGGGAGAGGGGCTGGGGGTGAGGGATCGGGTGTGCTGGTGCGCCTCGCTCCGGTCGCACCCTTTCCCCAACCCCTCTCCCGGGGGCAGAGGGGCTACGGAATCGCGCCGCCGTTCGATGCGGTTGATGACCTCGATCAGCGCCAGCGCGCTGGCCTCGATGATGTCGGTGGAGACGGCGCGACCGCGGTATTCACGGCCGTCGACCTCGGCCTCGACGCGCGCCTCGCCCTGCGCGTCCTCGCCGGTGGTGAGCGAGCGCACGTGGTACTGGCGCAGGGTGACCGGGGTGCCGCTGGCGCGTTCCAGCGCGGCGAACACCGCGTGCACCGGGCCGTCGCCGACCGCGGCTTCCTGCACGCAGCGACCGTCCTCGTGCTGCATGCGCACGCAGGCGGAGGGCAGGCCGTCGCGACCGATGGCGCTCTGCAGCTGCAGCGCAGTCAGCCGCCAGGGCCCGGCTTCGCCGGCAGCCTGGCCGAGCGCCAGCGCCTCGAGGTCAGCGTCGAACACTTCCTTCTTGCGGTCGGCCAGCGTTTTGAACGCGGCGAACACCTGGTTCAGCGCGGCCTCCTCAAGTTGGAAGCCGAGCTGCGCCAGGCGTTCGGCCAGCGCGGCGCGACCGCTATGCTTGCCCAGCACCAGCTGCGAGCGCTCCACGCCGACATCTTCGGGGCGCATGATCTCGTAGGTCTCGCGGTGGCGCAGCATGCCGTGCTGATGGATACCGCTCTCGTGGGCGAAGGCGTTGTCGCCGACGATGGCCTTGTGGCGCGCCACCGGATTGCCGGTGATGGCGACCAGTTGGCGCGAGGTCGGGGCCAGGCGTTCGCTGCGGATGCGCGTGGCGAGCCCGAAATGTGCGGCGCGGGTGCGCAGCGCCATCACGATCTCCTCCAGGGCGGCGTTACCGGCGCGTTCGCCGATGCCGTTGATCGTGCACTCGACCTGGCGTGCGCCGTGGGCGACCGCCGCCAGACTGTTGGCCACGGCCAGGCCGAGATCGTCGTGGCAGTGGCTGGAGAGCACCGCGCGCTCGATGCCGCGTACGTGCTTGCGCAGGTAGGCGAACAGCGCGCCGTACTCATCGGGCACGGCATAGCCGACGGTATCGGGCACGTTGAGGGTGCTGGCGCCCGCGTCGATGGCGGCGCTGAACGCTTCTGCGAGAAAAGCCGGATCGGAGCGGCTGGCGTCCTCGGCGGAGAACTCGACGTCGGTGCAGTGCGAGCGCGCCAGCGCCACCCCGTTCGCCACGGCATCGAGCACCTGCGCGCGACTCATGCGCAGCTTGTGCTCGAGGTGGATATCGCTGGTGGCGATGAATACGTGGATGCGCGGCGCTTCGGCCCCTTCCAGCGCGGCGGACGCGCGTTCGATGTCGCCGCTCTGGCAGCGCGCCAGTGCCGCCACGCCGGCGCCGCGTACCTCGCGGGCGATGGCGGCCACCGAAGCAAAATCGTCCGGGCTGGCGGCCGGAAAGCCGGCCTCGATCACGTCGACGCCAAGCTCGGCCAGGCTATGCGCCAGCACGCGCTTCTGCGCGGCCGTCATCGAGCAGCCCGGCGACTGTTCGCCGTCGCGCAGGGTGGTGTCGAAGATGCGGACCTGGTCGGTCATGTCAGTTGGCTGCCCTGGTCTGCCTCCGTCCTCCGCTGCTTGCGGGGGAGGGCTGGGGAGGGGGTGCTGTGGCCTGTCTCCCTCCTCCGCTTGCGGGGGAGGGTCGGGGAGGGGGCAGGTCGGAGCGGAGAAACCCAGGCCTGGCACCGAGGCAAGGCCGGCCCCCTTCCCCCGCCTTCCCCCGCAAGCGGAGGAAGGAGCCGAAAGCAGTTCCGCGTACCTGTCTCCCT
>DAOMOD010000286.1:0-4125 GCA_035444205.1 Lysobacteraceae bacterium
GACACGAGCGCGGCTGCGATGCGGTGGGACGGTCGCGCACAGGATGCGCTTCAGAAGGCGGCGGAATTTGACGCGCTACTCCACTGGTTGCGGGTGCGGAAAGCGGATGGTGGCGCGGGTGCCCTTGCCCGGATCGCTGACCAGGTCCACCGGCCAGCCGAAACGGTCGGACAACCGGCGCACGATGGTGAGACCGATGCCGTGACCGCGCACGTCGGCACGCCCTCCGCGGAAGAATGGATTGAATGCGTTTTCGAGCTGCGCGGCGGACATGCCGCAGCCGGTGTCCTCCACAGCAACGCTGTCCCTGCCGATGCGAACAGTCACCGAGCCCTGCTCGGTATACAGGCAGGCATTGCGCAGCAGGTTGCTCAGCATCACGCCGAACACCTTGGGCGAGGCGTGGAGGCAGAAGCTGTGCTCGTCGATGACCCGCAGTTCGACCTCTCGATCGCGCAGCAGCGGTTCCACCTTGTCCACTTCCTCGCGCACCACGTCGTTGACTACGAAGTCTTCCTCCAGAAGGCCGGTGTAATCCTCGCGGGCCAGGATCAGAAAGGCCTCGATCAATGCCTCCATGTCGCGCACCGCGCGACGGATGCGTTCCAGCGAGCGCTGCGCGTACGGCGATACTTCACCGTCTTCCTGCATCACGTCGGCCGCCACCTTGATGACGGTGAGCGGCGAGCGCAATTCGTGACTGGCGTCGCGGGTGAAGTTGCGCTCGCGATCGACGAACTCGTCGATGCGGCTGGCGAAACTGTGCAGGGCGCGCGCCAGTACCAGCACGTCGCCGTCGACGTCGGCCGGCAGCTTGTCCGATTCTATGGCGGCAAGGTCGGGCTTCTTCGGATCCCACCCACGCACCACGCCGGCCAGCCAGATCACCGGAGATACCGCACGCCGCGACACCCGGTAGGTGAGCCAGGCGGTAAGGTAGATGAAGAGAAGCACCACGGTCAGCGGAACGAAGCCGAACAGGAAGGCAAGGCGATCGACCTGGTCCTGCTTGAAGATCAGGTACAGCCGGCCGGCATCGCGTTCGTCGACGTAGACCAGCGCACCGCCCTCGGCCGCGGGGAGCGCGTGGAAGCCGGTGTCGAGCCCGCGGATGTTGTCGGGTACGTCCGGTGTGGGATCGCCGGGCAGCGCCATGTAGCCCTTCATGTTGTAGGTGTCGGGCAGCTCGGCGCCAGGTTCGGCCACCAGGCGATCCCAGTAGTGGCCGGCCTCGTCGGTGAGGGCGCGCTTGATCAATACATCCTTGAGAATCGCCGAGGCGGCATAGACGCCGAGGATGGTGGCCAGGCTGATCGCCGCCACCTGCAGGATGAAGGCGATCCAGATCTTGCCGCGCAATCCGGTCGTGCGCCGGGCGTGCTCCTCCTCACCCCCGATCGGCTGTGGATCGGTGAGGCTCAATCAGGCACCCACGGCGCGGCTGCCGGCGATTTCCGAGTCGAGGTCCGCAACGCGGTAGCCGGCGCTGTGAATCGTATGCAGCAGTGGACGATCGAACGGCTTGTCGATCACCTTGCGCAGGTTGTACAGGTGGCTGCGCAGGGTATCGGAATCGGGCAGGGTGTCGCCCCACACCTCGCGTTCGATGTCGCGTCGGCTGACCACGCGCGGCGACTCGCGCATCAGGATGTGCAGCAGCTTGAGCCCGATCGGCGACAACTGCAGGTCCTTGCCGCCGCGACTCACGCGCAGGGTGGCGGTATCCAGCACCAGGTCGCCGACCTTGAGCACCTCGCTGCTGACCTGGCGGCGGTCGCGACGGATCAGGGCGCGCACCCGCGCCTCCAGTTCCTGGATGGCGAAGGGTTTGACCAGATAGTCGTCGGCGCCTGCGTCGAGGCCCTTCACCTTGTCGTCGAGCGTGTCGCGCGCGGTCAGCATCAGCACCGGGGTGGAGCGCTTGCCTTCGTTGCGCAGCTTGCGGCACAGGTCGAGGCCATCCATGCCGGGCAGCATCAGATCGAGAATGATGGCGTCGTAGCTGTTGGACACGGCCAGGTGCAGGCCGGTGACGCCGTCGGCGGCATAGTCGATACCGTAGCCGCGACGCTCCAGGAACTCTCCCACCATCTCGGCGATATTGCGGTTGTCCTCGATCAGCAGCAGCACGCCGGCGTGGTCTTCACGGGATTTCATGGCTTTCGGCCTCCAGGGGTCTTCACATTAGTGAAACCGATGGCAGGTGAGGGGGGAGTGAAGGACGGAAGGTATTAGGTGAGTTAGGTGAATTAGGTGTCAGGTGAGAAGCCTGCACCCAATGTCGCGTCCCCCCCTAATTTACCTAACTCACCTAACTCACCTAACTCACCTAAATCCTTCTCCCCCCACCATCGGCCCCAGCACCCCCCACACATTCTCCAGAATCGCCGCCTGTGCCTCTTCCGTCGGGTGGATGCCGTCGGCCTGCATCATGCCGGGTTCGAGGGCGATGCCGTCGAGGATGAAGGGCAGCAGGGGAACATCGTGCTCGGAGGCAAGGTCGTGGTAGACGGCGCGGAAACGGTCGCGGTAGGCGCTGCCGTAGTTGGGCGGAATCTCGACGCCGGCCAGCATCACCTTGGCGCCGGCTTCACGGCTGAGTGCGATCATGCGCTGCAGGTTGGCGCGGAACTGGGCGGGCGGCAGACCGCGCAGGCCGTCGTTGCCACCCAGCGCGATCAGCACCAGGCCGGGCCGGTGGCTGTCCAGCAGTGCGGGCAGACGCGACAGGCCGCCAGCGCTGGTCTCGCCGGATATGCTGGCATTGACCACCGGCGGCGGCGCCTCCATGGTGGTCTGCAGGCGCGCTTCCAGCAGCGTCACCCAGCCGGCCGCTGCGGGCATGTTGAATGCGGCGCTCAGGCTGTCGCCCAACACCAGGATCGGCCGCGGCGGCTCGGCCAGGGCCGGCGACACGATCAGTACCCAGACGAACAGGAAACGAACGATGGACAAGGCGGCACCTCTGATTGCGGCGAGCGGCGTCGGCAAGCGCGTGATCGGCCCCGACGGCGAGATCCGCATTCTGGACCGCATCGATCTTGCCGTGTTCCCCGGCGAGAGCGTCGCCATCGTCGGCGCTTCAGGTTCCGGCAAGACCACCCTGCTCGGCCTGCTGGCTGGACTCGACCTGCCGACGGCGGGCGCGGTGACCATGGCCGGCGAAACCCTTTCGACGCTCGACGAGGAGGCGCGTGCCGCGCTGCGCGCGCGCCATGTCGGCTTCGTGTTCCAGTCCTTCCACCTGCTGCCGACGCTGTCCGCGGAAGAGAACGTGGCGCTGCCGCTGGAGTTGAACGGCCAGCCCGACGCGGCGCGGGTGCGCGAGGTGATGACCGCGGTCGGTCTCGCCGAGCGCATGCACCACTACCCGCGCACGCTGTCAGGTGGCGAACAGCAGCGTGTCGCGCTGGCGCGCGCCTTCGTCGGACGGCCGAGCATCCTGTTCGCCGATGAACCGACCGGCAATCTCGATCAAGGTACCGGACGGCAGATCTGCGACCTGCTATTTCGCATGAACCGCGAGCACGGCACCACCCTGGTGCTGGTCACCCACGATCCGGCGCTCGCCGAACGCTGCCAGCGTGTGCTGCGGCTCGATGCCGGCCGTCTCGTCACGGAAGCGGTGGCGTAAGGATGAAGCGGCTTCTACCGTTCGCCCTGCGCAGCTTCCGTCGCGAGATCCGCAGCGGCGACCTGCCGACGCTGGCGCTGGCCCTGGTGCTGGGCGTGGCGGTGATGACCGCCGTCGGCACCCTGGTCAACCGGGTGACGCTGGCGCTGACGCAAAGCGCCGGCGAAATCATCGGCGGCGATCTCGGCATCGCCGGACGTACCGCGATTCCCGCCGAATGGCAGG
This sequence comes from Lysobacteraceae bacterium, assembly GCA_035444205.1. Taxonomy (GTDB): domain Bacteria; phylum Pseudomonadota; class Gammaproteobacteria; order Xanthomonadales; family BPKI01; genus DAOMOD01. Next base: position 3,860 of record DAOMOD010000286.1, read on the forward strand.
ACGAAGCGCAGCGTCGCGGCATCGCCACCGCGCGCATCGTCACCTTCGCCAGCGTGGTGTTCCACGGTGAGGACAGCCAGCTCGCCGAGATCAAGGCGGTCGACGCCACGTATCCGCTGCGCGGCGAACTGGTGCTGGCCGAGGACATGGGCGGCATTCATCTGCGCAGCGGTGCAGCGCCCGAACCCGGCATCGCCTATGCCGATGCGCGGCTGCTCGATGCACTGGGACTGGCCCCCGGCGGACGGCTGGAATTCGGCGACCGC
>DAOMOD010000287.1:0-4085 GCA_035444205.1 Lysobacteraceae bacterium
CGCTTGGCTTCGTACATCGCCATGTCGGCGTGCTTGAGCAGCGTATCGGCGTCGCGCCCGGCGCTCGGGGCAATGGCATAGCCGATGCTGGGCGTGAGGTAATGCAGACGGTTGTCGCTCTGCAGCGGACGCTTCAGCGCCGCCAGAATGCGCGCGCTGGCGTCGCTTGCCGCTCTGCCATCGTGATGATCGTCGAGTACGACCACGAACTCGTCCCCGCCGAAGCGGCCGACGATCTCGGCATCGGGCACCGATGCGGCGAGCCGCTCGGAAACGATCTGCAGGAAGCGGTCCCCGGCCGCGTGCCCCAGTGTGTCGTTGATCAGCTTGAAGTGGTCGAGGTCGATGAACAGCACGCTCAGCGCACACGCCGGCGCCAGGCTTTCCACCAGTGAATCGATGCGGTCGACGATCAGGCGGCGGTTGGGCAGGCCGGTCAGTTCGTCGTGGGTGGCGCGATGGGCAAGCGCCTCCTGCGCCTGTTCGCGCGCACTGACGTCGGAAACCACACTGAGAAAATGCGTGGTGCGGCCCTCGACGTCGCGTACCGGCGCCACCTGGATCTCCAGCCAGCGCTCGCCATGCAGGTCGTCGTCGAGGCGGACCAGGCTGCGCCCTTCGCGGCGTCGCGCCAGGGCGTCGCCGACGAATCGCAGCGACTGGTTCCAGCCTTTCGCACTCGGCGCCACCTCTTCCAGTCCGCGCCCCAGCAGCTCGTCCTCGGCGAATCGGCTGATCTGTTCGAACGCCGGATTGACGTAGGCCACCGGCATCCCGGGGCTGTCGTTGCGCACCACCAGCACGCCGTTGGTAGCCGACTCCATAGCGCGTCGCAGCAGCCTGAGATCGGTCTCGTCGCGCAGTCGCCCGCTGATGTCGAGCATGCCGCCCACCATGCGCTGTGGCCGTCCCTGGGCATCGCGCAGGATGAAGCCGCGCTCCGCCACATCGGCGTAATCGCCCTTGCCGCGGCGGAACCGGTAACGCTCGGTCCACAGCGAATCCTCCCCGTCCAGTGCCTGCTGCAGGGACAGCATCACCCGCGCCTGGTCCTCTTCGTGAATTCGCGCGGTCCAGCCACGCAGGTCGGGGCCGAGCTTGCTGCGGTCGACCTCGAAGATCTCGTAGAAGCCGTCGCTCCACCACAGCGCATCGTTGCGCACGTCCCAGTCGTAGATGGCGTCGCTGGTGGCCAGCGCGACCAGACGGAAGCGGCTCTCGCTGGCCTCGCGGCGCTCTTCCTCGCGCAGCCGCTCGCTGATGTCCTGGACCACCACCAAACGCGCCGGCTCGCCCCTGAACTCGATGTCGCTGCCGAGGCTGATCGCTTCGAACTCGCTGCCGTCGCGACGAACATGCCGCCAGATCTGCGATCGGCGCTGCTCGTCCGACCATCCACGCGTACTGGCCAGGGCCAGCTCACGTTGCTCGCCCGCCAGGAACTCGATCGCGTCGGTTCCGATCAACTCCTCGCGCGCGTAGCCGTACTCGCACAGCAGCGCGTCGTTCACCGCCAGCACCCTGTGGGTTTCGCGGTGGAAGACGTAGGCAGGCATCGGATTGCGCTCGAACAGATAGCGGTACTGGTCCTCGGTCTCGCGCATGCGCGCCAACAGGCGGCGCTGTCGAAGATTGGCCCGCGCCAGTACGCGAAAGCCGAGCACCCAGGACAGGATCAGCGCCACCAGGGCGAGGCCGGCGACTATCAGGACCGCCTGTTGCGGCCCCCATGCCGGGATATCGGGAAGGCCGACCAGTTGGGTGCCGAGAAGCGTCAGCAGCAGGACCAGTCCGAGCACCAGCAGCCAGTGCTGGCGCAACGAACTGGCGTCACGGTGGCCCGCCGCAGCCTCCGGTTCGCGCCGTTCTACCGGCACCGGATCGAGGGTGTTGGTCGAATCATCCATGCCAGGTGGCTGTCGCGCGCGGACCCCTTGGTGGCCGAACCGGCAGTGTGCGCGGTTTCGGTCCGACTTTCACTGCATCACACCATCATTCTTGCAATTCGACACCTTTCAGGCCGAGCACGTAGTCCGCGCCCATCAGTTGAGAGGGGGTGCGGAAGCCTCCTTGCGCCGGCGCGTCGTCGAGCAGACGACGGGCGATGCCGAGCGCAGCCTCGGCGGTGAGGCTGTAGCCGTTGGGCAGCGTCAGCATCGCTCGCCGCACGTGTCCGGCAGCATCGGTGACTTCGCCCCACACCGTGCAACCGGTCTTCTCGCGTCGTTCCGCGGAGGGCCCCTTCACCGACTTGTCGATGCGCTTCTTCATGAAGCGCTGCACGAAACCGAGCCCCAGCAGCGGCTGGACCAGGCGCAGCCGGCGCAGACGCTTCGCCGCCGACGGCGGCACCGTCATGTACACCTCGATGTCGGGAATGCCGGTGGAGACGTAGGCAGTGAAGACGTCGCCCCAGGGGATGGTGATGGCCAGGCGCTGCTGGCCATCGCGCACGAAGTAGCGCGACTTCCAGGCCAGCGGCACGGTCTTCAGGTTGCCGTCCTTGCGTACCCGCCCGCCCTTGGCCAGACCCTCGACGCCGGTCTTGGCTGTGCCCGGGCTGGGCCCGCCGCCGCCATCGAAGGCCAGCACCAGCGACACGGCATCGGGCATCTTCGTTTTCAGCATGGCGGCGAGGCAGTCGGTCGGCACCACGTCGAAGCCGGTGCCGGGAATGACCACGATGCCGCGCTCGGCGGCGCGCGTGTCCTGCGCATGACAGTGGGCGAAGACGTCGATCTCGCCGGTGATGTCGAGATAGTGCGCGCGCGCCTGCAGGCAGGCCTCCAGCATCGGCGCGGAGGTTTCGGAGAAGGGACCGGCGCAGTGCAGCACCAGGTCCATGCCCTCCAGATTCCTGTTCACTGTGTCCGGATCATCGAGGGCGAAGGCGCGGTGCGGCAGGTCGAGGGTGTCGGCCAGGCGCTTCACCGATTCGACAGTGCGGCCGGCCAGGGTCGGAGTCAGTCCTTCGTTCTTGGCCAGCTCGGCGATGAGGCGGCCGGTGTAGCCGTTGGCGCCGTAGATCATCCAGTTCGACATGAGCGTGTCCTCAAGGGGTTGCGGCGGGTGCGGGTCTGGGTTTGCGGTGCGCGCCGACCATCTGCATCAGCTTGCGGAAATACCACTCGGGAAACCAGCGCTTGAAGCGCCACAGCATGCGTTCGCGCCGGGTGGGGATGATCAGGAAGCGCCCGCGCGCCAGCCGCGTGGCGATGGCGGCGGCGATCGAATCCGGGGTTTCGCCGCTGGCCTGCATCAGCTTGGAGGCCATGCGTCGGGTGTTCTCGTCGGGACAGCGCATGGACTCCAGCAGTCGGGTCGGGAAGAACGCCGGGCAGGCCACCGAGACCTTGACGCCGGACCCGTGCAGTTCCGCGCGCAGGCTTTCCGAGATCATCAGCGCACCGACCTTGGACACCGCGTAGCTGGCGATGTCCGGAGCGCCCACGAGCGCGGCGAAGCTGGCGATATTGAGCACATGCCCGCGCCCGGCGCGACGCATCGCCGGTACGAAGGCACGGCAGCCGCGGACCACACCGAGCGTGTTGATGTTGATCACCCAGGGCCAATCGTCGGGGACCGATTCCACCACGCCGCCGCCGGAGGAGACGCCGGCGTTGTTGATCAGCAGGTCGACACGACCGAAGGCTTCCAGCGCGGCATCGGCCAGGGCCTGCACGGAGTCGTCATCGCCGACATCGACCGCCAGCGCGAGATGCCCCTGGCCGTCAAGCATGGCGACCGTTTCGGCCGCACGTTCCGGCACCAGATCGGCGCAGGCCACGCGCGCACCCTGCGCGGCGTAAAGGCGGGCAAAGGCCCGGCCCAGGCCGGATCCGGCCCCGGTGATGACGACGGTCTGGAACATACGCACCCGTACGGACTATGCTCCCCTGCATTCTACACAGGACCCCGACCGTGCCCGACCCCCTGTTCGACCTTTCCGGCAAGACCGCCCTGGTGACCGGCGCCAGCCGCGGCATCGGCGAGTCCATCGCCCGCCTGCTGGCCGCGCATGGCGCCCATGTCATCGTCTCCAGCCGCCGCCAGGAAGCCTGCGAGGCGGTCGCCGCCTCGATTCG
>DAOMOD010000288.1:0-3963 GCA_035444205.1 Lysobacteraceae bacterium
TGACGAAGTTGTAGATGCCGCCCACGCCGTTCTCGTCGCCCGGATACCAGTTCTGCACCGTGGAGTACTTGATGTGGGCGTCATCCAGCGCCACTAGCTCCACCACGGCGGCGTGCAGCTGGTTTTCGTCGCGCATCGGCGCAGTGCAGCCTTCCAGATAGGAGACGTTGCTGCCTTCTTCCGCGATGATCAGGGTGCGCTCGAACTGGCCGGTGTGGCCGGCGTTGATGCGGAAGTACGTGGACAGCTCCATCGGACAGCGCACGCCTCTGGGGATGAACACGAAGCTGCCGTCGGAAAACACCGCCGAATTGAGCGCGGCGAAGTAGTTGTCGCCAGTCGGCACCACGGTACCCAGGTATTTTTTCACCAATTCCGGATGGTTCTGGATGGCGTCGCTCATCGAGGTGAAGATGATGCCGACGTCGGCCAGTTCCTTCTTGAAGGTGGTCGCGACGGAGACCGAATCGAACACCGCATCCACCGCCACGCCGGCGAGCTTGGCGCGCTCGTGCAGCGGCACGCCGAGCTTGTCGTAGGTATCCAGCAGTTCCTTGGGCACTTCGTCCAGGGATTTGTACTTCGGCCCTTTCGGCGCGCTGTAGTAGGACAGCGCCTGCAGGTCGATCGGGGCGATCTCCAGCTTGGCCCAGTCGGGCTGGCGCATGGTGAGGAAATGCCGGTAGGCGGCGAGGCGCCACTCCAGCATCCACTCCGGCTCGTGCTTCTTGGCCGAGAGGGCGCGGATGATGTCCTCGTCCAGGCCCGGCGGCAGCGAGTCGGTCTCGATGTCGGTGATGAAACCGGCCTCGTAGCGACGCGCCAGCGCCTGTTCGATTTCCTTGCGTTCGGTGGCCATCGGGCTGCCTTGGGGTCAGGTGACGTGGCGCACGGGAACCCGTCGCGCGTCGGCCGCAGAAGGGGGAAGGGGCGCGATCATGCAGTCCAGCGTCATGGCGCGCAGCGCATCGGTGATGACATCGTTCACGCGGTGCCAGTGCGGAGCGACCGTACAGAACGCCGCGCGGTCGCAGTGCAAGTCGGCGACGCTGCACTCGGTCATGCCCAGCGGACCCTCGATCGCCTCGACGATCTCCAGCAGGCTGATCTCGTGTGGCGCACGCACCATGCGATAGCCGCCGTAGGCACCGCGCAGGCCCTCGATCAGGCCCGCCTGCGCCAACGATTTCAACACCTTGCTGACCGTGGTCAGCTCCAGACGCGCGCACTCGGCCAGCGCCGCACCGCTGTGCACCGTCCCCGGCGCGCGCGCCAGGACGGTCATGAGCAAGGTGGCATAATCGGTGAGTCGGGTGACACGCAGCATGCTCGATCCTGTGGCACGCAGCCGGAACAACCGGGTGCGGAATCGAAAGGGGACGAAAATTGTACCGTTTGAGCTTGCGTGCGACAAGCGGTGGCCCGAATGCAGCCGCGGTTGCATTGCCCGAACCGCCCGGTTTGCGGCAAGCTGGCGGCCGTTTCTGCTGGACCCGCCTCGTGCCGCACGCCCGTCTCGCCCTTTCGCTCAGCATTCTCACCATCGCCGTCTGCACGAGTGTGGCGCAGGCGCGCTCGCGCCTGGAGTACGACCCGGCCCAATGGGTGCTGTGCAAACCCAATGCGCTCTATGAGTTCTATCGCCCGATCGCCTCCTCGGAGGCCGACCGCGCACACGCCCAGACCCAGATCTGGGCGCACAGCATCGACCTGCGCGATGGCGACGACTACCGGCTCGAAGGTGACGTCGAGATCCAGCGCGCCGACCAGCGCGTGGCGGCGGCGCTGCTGCACTACGACCCGGCGCAGGAAACCTGGCGGGCCGAAGGGCGGGTCCAGTATCAGGACGCCGGGATGCTGATGGAAGCCGCAAGCGCGCAAGGCGAGCTCGAAGCCGAGCGTGCGACGCTGGTCGGCTTGCGCTACCAGCTGCTGCAGGCGCGCGGCAACGGCGAGGCCGACCAGGCCACCAACCAGGGCGACATCAGCCGACTGGAAGGCGTGTCCTACACCACCTGCGATCCGGACGACCGGCAGTGGACCATCCGCGCCAGGCGCGTGGACATCGACCAGGGCAAAGGCATGGCCACCATCCGGCGCGGCACGCTGCGCATCGGCTCGGTGCCCGTGCTGTACCTGCCCATCGCCACCCTGCCCATCGATGATCGCCGCAAGACCGGATTCCTCTTCCCCTCGGTGAGCTTATCGCGCTCACGCGGCTTCGATCTCCAGGTGCCGTACTACATCAACATCGCGCCCAACTACGACGTCACCCTGACGCCGCGCCTGATGACCAAGCGCGGGGTGATGCTTGGCACCGAGTTCCGCTACCTCACCGACACCCAGCGCGGTCGTTTCTACGGTGCCTGGCTGCCCAGCGACGACCGCACCGGCAAAGACCGCGGCACCCTGACCTGGGAGCATCGCGGACGGCTGGGAACCAACTGGCAGCTCATCTCCAACGTCAGCCACATTTCCGACGACCGCTATTTCGAGGACTTCGGCGACTCGCTCACGATGGCGGCCACCAGCCTGCTGGAAAGCACCGCCGGCATCTATGGTCGCGGTGCGGGGTGGTCGGCCAGTCTCAGCGTCGAAGACTGGACCATCGCCGACCCGTATGTTCCCAAGAGTGCCGAACCCTTCCGACGCCTGCCGCGCGCGCTGCTGGCCTGGGAGCATCCCTTTGCGGCGGGTCTGGTGACCGGCGTGCGCGCCGAAGGCGTGGCCTTCGATCGCGACGGCGACCTCGATGCGACCCGCGTGGATGTCCATCCCTACGTGGGCTGGCGCTACGAGCGCGCCGCGGGCTTCATCCGCCCGGAACTGGGCATGCGGCACACGCAATACCGCCTGGGCGACAGCTACCTCCCGGGCTTCTCCGACCGCTCGCCCTCGCGCACCACGCCGATCTTCAGCCTGGACACCGGCCTGGTCTTCGAACGCCGCGCCGACCTGTTCGGAACCCGCACGCTGCAGACGCTGGAGCCGCGCCTGTACTACCTCAACGTTCCCTACCGCGAGCAGGATGCACTCCCGATCTTCGATACGCAGGAACTGGGCTTCAGCTGGGGCCAGCTGTTCCGGCCCAACCGCTTCTCGGGGGCCGACCGCCAGTCCGACGCGAACCAGGCCACGCTTGCGGTAAGCACGCGCTTCTTCGAGGAGGACAGCGGCCGCGAGCGGCTGTCGGCCAGCCTCGGGCAGATCCGCTATTTCGAGGCGCAGCGCGTGCAGATGCCCGGCGTACCCGGCATCGATCGGGCCGGCTCGGCCTTCGTGGCCGACGTCGAACTCCAGCTCGACGACCGCTGGAGCGTGGCGGTCAGCCAGCACTGGGACCCCAGCCGCGAGCTTTCCGACCTTTCCACGCTGCGCACGCAGTACCGCTTCGGCGGCCAGGGCGTCGTCAACTTCGCCTACCGCTTCCGGCGCGATGCCGGGATGGCGACGCAGGATCGCGTGACGCTGGAGCAATTCGACGCATCGACCCTGGTCCCGCTCAACGAGCGCTGGCGCTTCGTCGCCCGCTGGAACTACTCGCTGCTGGAGAGCACCACGCTGGAGGCTTTCGCCGGCGTGGAGTGGGAAAACTGCTGCCTGGCCACGCGCGTGCTGGTGCGGCGCTACATCCGCAACTTCGAGGGCGAGGTCAATACCAGCCTCTACGTCGAACTTGAACTGAAGGGTCTGTCCACGCTGGGGCGCAAGTCCGAGGAGCTTCTGGAGCGTGCTATTCTCGACTATTCGCATTGAACGGTGCGGCGCGGAACCGCGCCGCGCCCCGGCCCCCGCCATCGAATCCCCGAACATGACCACATTCACCGCCCGCCTTCTGGCTTTCACCCTGCTCCTCGGCCTGGCACCGGGCGCTCTTTCCCAGGCCCTGCAGACGACCCCGATCGACAGCATCGTGGCGGTCGTGGAAGAGGACGTGATCCTGCGCTCGGAGCTGGATCAGGC
>DAOMOD010000289.1:0-3944 GCA_035444205.1 Lysobacteraceae bacterium
ACATCGGCTTCCTGCCCGGCACCGAGGAAGAGAAGATGACGCCGTGGATGGGCGCACTCACCGACAACCTCGAGGTGCTGGCCACGCCGCAGGAGGGAGGGGCCTGGGGCCGTGCCGCCACCAACGACCTGCTCGCCAGCCGCATCAAGATCCGCTCCATGAACTTCATGCGCGGGCGCACCTTCCTCAGCCGCTACGTGATCGTCGACGAGGCGCAGAACCTGACGCCGAAGCAGATGAAGACCCTGCTCACCCGCGCCGGCCCCGGCACCAAGATGATCTGCCTCGGCAACGTCGAGCAGATCGATACTCCCTATCTGACCGAGACCACCTCCGGCCTGACCTACGCCGTCGACCGTTTCAAGGCCTGGGACCACAGCGCACACATCACGCTACGCCGCGGCGAACGTTCTCGCCTGGCGGACTATGCGTCGGAGAAGCTTTGAGGGCTGGGACGGGACCCGGGACCCGGGACCCTGGACCCGGGAAAAGCCTCGCTCTTCTGTGGGAGGGATGGCAGTCCCGACGTGGGCGGCAGGTAGGGAAGGCCATAGTCGGGACTGCCGTCCCTCCCACAAGGCAACCTGCCCAGCACCCTGGGCAGGGCCTTGCCTCCCCGGGTCCCAACCCCGAGTCCCGAGTCCCGAGTCCCGCCCATAAAGAAGGGGCCCCCGAAGGAGCCCCGAACGATCAAGCCCTGGGATCGTGAGTGCTGTTCTAGAACTGGAAGCCCCAATGCGCCTCGAACTCGCGCTGCTGGCGACCGGGGTTGGCGCGGTCGGTGAAGGGACCGGTGGCCAGGAAATACTGTTTCGGCGCGTAGCTTGCAGCCGCCAGAAACTGGCCGAAGCGCCCGAGATCCTTGCTGAACGCCATGGCGAAGTTGTTGTTGGTGAATTCGGGCTCCAGCGCCTGGCGCAGCAGCGGCGAAGTCGGCGCCGGCTGCTGGCGCGTGGTGTAGCGCAGCGACCACGTCTCGCCCGCGGTCCGCTGCCACGACATCGTGGCGGAGTAGACGGTCAGATCCTCCCAGGCGAATTCCGGGGAGGATGCATCGCCCAGAAGGGCGAGAAAGCGCACCGGCAGGGCCGCGCTGGTAAAGGCGGCGATGTCGCTGAAGAACACCCGCTGCACGCCAAGCCCCAGGTGGATGCCCGGCCGCAGTTCGAGGCTGGTACCGAATGCGGCGTGGCCGGGCACGTCGAAATCGCCGGCATCCGAATACACCCCGCGATAGAACTTGAAACTGTCCATGTCCAGCTTGGACTGCAGCGCCACCGCCAACGACAGGCGGTCGTTCACCGCTTCGACAAGTTCCAGGCGGGCGCCGGTACCGACCGAGGTCTCGGTGTAGCGCGAGCCCATGGACCTTGGATGACGCGTGCCGATCATGCCGCCGAACGCTGGCGACCAGGCGACCGAGCCCATGCCCATGCTGGCGAAACGCTGGTGCGCAAGAATGCCGGTCAGCGTCCAGCTGCCACCCTCACCGTAGGTCTGGGTGAACGAGGGAGTGACGAACACGCGCTGCAGTCCGGCATTCAGCCCGTCGGCCATGGCCCCGGTGGCCACATTGGACACGCCCACCGCAGGGGTCTCGCCGGCCATCGCAGCATGGATGGCCACGCTGATGGCACTGCGCCGGGCACCATCGCGATCGGCCGAGGAAAGCACCGAGAGGACATTGCGCGAGTAGCGCGACATGAGGCTGGGTGGCGCACTGTCGCCCATCGAATGCGACCAGCGGAACTGCGGCGTGATGCCGTTCAGCGCATAACCACGCCATTGATCCATCAGCGCCTGTTGCGCTGGCGCGACCGGCGCGTCCGCGTTGGCAAGCGCGATCCGGTAAAGATCGTGCCCGACAAGATTCTGAGTCTGCGCAGAGACAGGAAGCACGAGGGCGAGCGCCAAGGCGCCCGCCCCCGTACCAAGTGCTGTTGTCGTTCGCCGCATGCCCGACTTTTGCGCCCCCGGGGCCGTGGTAGGAACGGCGCAACTATGGCAAGAAGGCCACATGAAGTCAACAAAAAAACCACATCTGCAACGCCACGCCACCCGTGTCAGGCGGTTTCCCGGATGATGGCTGTTGCGTGCACGCGACACAGGAGATTTCGATGAGCCGCACCCCTCCCTCGGTACTGACCATTGCCGGCTCCGATTCCGGCGGCGGTGCCGGCATCCAGGCCGACCTGCGCACCTTCGCCGCCCATCACGTCCACGGCCTGTCGGTGCTGACCGCGCTGACCGCCCAGAACACGCGCGGCGTCTCCGCCATCCATGCCGTGCCGCTGCGCCACGTGGATGCGCAGCTCGATGCGGTGTTCAGCGATTTCCGCATCACGGCGGTCAAGACCGGCATGCTCGGTACCGCCGCGCTGACCCGGCGCGTGGCCGAGGCCATGCAGACGCGGCGCCCGCGCCATCTGGTGGTCGATCCGGTGATGGTAGCCAGTTCCGGTGCACGGCTGCTGCGCGAGGATGCGGTCAAGGCAGTGCGCGAGCGCCTGCTGCCGCTGGCCAGCCTGATCACGCCCAATGTGCCGGAAGCCGAAGTGCTGCTCGGCCGCCCGCTCGCCGATCGCACGGACATGGAGGCGGCCGCGGTGTCGCTGCACGCGCTCGGCGCAGGCGCGGTGCTGCTCAAGGGCGGGCACGCCGAAGGCCGCCACGTGACCGACCTGCTGTTCGACGGCGAGCGGATGCTGCGCTTCACCCAGCCCCGGCTGCGCCGCGACGGACACGGTACCGGCTGCACCCTGGCTGCCGCCGTGGCGGCACGCCTGGCGCGCGGCGAATCGCTGGAGGACGCAGTGGAGGGCGCCATCGCCTTCGTGCACCGCGCGCTGGCGGCCGGCTTCCGTCCGGGCAGGGGCAGGGTCTGCGTGCTGGACACCACGGCCTGTACGCCGGCCTGAACCCGCCATCGAACCATGCACTCCGGGTCGCGGTCGAAGCCTGTGGTAAATTTCCGCGTCCTGGCACCCTGATTCCGGAATTCGAATCCATCACCATGCGATCCCTCATCCCCCTGCTCATACTTCTCGGCGCGTTCGCCACTCAGGCAAGTGCAGCACCCACCGTCCACAGCCTGCGTGCCGGCGACAGCAAGCCTGTGGACGCTGTCGACAGCCCTGTAGTCCTCACTGCACGGGGCATGGCCGCCAGGACGCCATTCTTGACCACGCGTGAGGCCACCCTTCTCCCGGACGGCCGTATCGAAACGCGTTGCGGTCAGGCCGCCGCCGATCTGCGCGATTTCCGCTTCCGTGCCGTCGGCGAAGCCGACGGCGTTGAGGAGCGGCGGCAATGAGGGCTCTGATTCGTGTGCTGCTTCCGGCGCTGATGTTGGGTGTCGGCTCGGGCGTTATGGCCCAGGGCGTGTCGGTGACACCTGGGCAGAACGTCGCAGTCGATCTCTCCGCCGAGAGCTTCACCACGTCGTACTTCATCGACGTCGGTCCCCAGGCGCAGCAGATGGTCATCAGCCTCGAGTCTCCGCAGGGCACCGATGTCGACCTCATGCTGCGGTTCGGCAATGCCTTTCCCAGCGGTCCTCCCGGGCTGCCGCCGCTGTTCGAAGAACAGCTCGAATACGCGCACTACGTCTCCGTAAGTACCGGACCCTCCGAACGCATCGCCATATCGCGTGCGAACCGGATTCCTGTCCAGGCAGGACGCTGGCATCTCCTGCTGATCAACTTTTCCGGCCAGCCGGTTACCGCCACCTTGCGCGCCGATGTACTCAACGAACCGGTGGGGGCGCCCACCATCGAGATGGTGTACAACGACCCGAGCTGCCCTACGGGCTCCAGCGACTACTGGTTCGACCCAGGCCCCCGTCAGAACAGCAACAGCAATCCCGGCCAGACCATCGGCGAGCAGCGCCGCATCGCCATGGACCGTGCTGCCGAATTGCTGGCAAACGAGCTTCGCAGCGCAGT
>DAOMOD010000290.1:0-3918 GCA_035444205.1 Lysobacteraceae bacterium
TGGCCGTGGTGCCCGACGCGATCTTCTCGGACGGCTTCGAGAACTGACTTGCGACGACCATCACTTCTGCGCCAAACCGCGTCTCCGACGAGGTGTTCCTTGACCGTTTCTCCGTAGAAAACCGGGATCAACAGCCGAACGGCGCCTGAAAACCTCAGTGCGCCTTCGTCTGCCCGGGCTGGTCGTCACCGGGACCCGGTCGCGCTACCTGACGCGCGACTTCGGCTCGAATCGTCTCCGCCCGCGCGATCCCAAATTCATGCGCGGCGGCGAGGCTCATGTGGTGTCGGTCGTAGGTCGTAAGCCGCGTACCATCGACGGTAAAGGTTCGGCAGCGCCGGGCTTTGCAAAAATAATCGAGCCGTGAAACAAAGCCGGCACCGTGCCGATGCGTCACTTCCAGCGTAGCGGGATCCGCCTGCCAAGTGCCCGGAACCACCCGGTCGGATGGCACCCCGTCACCACGCTTCAGCGCAAGCGCATGCACGATGTCCGGCAACGGTTGGGTGTAGGCCGGTGCAATGCCAAACACCAGGATCGGTGCATCGGTGACGCGACGCAGGTAAGCGAGCGTTTCGTCCAGCAACGGTGGATGGGCGGGCGTGGATTGATAGCTGAAAACGATCAGATCCATGGCCTGCAATCGTCCGACGTCGGCAAAAGTGCGTTCCGCTGCATCTATGCAAGCTTGGCGGGTCTGCGCATCAATCTGCCCGGGGTTTCGCGCATACCATTCCCGCGCTCCCACCATGAACATGCACGAGGCTCGCCAAGAAGGGATCAGGTTTGCACCTGGATACACCTGTTCGAGCGCATTGAAACCATCGGGGCCGTGGCTGTCGCCCAAAACCAGCACGTTGAAGCGACCGGGCTGCGGGTCGTTGCAGCCTGGGCGGCAGGCGCGCGGTGACACGAGTCGCTCATCCAGCGATTCGGCGCGGGTGATTCGCAACGCGGTTTCGCCGGTGGCGTCGTGTTCGGTCACGCGCCAGGGGATCAGCCACTGCATGGTACCAAGCGGAACCATAACCACGAGGGCTGCCGCCAACACATAGGCAAGAATAGGTCGCGCCGGACGTCGATAGCGAAAGCGCTCTTCGACCAGATGGTGCAGGAGCGCCCCCCCCCCCCAAGCATCACCCCCCCCCAAAACCGTCTGTTCGGCCAAGCCAAGCGCGACACCGCTGCGATAGACGTACAGACTCACCAATGGCCAGTGCACCAGATACAACGAATAGCTGATCCGCCCAAGATATACGCTGACCGGGTTTTCCAGCAGCCAGCGCGCGCTCCGAGTGGGGGCGAGCGCAATGATCATCGCCGTGCCCAGACACGCCGGAAGCGCCCACAGTCCGGGCGCCTGTCGCGCCTGGTTCATCACCACTGCCGAGCCCACGATCAGTATCAGGCCTGCCAATACCCCGAGCTCACGCCGTGCGGGGGTCAGCGTGAGGCGACGCTCCCCCAGCAGGGCCGCCAGGGCCGCTCCTATCGCAAACTCCTGGATACGGAAAGGCATCCAGAAGAACGCGGTCGACGGCACCTCCCGAACCGCCCACTCCGATACCACGGTTCCGACAAGAAACAGGCCAATGAACAGCGCCGCGGTGCGCTGCGGGCCGATCCAGCGCCGTGCCAGTATCAGCAACAGCGGCCACAGGAGGTAGAACTGCTCCTCCACCGCCAGCGACCAGGTGTGCAGCAACGGCTTGAGTGCCGCGTCCGTGTCCCAGTATCCGGACTGCAACCAGAAGAAGATGTTGGACACGCTGAACACCGCCGCCAGCGCCGAGCGACCCACTTCACGCGCGGCGTCGGCCTGCATCAACCAAGCAGAGACCAGCACCGTCACCACCACCGTGGCCCACACCGCGGGCATCAGGCGACGCACCCGGCGGGCCAGGAAGTCGCCCCACTGGAAACCATCGCCCGCGCGAAGGATGTTGCCGGTGACGAGAAAGCCGGAGATGACGAAAAAAACGTCCACCCCGATGTACCCGCCTTCGATGAAGTCGAAGCCGAGGTGAAAGAGCAGAACCGCGACGACCGCTACGCAGCGGAGCCCGTCAATATCCGCGCGATAGCTCGCCACACGCGGACTAGATGAAGAGGACAGCGTCATTGAATGGGAGGCAGACTTCAAACAGGCACCAGTCTAGTGCCAGCCACGTGTCCGCTTCGACGCTGCAACCGGTGGCCCCGGTTCAAGTGCGCGACGGCACGCTCGCGGAACTGCCTCGACCCACACTCACCATCAGCAACCATGTCCCCGGACGCAGCCCTGAAGCACTGCTGCGCCGCTTCAGGTCGCCTCGCCGCCGCGACTGATCGCCACCACGCCGGTGCGGCTCATCTCCACCAAACCCAGCGGAATCATCAACTCGACGAAGGCGTCGATCTTGCTGGGCGCGCCGGTCAGCTCGAAGGTGAAGCTGGTGTGGGTGATGTCGACCACGTGGGCGCGGAACACGTTGGACAGGCGCAGCATCTCGGCGCGCTGCTCGCCGGTGCCAGACACCTTCACCAGCGCCATCTCGCGTTCCACGCCGGGCTTGTCCACCGCGAGATCCACCACGCGATGCACCGGCACCAGGCGGCCCAGCTGGGCCTTGATCTGCTCGATGACGTGCGGCGTGCCGGAGGTCACGATGGTGATGCGCGAGGTGCGCTTCTGGTGGTCGGTCTCGCCCACGGTGAGCGATTCGATGTTGTAGCCGCGCCCGGAGAACAGGCCCACTACGCGCGCCAGCGCGCCAACCTCGTTGTCCACCAGCACGGAAAGGGTGGCGCGCACGGGCTGCGGGACGTCGTCGCTGAGGAAATATGCCGAGGCGGGCTGTGACGGTGCCGGCTTGCCGCCGGTGCAATGCTTTTCGTTCTGGCAGGACATGGGGGCTCCTCAGACCATCATGCGACCGGCTTCGGTCACTTCGGCCGCAGCGGTATCGGGCAGGATCATTTCGAAGTGCGCGGCCCCCGAGGGAATCATCGGCAGGCAGTTCTCGGCCTTGTCCACCACGCAGTCGACGATCACCGGGCCGGGGTGGTCGATCATCGCGCGAATGGCGTCATCCAGCGCCGCCGGATCGCTCACCCGGATGCCCTTGCCGCCGTAGGCCTCGGCCAGCTTGACGAAATCCGGCAGCGCCGCCGAGTAGGACTGCGAATAGCGCCCGCCGTGCAACAGCTGCTGCCACTGCCGCACCATGCCCATGTATTCGTTGTTGAGGATGAAGAGCTTGATCGGCAGCCTGTACTGCACCGCGGTCGAGAGCTCCTGCATCGTCATCAGCACGCTGGCTTCGCCGGCGATGTCGATCACCAGCGCCTCGGGATGCGCCACCTGCACGCCGACCGCGGCCGGGATGCCGTAGCCCATCGTGCCGAGGCCGCCCGAGGTCATCCAGCGGTTGGGCCGGTCGAAGTGGAAGTGCTGGGCCGCCCACATCTGGTGCTGGCCGACCTCGGTCGTAATGAAGGTTTCGCGCTCGCGGGTGAGCGCGTGGAGGCGCTCGATCGCGTACTGCGGCTTGATGGTTTCATCGGATTTCAGGTACGACAGCGAGCGGCGCGAGCGCCAGCCCTGGATCCGCTCCCACCACGCCTCGCGCGCGGCGGCGTCGATTTCCGACACGCGCGGAGCAACGCCTGCCACCAGCGCCTCCAGCACGCTCGCGCAGTCGCCCACGATGGGCACCTCCACGCGCACGATCTTGTTGATCGAGGACGGATCGATATCGACGTGGATCTTGCGCGAACGCGGCGAAAACGCATCCAGGCGTCCGGTGCAACGGTCATCGAAGCGCGCGCCGAGCGCCACCATCACATCGCACTCGTGCATCGTGAGGTTGGCCTCGTAGGTACCGTGCATGCCGAGCATGCCGAGCCACTGCGGATTGCTGGCCGGAAACGCGCCCA
>DAOMOD010000291.1:0-3839 GCA_035444205.1 Lysobacteraceae bacterium
CTCTTCTTGCCGGTGTTGGTGATGGAAAGGTTGCCGCACTTGTCGCCAACCTGCGAAGAGGCAGGGGTTGCGGTGAGGGTGTAGGTCTGGTTGCTGTTGGCCAGTGCGATGCCGATGGTGTAGTAGCCCTTCTCCGATACCAGTGGATCACCCAGGCCCAGTTGCGTGACGGTCGCGTAGCTGTTGAGGTTGGTGTAATAGCGCTCCTGCGCGGCGGCCACGCGCATCATCATTTCCTTGCCGTCGACGCGGCGGGCGCGGAAGGCGTAGTCGGAGTAGCTCGGATAGGCGATGGCGGCGAGGATCGCGACGATCGCAACCACGACCATCACTTCGATCAGGGTGAAGCCGCGTTGGATGGGGTGACGCATGGTGGGTTCCCTCTGTCTGGTGCGCCTTCGGGCACGCGAGGTGCCCGAAGGGTGGATGCCGTCAGATTACCATTCCAGCAGGTTGCGCCAGGCGCCGCGGTGCCAGGGCGGGACGACGCTCAGGGCCTGGTTGACTGCATCGCTGAGTTCGTCGCTGAGGCCGGGGATGACGATGGCCGGCTGCTGCACGACGTTTCCATCGGGATCCGTGTAGGTTCCGCCGCCGCCGCCGCGAAACACAGCGGGATCGGCCGAAGGCGATTCGGCCTGCGCAACGCCGCCGACGATGCCCACGCCGCTGCCGGCCACTTCGCCCGAGCTCATGGCCAGCGCCGCGCCGGTGCCGCCGTCGATGGCCATGACCGAATAGCGGTTGCCCGGATCGCAGGGATCGTCGCTCTTGGGGATGAGCCCGTAGACCAGGGCCACGTTGGCGGTGACCATGGGAACGGCGCGGCGCTGCGCACGCTCGCCCTTTTCAGTGGCGATGTTCAGCCGCACGCGCCAGCCCTGCGCGCGTACGCTGTCCGTTACCGCGACACTGCCGCTTTTCCTCCCGACGCGCATGAATGGCGCGCTGGATGGCACGGTGCCGGTCGGACCCGTGTAGCCGGAGACGGTGCGATCGCTGCCGGACTGCGTCAGCGTCTGGGTAATCAGCTGGTTGACGCTGATCGGGTAATGGCTGGATGCCGTGCCATAGTCGCGAATGCCGTACCACGCCTGCTCCTTGATGGTGCTGGTGCGATCCTCTTCTCCCAGGTACTTGCCGGTGCCCACCACGATCATCGCGCGGCGGGTGGACGGATCGCGCAGCGCGGTCGGGTTGTAGGCAATCGGCTGCTCGCCCGCATTGGCGGCGCCACCGTTGCCGTAGCTGGTGAACATCAGGTCCACCTTCCAGTTGGCGGGATCGGTTCCGTCGGAAAGATCGAAGCGCCACAGGTTGCCGGCCAGGTCGCCGGCGTACACGATGTCGTCCACTTCGTTCGAGCCTTCGTCGTACACCATCGGGGTGGAAAGGCCGAAGGTCTTGAAGCCGGGGGGAAGAGTCTGCGGCGCGGCGCTGGTGCGGATTTCCCGGATCAGCTTGCCGGTGGCGATGTCGATCACCAGAAGCGAAGTGCGCGAGGCGGCGGCTTCGTTGATGTCGTTGGCATTTGCCGCTGATTCGGCCTTGTTGGGGAAGTAGCCGCTGGAAACCACCGCAACCCATTTGTCCTGGTACTTGATGCGCGCCACGTTGGCGGAGTCATAGGTGTAGCCCAGGGACGCGCAGGTGCGCGAGCCCGCCGCGCAGGGCGGATCGCCCGCCGCGCTGGCGGTGGTGCCGCTGGTGAACTCCCACAGCGCGATCTTGCCGGTACCGCTGGCGGCGCTTTCGCTGCCAGGGTTGGGATCGGTGACATCCAGCGCATAGATGCCGCGCCCGCCCAGGCGGGCCGAGCCCAGCAGGATGGTGCGCCACTTGCCGTTGATGAACACGTCGGCTTCGCGTGCCGGGGAGTCGACGCCGGGGACGAGATCCGAGTTGCGGTCGGTAATGGCAGAGAGGCGGCCATTTTCGATCAGGAAGTTGGGGATGTAGGCCCACAGCTCCTTGCCTGACGCCGCATCGAAGGCGTGCAGCATGCCGTCGTTGGCACCCGCGTAAACGGTGGGCGCGCGCGCGCGCTCGGCGTTCTGGTAGCCGGCGTAGCTGTCATCCTCGTTCGCGGCCGCCGCAATGGCCTCCGGCGAGCTGGGCGGAAATACGTCGTGGAAGCCCGAGCGCGGCGCGGAGACGTACGCCGGCTCGCCGTTGATGATCGCACCCAGCACCGAGGTGCGCAGGCGCATCAGCGGCGTTGCGGGGAGTGACTCCTGGGTACGATCGCCGCGAATATAGTCCACGCGCTTGGCACCGTGACCGTCTGAATCAAGCCTGGCCTTTTGCGTGGCTGTCAGCGAGGTGAGGCGGAACGGAATGCCGGTGCCCTGGCCATTGGACGTGATGATCACGCGCGAGTTCGGATCGCGCGCGGTGCTGGAGCCGGTCGGGTCCGGGCACTGGCCACCCGTCAGGATGCAGGCCGCATTCCATTCCGACTCGCCGGGCTGGCCGGTGGAATCAATCTTGCGCCGAATCAGGCTGCCGGCCCATCCGCTGCTGTCGTAGCCGCCCTGGTAGATCGAGTTCCCACCGGTAAGGATGGGAAGGGATACGGCCGCCGGTGTGGAGGAGGTGCTCTGCGCCACCACGCTGGCGATGATCTTGCGCATGGCGTCGATCAGCTCGTCGGGGTTGGCGGCGGCGAAGAACTGGCCGCGACTGTTGACGGCCGCGTGCCACATGTCGTCGATTTTTTCAGCTATGTCACTGCTCGGGATGTTGGGCCATGCGGCCTGCCCCTTGCGCAGGCGCAAAAGGTTGGCATCGGTTGCGGGAATGGTGCCATCCACGCCGAAGCCGATCATGTATTGAACCAGGTGCGGCCAGGTCGCTGGGTTGTTGGCGGGATTCCAGTAGACCTCGGGATTGTCCAGCCAGTTGTCGCCCGGATTCAGCGGCGTGCTGCCGGTGACGCCGGTGGTGCGATCGGCCAGATACGGGCGCACCTTGAGCTTGGTCTGGGCATTGGTCTGGAAGTCCGGACGCAGGTCTGTGGCCCAGAAGTGGAAACCGATGTCGGCCATGCCGCGGGTGTTTGGCGTGCCCTCATTCCAGTAGAGGGTGGTCGGACCGCCTAAGGTGCCCTTTCCGTATGTCCTGCCGTCCGGAAGGGTGCGGGGTAGGGGGGAGTTGTCGTTGCTGGTGGTGGTAACGGAGCCGCCGTTCCACATGCCGTCGGTCATCTGGATGTGGAAGTTCTTGCGGCAGGCCAGCTCGCGCCCGGAATCGGGGTCGTAGTAAGGGTTCTTGGTTGTAAGGCGATTGCTGTTGTTGCCGTAGGTGAACAGGGTTCCCACGCGGTTGGCAGCGGCCTGATTTGGAGTACCACCGCTTGCCGGGTTGTTGAACAGCCAGTTGTAGAATTTTGTCCGGGTGGCACCCTGGAAAGGAGAAAGAATCGTGGTGCCGCCTGCAACGAAGGGGTTGGCTGTGGTGTTGGAGTTGATGTTCTGCCAGGCGACCCGGATCCCGTGGTCGAAATCGGCGAAAGCGTGCGAGGTGCCGCTGATGGCTGCGATCTTGCGGTAGCGATAATAGGAAAACCAGTTGGCGAAGTTCTGCTGCTCGGCTGCGGGAAGGGGAACCCAGGTCCAGTTGCTTGAGGTGTAAAGTGTTCCCGTGTTGGATATTTTCCCGCTGGCATCGGCGGTCAGCGCCGGGCCGGTATAGCGGTAATAGCCGGCACCCGTTTTTCCGCAAAAGCTGCGTGTCGACAGGTCGCTCGTGGAAGAGTTGCTTTGGTTCGTGGGTCGATTGTGTTGAATGCCCTCGAGCCATGCGGCGGTAAAAGATGCGGCGGGAAAGCTGGTGCCGTT
>DAOMOD010000292.1:0-3813 GCA_035444205.1 Lysobacteraceae bacterium
AACTCGTTCAGCATCTTGCTGGACGTCTTGCGGTTGGCGCCCGCGCCCACCATCAGCAGCGGCCGGCTGGCATGCTGGATCGCTTCGACCGCGCGGGCGATGGCCTTCTCATCGGCCAGCGGGCGGCGCGCGTAGCTCGCCGGAATCACGATCGCGTCGCTTTCCTCGTCGGCGATGTCCTCGGGCAGTTCGAGGTGGGTGGCACCAGGGCGCTCCTCTTCGGCGCGGCGGAAGGCCTCGCGCACGCGCGCCGGGATGTTGTCGGCGGAGACGATCTGGCGCGTGTACTTGGTCAGCGGCTTCATCATGTCGACGATGTCGACGATCTGGAAATGTCCCTGCTTGCTGGCCTTGACCGGCTTCTGCCCGGTGATCATGAACATCGGCATGGCGCCGAGCTGGGCGTAGGCCGCGGCGGTGACGAAGTTGGTGGCGCCCGGTCCCAGCGTGGCAAGGCAGACGCCAGCCTTGCCGGTGAGGCGACCGTAGGTGGCGGCCATGAAACCCGCTGCCTGTTCGTGGCGGGTGAGGATCAGCTTGATGCTCGATGTGCGCAGCGATTCCAGCAGGTCGAGGTTCTCCTCGCCGGGAATACCGAACACGTATTCGACGCCCTCGGCTTCGAGCGCTTTCACGAACAGATCCGATGCCTTCATGTCCCCCCCACGTAGTCTGGTGCCCGGAACGACCGATTCTCCGCTTAGGGGAGGGAGATATCAAATGCATCCTTGACCCCTTTCATCGGCCCGACGCCCGCGTTCGAACGATCGGCGATTGAGGTTCCAGCACTGTTCGGTGGACGATTGCGGATCGGGCACTGGAATGCGCAGTGCGAGCGACGTGGAACAGGGGTGATCTGCGAGTGAGGGTGGACGGGTTGCTGGGTGAACCGGACGGTGGCGATATGCGCCTTGAGGCCACCCTTGTGCGCGCGTCTCGTTCGGTTCTCCGTGAGCGCAACATCGCCGTGTGGCGGATCGCCTTCGCCCTGGCGGCCCTGGCCGTGATCCTTCTCGATGCGAGGGACAGCTCCGCGTTCGGTGTACCGCTCGATACGCTCATCGCCGGCTATCTGTTCTACGCCGGGCTGTTCGCGCTCTGGGTGTGGCGCGCTGCGAACATGGGACATCGTCTGCCGATCTTCGCGCATGCGATCGATCTGGGGGTGATGGCCGTCTGGACCTTCATCGCCATGGATGCGGGAATCCTGTGGCTGGTGTTCCTGGTATTCGTCATATCGGCGGCGGCCATCCGCTGGTATCGACAGGGCGCACTTTGGACCACCGCGGCTGCGCTTGGCATTTTCCTGGTACCCAGTCTTTTTCCTGGCATCGGTGGCCGGTCCATGACTGACGATGCCGTCGGAATGCTTGTGACAGGCGTCCAGGTTGTGCTTGTGGGCGGATTGCTGGCCTGGCTCAGCGACTACCTGGAGCGCACACGCAGCCGGACCTCCTTCCTGCTTGGATGGCCTCCGATGGTGCCTGTGGATCGTAGCGGACTGGCGCAATCCCTCCTTGGCCACGTCGCACGTGCCCTGGGAGTGAGTCACGCGGTGCTGGCCTGGGAGGACAACGAGGAACCCTGGACGTGGATCGCCCACTGGTCGGACGGCAATGTCGCCCTTGAGCGGACGACCGCCGAGGAGTTGGGTCCTCTTGCCCCCGATGCGTTCCAGAGCCAGCCCTTCGTCATACGCGAGGGCAGCCGTACTTCCAGAGCTTGGCAACTGGTGACCCAGACCAGTCGGACCCCATGCGCGGACGACCCGATGCCTGCGCCTGTCAGGCGTCTGTGCATCGGCAGGGCCGTGCTGTCGATCCCGATTCATGGCGAATCGATGCAGGGGCGGCTGTTCGTTCCCGATCCCCCGGACGGCGGTGTCGATGAACTGGCCCTTGGCGATCTTTTAGGCCGCCAGCTCGCGCTGCGACTCGATCAACAAGGGGTGTTCGAGCGACTGCGCGAGGGTGCGCTGACCCGCGAGCGCCTGCGTATCGCACAGGACCTTCATGACGGCGTGATCCAGTCGCTTGCCGCGGCCTCGCTCAAGCTTGAATCGGCGCGACAGTTGCTGCGCGACCGTCCGCAATCCGCGGCGCAACTGATCCACGATGTCCAGGACCTGTTGCTGACCGAGCAGCGTGAGTTACGCGAGATCGTGGGAACACTGGGTCCCGACGAGGCGTCCGCCACTCGGGCGGGCGGTGGGCAGAGCTTCCAGGCGCGGCTGGGGACTCTGGTCGACCGGATCGCCGCGTACTGGGGACTGGAGGTTGTGCTGCATGATCGGCTCGATGCTGCGGCGACCGCCGCCGGTCGCGGGCACCAGGTGTGCTGCCTGATCCAGGAGGCGCTGGTCAACGCATCGCGCCATGGGCGCGCCACGCGCGTCGAAGTCGACCTGACGTCAGACGAACGCGAACTGCGTTTGAGGGTCTCCGACAACGGCGGCGGATTCCCGTTCAAGGGCGTGCTCGACATGGCAGCCCTGCGCGCATCCGGGCTGGGGCCGCAATCACTGATGCAACGGTTGCTGGGGCTTGGCGGTGCCATGGAGATCGCTTCCGGCGCCGCCGGCGCGACCTTGACGATGCGCTTTCCCGGTGCCGGAACGGGCGCCGGCTATCCGGCCTTCGGACCGGTGGCGAAAGCACGCACGGCAGCGTCGCATGATGAGAGTCGGGCATGAATATTCGCGTTCTCCTTGCCGATGACCATCCCTTGTTCCTGGACGGACTCGATCAACTGTTGCGACTGGCCGGAGACTTCGATGTCGTGGAACGCTCCGGCAACGGCGAGGCAGCGCTGCTGTCCATCCAGTCGCTCAAACCCGATGTTGCCGTGCTTGACATACGCATGCCGGGTCTGAACGGTATCGCCGTGCTTCGCGAAATACGACGCCTGAATCTGCCAACGAGGGTGGTGTTGCTTACAGCATCACTGGCCGAGAGTGACCTGCTCGAAGCGGTGCGTCTTGGCGTCGACGGCGTGGTGCTCAAGGAAATGGCGCCGCGGCTGCTGCTGCAATGCCTGCACAAGGTCCACATGGGAGGGCGCTGGGTGGAAAACCGCGCAGTGCATGACGCATTGGAGGCGGCATTGCGTCGGGAAGTCGGCCTGCGCGACGTATCGGCGGAGTTGACCTCACGAGAGATCGAGATGGTGCGGATGGTCGCCGAGGGACTGCGCAACAAGGAGATCGGGCGTCGTCTGGATATCACCGAAGGGACGGTGAAAACCCACCTGCGCAACATCTACAGGAAGCTTGGCCTGGACTCGCGCGTGGCCGTGCGGCGCTACGCCGAGGAGAAGGGCCTGGTATAGGCGGTCAATGCTGGCCGAACGACAGATCGAGAAAGACGGCGGCCACCAGCACGCATCGGCTGCGGGCGTCCCTTCGGCTACGGACTACACGTGCCCTGGCGTCGATGTCGAAGGGGTCGGCGCCGGCATGGTCGAGCCGCAACCGCAGTGAGATCAGTTCGCCGACCTTGGGTCTTGGCATCCATTCGCCATCGACGGCCTCGACCAGCAGGCCGGTGCTGCTGATATTGCGGGTGCGTGCGTGGCCCAACGGGGAGATGACCGGACATTCCAGAGCGTATCGTTGCGGCCGATGCCGGTAGGGGCGCTTGCGTTCAGGGGCGACTGTCGCAACGGTGGACATGGGGCAGCACCTCGCCACGAGCTGGACATGAAAGGCTGCCGGCCCAGGGGCCGGCAGCCTTGCACCGATCGAATCCGCTTCAGTTGAGCGGACAACCCATCTTGTTGGCGGCGTCCAGATCGGCGGCGAGGCCGATCACGGTG
>DAOMOD010000293.1:0-3659 GCA_035444205.1 Lysobacteraceae bacterium
GTCGTCGACTACACGCAAGCTGTCGCGTTCGGCGCCGAGCCTGAGCATGGTCCTGAGGAAATTGTGGCCGCGCGCCGCGTATACCCAGGCGGTGCGCAGGATCAGGTGCGCTCCGGGGCTCGCGCACACCGCCTGCTCACCGGCCAGCTTGCTCTCGCCGTAGACGCCGAGCGGCCCGACGGCATCATCCTCGCGCCAGGGGCGCGTGCTGCTGCCGTCGAATACGTAGTCGGTGGAGTAGTGCACCAGCAGCGCATCGATGGCGGCCGTGGCTTCGGCGAGCACCCCCGGCGCCTCGGCGTTGATGCAAAAGGCGCGATCGCGCTCGGATTCGGCCCTGTCCACCGCGGTGTAGGCCGCGGCGTTGACGACGATGGACGGCCTGAGCTTGCGCACCAGCGATGCCACCGCGGACGGATCGGCGAGATCCGCGACCGGGCAGGTGCGGCCGCCCGGCAGTACCCCGTCGCGTGTGGTCGCAGTCACCGTGCCCAGCGCCTGCAGCGCGCGATGCAACTCGAAGCCTACCTGGCCGGCGGCGCCGAGAAGGAGGATGTCGGTTCTTCGGTTCATCGTTGCGGCCATCCGGTTGGGCGCCGCCCATTGTAGGTGCTGCGCGAGCGGAAGCGGGTGCGGGCATCAAGGCCGCACCGCAGATTCGGCCGCGTCGCGCCTGCGGAGGGCGCCTGCGGCAGCCGTAGGTCGGCACCACCGTGCCGACATCCATTGACGGCGGCATGGTGATGCCGCCCTACGTGCCACGGCAGGCTCGACGAAAACCGCGACCGTTCCTTCGATTCCGCGCCCCTGTCGCCCACGCGGTGGGCGCCTGCGGAAGCCGCAGGTCGGCAGCACCGTGCCGACATCGACCACGCGCGCTCGCGCTACACGCTCACATACAGCGGCAGCCGTGCCTCGTCCACCTCGCCGAGAAACGGCAGCTTCACATCCTTGTCGGACAGCAGCGGCTCGGCCACTGGCCAATCGATGGCGAGGTCGCCGTCGTTCCAGCGGATGCCGGCATCGGCCGCACGGTCGTAGGGCGCACTGCACAGGTAGGTGAACAGGGCGCTTTCCGACAGCACCACGAAGCCGTGGGCAAACCCTTCCGGCACCCAGAAGTGGCGCTTGTTGTCCGCGCTCAATACAGCGGCGGCCCAGCGGCCGAAGGTGGGCGAGCCATGGCGGATATCCACGGCGACGTCGTAGACCTCGCCTTCGAGCACGCTGACCAGCTTGCCCTGCGGATGCGGCCACTGGTAGTGCAGGCCGCGCAACACGCCCCGCCCCGAGCGCGAGACGTTGCTCTGCACCACCTGGAAATCGACCCCAGCCTCACGGAAGCGATCGGCGTTCCAGGATTCGTAGAAGAAGCCGCGGGCGTCGCCGAACACGTCCGGCTCGATCAACAGGCAACCCGGCAGTCCGACCTCGTGAACCTTCATCGCACCTTTTCCTGCCTGACCAACTGCTGCAGGTACTGGCCATACCCGGTCTTGGCCAGCGGCGCGGCCAGGCGCAGCACCTGCTCGGCGTCGATCCAGCCGTTCTGCCAGGCGATCTCCTCGGGGCAGCACACGCGCAGACCCTGGCGCTGCTCGATGGTCTCCATGTACATCGCCGCCTGCAACAGCGACTCGTGGGTGCCGGTGTCGAGCCAGGCGTAGCCGCGGCCAAGCTTCTCCACGCTGAGCGCTCCCAGGTCCAGATAACGGCGGTTGAGGTCGGTGATCTCCAGCTCACCGCGCGGCGAAGGCTTGAGTGCGGCGGCGAAATCGCTGGCGCGACCATCGTAGAAATAGAGGCCGGTGACCGCGTAGTTCGATTTCGGCTGTGCAGGCTTCTCCTCGATGGACACCACCCGCCCCTCGGCATCGAACTCGGCCACGCCGTAGCGATCCGGGTCCTTCACCCAATAGCCGAACACGGTGGCCCCCTGCCCCGCTCCCGCGGCGCGACGCAATGCCTCGGTGAGGCCGTGGCCGTAGAAGATGTTGTCGCCGAGGATCAGGCACGACGGCCGGCCGGCGACGAACTCGCGACCGATCAGATAGGCCTCGGCGAGACCGTTGGGCTCGGCCTGCGGCGCATAGGCGATGTTCATGCCCCACTGGCTGCCGTCGCCCAGGAGCTGGCGGAACAGCGGCTGCTCGTGCGGGGTGTTGATGATCAGCACCTCGCGAATCCCGGCCAGCATCAGCACCGAGAGCGGGTAGTAGATCATCGGCTTGTCGTAGACCGGCAGCAGCTGCTTGCTCACCACCTGGGTCAGCGGGTAGAGCCGGGTGCCGGAGCCGCCGGCGAGGATGATGCCGTGTTGGGTGGTCATGAATGGTCCGGTCGGAATCTCGCGATTTCGTAGGAGCGGCGAAAGCCGCGAGCACCGGTCCATACGGCGCGTTGATCGCGGCTTTCGCCGCTCCTACCATGGGTCGGTTCAGGCCCCGCCGAGGCGCTCCAGGCGGTAGCTGCCATCCAGCACCCGCTGCACCCAGGCCTGGTGCTCAAGGTACCAGTCCACGGTGCGGCGGATGCCGCTCTCGAAACTCTCGCCGGGCTTCCAGCCGAGTTCGCCCTGGATCTTGCCGGCGTCGATGGCGTAGCGGCGATCATGGCCGGGACGATCCCTGACGAAACGGATCTGGCTTTCGCGCGGCTTGCCGTCCTGGCGCGGGAGGCGTTCGTCGATCAGCGCGCAGAGGGTCTTCACCACCGCGATGTTTTCGCGCTCGGCGTCGCCGCCCACGTTGTAGACCTCGCCCACCCGGCCGCGCTCAAGCACCGCCTCGATGGCACGGCAATGATCGATGACATAGAGCCAGTCGCGCACATTGCGCCCGTCTCCGTACACCGGCAGATCCTCGCCCGCGATCGCCTTCTGGATCACCAGCGGGATCAGCTTCTCGGGGAACTGATAGGGCCCGTAGTTGTTCGAGCAGTTGGTGGTCAGCGTGGGCAGGCCGTAGGTGTGGTGGAAGGCGCGCACCAGGTGATCCGACGCGGCCTTGGAGGCCGAGTACGGGGAGTTGGGAGCGTACGGCGTGGTCTCGGTGAAGCGGCCCTCGGCGCCCAGCGATCCATACACCTCGTCGGTGGAGACATGCAGCAAACGGAACGCAGTGGACTCCTCCGCCGGCAGCGAGCGCCAGTAGGCCAGCGCGCAATCCAGCAGATTCAGGGCGCCGACCACGTTGGTCTGCACGAAGTCCGCCGGTCCGTCGATGGAGCGGTCGACGTGGCTCTCCGCGGCGAAATTGAGGATGGCCCGCGGGCGATGCTCGGCGAGCAGCCCGGACACCAGCGCGCGGTCGCCGATATCGCCGTGCACGAACACGTGCGCGGGGTCGTGCGCGAGCGGCGCCAGGGTGTCGGGGTTGCCGGCGTAGGTCAGCTTGTCGAGGTTGACCACGGGCCCGCGCTCGCGTGCACGCCAGTCGAGCACGAAGTTGCCACCGATGAAACCGGCGCCGCCGGTGACGAGAATGGGGCGCGTCATCGCAGGTTCGATTCAAGGTCGGCCGTTGGGGCCGGAACGAGGGACAGGGGAAACACCAGGACTTCCGGATGGCTACGGGGAACCCTTGCCAGGCCCCTTCGGGCCGGGAGAAGGGGCGCACAGTGTACCCGAGCCGCGGCCTGGCCCGGAGCAGCCCGGACCT
>DAOMOD010000294.1:0-3569 GCA_035444205.1 Lysobacteraceae bacterium
CCGAGGCCGACATCATCAACGAGATCGACCGCTACATCGCCTGGCCCGGCCAGGCCCTGGCCTACAAGATCGGCCAGTTGAAGATCACGGAACTGCGCGAACACGGCGAGAAGACCCTGGGCGAGAAGTTCAGCCTGAAGGACTTCCACGAGGTCGTCCTCAACCAGGGTGCCCTGCCTCTGGAGGTGCTGGAGGCGCGGGGGAGGGAATGGGTGGATGGGTTGGCGGGGGGGTAGGGCTTGCAGGGCCTAGGGCCTAGGGCCTAGGGAACAGCCGGCACGCCCGGACCGCGACTACAGGAACTGTCGTTTCGGTGTGCCGAAGACTCGGGGAAAATGCGAAAGAGGTTCGATCTCATCACCTCTAGGCCCTAGGCGCTAAGCCCCAGGCCCTAAGCCCCAGGCCCTAAGCCCCAGGCCCTAAGCCCCAGGCCCTAAGCCCTTGTGCTGCTCATACGCAACACCCATAATGCCCGGCTACCTGCACCCCGCAGGGCCCTTGCCCCACCGAATGTCGGGGGGCTGCCGGTCCGGAATCCGCCGGGCCCGCATCCACGAGGAAACAACATGCGTCACTACGAGATCGTGTTCATGGTCCACCCGGACCAGAGCGAGCAGGTGCCGGCGATGATCGAGCGTTATCGCGGCATGATCGAGGCCGACGGCGGCAAGATCCATCGTCTGGAAGACTGGGGCAGGCGTCAGCTGGCCTACCCGATCGAGCATCTGGCCAAGGCCCACTATGTGCTGCTCAACGTCGAGTGCGGCCAGGCGGTACTGGACGAACTGGTGTCGGGCTTCCGCTTCAACGACGCGGTGTTGCGTCACCTGGTGATCAAGCGCGACGGTCCCGATACCGAGCCTTCCTTCATTGCCAGGAACAAGGAGGAAAAGGATGGCAAGGAAGGTCGTGAGCGTCCGCGCGGCCGGCGCGACGACGATGACAGCGATGTCGACGTCGACGACGACACCGAGGAGGCCTCCGACGAGGAGTCCACCGAGCCCGCTGAAGTCTGAGCGCACACTGGAGCCGACCCATGAGCAAGTTTTTCCGCCGCCGCAAGTTCTGCCGCTTCACCGCCGAGGAAACCGTCGAGATCGATTACAAGGATCTCAACACGCTGCGCCAGTACCTCACCGAGACCGGCAAGATCGTACCCAGCCGCATTACCGGGACCAAGTCGCGTTACCAGCGCCAGCTCTCGCTGGCGATCAAGCGCGCGCGCTATCTGGCGCTGATCCCGTACTGCGACAACCACTGATGGGGTGCCGGTCCGGCCCGCTGCCGGACCGCTGCCCTTTTCGTCCGTCCGATCGGACAGCCCAAGCGTTGCGCCGGCAGATCCGGCGCTAACGATCCGGAGACCCCCATGGAACTGATTCTTCTGCAGAAAGTCCACAAGCTCGGCAACCTGGGCGACAAGGTCAAGGTGAAGCCGGGGTATGGCCGCAACTACCTGGTGCCGCAGGGCAAGGCGGTGCCGGCCACGGCAGCCAATCTCGAGGAGTTCGAGAAGCGCCGTGCCGAGTTCGAGGCCAAGGCCCGCGAGCTGCTGTCCGGCGCCGAGGGCCGTCAGGCCGCGCTGGAAGGCGCCGAAGTCACCATCGCCGCCAATGCCAGCACCGAGGGCAAACTGTACGGCTCGGTCGGCCCGCGCGAGATCGCCGAGGCCCTGACTGCCGCCGGCAAGCCGGTCGACAAGTCCGAGGTGCTGATGGGCGAGCTGGTCGCCATCCGCCAGATCGGCGAGTTCGAAGTCGAGATCGCCCTGCACGCCGACATCCACAGCAAGGTCAAGGTGACGGTGGTGGCGGAGAGCTGATGGCTCGCCTGGACATGTTCGATGTGAGGGGCGCCTTTGGGCGCCCTTTACTTTTTGGGATTGGGGAAGTCGCAGGGCACAGGGCACAGGGCACAGGACATTCGAGCAGTCTGCGCCGCGATCGGCGGCCGGTTTCGAGACCTATGGGAGGCACCGTGTCCGTATCGTTGCAACTCGCCGCGCCGCAGAGCTGTGCCCTGTGCCCTGTGCCCTGTGCCCTTGAGGCCGCCCGTCTCACCCCCTGAGATACCCACCGGTTATCCACAGCCGGAGCACAGAATTGTCTGCAACGCTCGAAGACACGGCCGGCGTATGATCGCCGGCCTTGCCTGCGCCCTTGGAGAGAGCCGCCGATGAGTCCCCTGCCAGGCCTGCGCACCGACGCCGACGCCCCCGAGATCCACACCTTGCGGGTACCCCCGCATTCAGTGGAAGCCGAGCAGTCGGTGCTGGGCGGGCTGATGCTGTCCGCCGAGGCCTGGGACGATGTCGCCGACCTGATCGACGAGAACGACTTCTACCGTCGCGACCACCGTCTGGTGTTCGCCGCCATCCGCGAACTGGCGCGGCGTGGCGAGCCCTGCGACGCGGTGACCCTGGTCGACCAGCTCACCGACAAGGGCGGCATCGACGAGGTCGGAGGCGCCGCCTACCTGATCCAGCTCGCCAACAACACGCCGAGTGCCGCCAACATCACCGCCTACGCGCGCATCGTGCGCGAGAAGTCGGTGCTGCGTTACCTGATCCAGACCGGCACCAAGCTGGTCAACGACGGCTTCCAGCCCGACGGACGCAGCACCTCGGAGATCCTCGAGGATGCCGAACAGGCGGTGTACCGCATTGCCGAGGAAGGCGCACGCGGACGCAAGGGTTTCACCGACATGAAGGCCGCAGTAGGTGAGGCCTTCCGCCTGCTGCAGGAACGCTACGAGGCCGGTGGCGCCATCACCGGCGTGCCCACCGGCTTCACCGATTTCGATCACCGCACCGCCGGCCTGCAGCCCGGCGACCTGATCATCCTGGCGGCTCGTCCGGCCATGGGCAAATGCCTGTCCCACGATGCCGAACTGGTTCTCGACGACGGCAGCATCGTCACCATCGAAGACGTCGTTCGGCGGCGTCCGGGTCGGGTCGGCACGCTGCGCGACGATTTTCGCCTGGACCGTGCTGAGCCGTCCGACTATGTCGATGATGGTTGCAAGCCGGTTTTCGAGGTGACGACAAGGCTTGGCAGGCGCGTGGAGACTACATGGCCGCACCCGTTTCTGACCATCGACGGCTGGAAGCCGCTGGCGGAGCTCAAGGTTGGTGATCTTGTTGCGGTGCCGCGCGTGTTGCCGGTCTCGGCGATGCGGCCATGCGCGACTGCGAGGTGCGGCTGCTGGCGCTTCTGATCGGCGACGGCGGCCTCACCGGTTCGTCGCCGGTGTTCACCAGCGGCAATCCTGTCTTGCAGCGCGATTTCACCGAGGCGGTGGAAGCCTTCGGCGGCATGCGCGTCAGCGAGCGGCACAGTGACGGACGCACCCCTTCGTTCGCCGCCGTCAGGGATGAAGAACACACGGCACAGACGCGCCAGTGCGCAGCCATGGAGTTGCGCTCGGCCCTTGCCGGATCCGGCATGTCCGCACGCGCACTTGCTGCCGCCTCCGGCGTGACAGCCGCAGCAGTGACCGGCTGGACACCAGCCCGCATTTCTCACCACCCTCCTACTGCGGACGCCGATACGCTCGCTGTGGCGCGCGCT
>DAOMOD010000295.1:0-3528 GCA_035444205.1 Lysobacteraceae bacterium
CCCTGCTCCCTGCTCCCTGCTCCCTGCTCCCTTAGTACAACTGCTTCTCGATGCCCAACTGGGCCAGCACCTTGCTGCCGATTTCCTCGATCGAGGTATGTGTGGTGTTGAGGTGCGGGATCTGTTCCTGGCGGAACAGTTGCTCTGCCAGGCGTACTTCGGTTCGACATTGCGCTAGCTGGGCGTAGCGGCTGTCCGGTCGCCGTTCGTTGCGGATCTGTTGAAGTCGGTCGGGATCGATGGTCAGGCCGAACAGCTTGTCGCGGTGCGCCTGCAGGCGCGACGGCAGGGATTCTCCCGCCAGGTCTTCCTCGGTCAGCGGATAGTTCGCCGCGGCGACGCCGAAGTGCAGCGCCATGTACAGGCAGGTCGGTGTCTTGCCCGAACGCGATACGCCGACCAGGATCACGTCCGCATCGTGGTAGTTGGGGTCCATGCCGTCATCGTGCGCGAGCGCGTAGTTGGTGGCGCTGATGCGCTTCTCGTACTCGGCGGTGTTGGTCACGCCGTGGGCACGTCCGACCAGCGGCTTGCGTTCCACGCCGAGTTCGCGCTCCAGCGGAGACAGAAATGGCGCGAACACATCCAACATGAGCGCACCCGAGCCGGCCAGAATCCTGCTCAGGTTCTCGTCGATCACGGTGTTCACCACGATCGGCCGTTCCCCGTTGCTCTCGGCGACGGCGCGGATGCGCTCGACCGCCTGCTCGGCCTTCTTCGGCGTGTCGACAAAGGGGATGCGCAGGGTATCGAAGCGCACCCCCTCGAACTGGGTGAGCACGCTGTGGCCGATGGTTTCGGCGGTGATGCCGGTGCCGTCGGAAATGTAGAAGACCGTGCGTCGCATATCGATTCCCGTGGCCGGCGCGGGCAAAACTTGCCCCTGCCGTCGCTGCGCCGCATCATACGCGGCTGTCGCGCGGATTTCTCCGCCCCTCCCCACCCTCCGGAGAGCAGGATCTTGAGCGAGCTCATTCTCTGGCTCGACCAGTTGCGCATGACCGACCTGCCCCAGGTGGGCGGCAAGAATGCGTCGCTGGGCGAGATGATCGGCCACCTGTCCGGCGCCGGCGTTTCGGTGCCTGGCGGCTTCGCCACCACGGCCGACGCCTTTCGCGAGTTCATTGCGGTCAGCGGCCTGACCGATCGCATTCGCCAGCGGCTGGCCGACCTCGACGTGGACGATGTCGATGCGCTCGCTGCAGCCGGCAAGGAAATCCGCGGCTGGGTGACCGAGGCGCCACTGCAGGCTGCGCTTGAACAGGCCATCCGCGACGGCTACGCGAAACTGTGTGCCGACGCCGGCGCCGAAGTGGCCGTGGCGGTACGCTCCTCGGCGACCGCCGAGGATCTGCCCGACGCTTCCTTCGCCGGCCAGCAGGAAACCTTCCTCAACGTGCAGGGCGCCGATCAGGTGGTGCATCGCGTCAAGGAAGTATTCGCATCCCTCTACAACGATCGCGCCATCGCCTACCGCGTCCACCAGGGGTTCGCCCACGAGGAAGTGGCGCTGTCGGCCGGCATTCAGTTGATGGTGCGCTCGGACATCGGTGCCGCCGGGGTCATGTTCACGCTCGACACCGAGTCCGGATTTCGCGACGTGGTGTTCATCACCGCCAGTTGGGGACTCGGCGAAATGGTCGTGCAGGGCGCGGTGAACCCCGACGAGTTCTACGTGCACAAGCCCACGCTGCGCGCCGGACGCCCGGCGGTGCTGCGTCGCCAGCGCGGTTCCAAGGAAATCCGCATGGTCTACGACGAAGCCGGCAACGGCGGTCGCAGCGTGCGCACCGAGGATGTACCTGCCTAACTGCAACTTCGCTTCTGCCTGAGCGACGCCGACGTCACGGAACTGGCCCAGCAGGCGCTGACCATCGAGGAGCACTACGGCCGCCCGATGGACATCGAATGGGGCAAGGACGGCGCCACCGGCAGGCTCTACATCCTGCAGGCGCGCCCGGAAACGGTGCGCTCGCGCGAGCAGACCACCACACTGGAGCGCTTTCAGCTCAAGGCACGCGGCGAGGTGCTGGCGGAAGGCCGTGCCATCGGCCAGAAGATCGGCCAGGGCGCTGCACGCGTACTCAAGTCCATCGCCGAGATGAACCGCGTGCAGGCCGGCGACGTGCTGGTTACCGACATGACCGACCCCGACTGGGAGCCGATCATGAAACGCGCAGCAGCCATCGTCACCAACCGCGGTGGGCGCACCTGTCATGCGGCCATCATCGCGCGGGAGCTTGGCATTCCCGCCATCGTCGGATGCGGCGACGCGACGACGAAGGTCCCCGACGGCGCCGACGTCACCGTGTCCTGTGCCGAAGGCGACACCGGCTTCATCTATGAAGGCGCCCTGCCCTTCGAGCGCATCGAGGCCGATCTCGGCGCCATGCCGGAGCCGCCGCTCAAGATCATGCTGAACGTCGGCAACCCCGAACGCGCTTTCGACTTCGCCCAACTGCCTCATCGCGGCATCGGCCTGGCGCGGCTCGAATTCGTGATTGCCCGCCAGATCGGCGTGCACCCCAAGGCGTTGCTGGAATACGCGCGCCAGCCACCGGAGATCAAGGCCGAGATCGATGTGCTGATGGCGGGCTACGCCGACCCGGTGAGCTTCTATGTCGACCGCCTTGCCGAGGGCATCGCCACCCTGACCGCCGCCTTCGCGCCGCAGCCGGTGATCGTGCGCCTGTCCGACTTCAAGTCGAACGAGTACGCCAACCTGATCGGCGGCAAGGCCTACGAGCCGCACGAGGAGAACCCGATGCTCGGGTTCCGCGGCGCCTCGCGCTACGTGTCCGACAGCTTCCGCGACTGTTTCGAACTGGAATGCAGGGCCATGCGCAAGGTGCGCGACGAGATGGGCCTGACCAACGCCTGGGTGATGATTCCGTTCGTGCGTACGGTGGCTGAAGGCAAGGCGGTGATCGATACGTTGGCAAGGTTCGGCCTGAAGCGCGGCGAGAACGGCCTCAAGGTGATCATGATGTGCGAGGTGCCCTCCAACGCGCTGCTGGCGGACGCGTTCCTCGAACATTTTGACGGCTTCTCCATCGGTTCCAACGATCTCACCCAGCTCACCCTCGGTCTCGACCGCGACTCCGGCATCATCGCCCACCTCTTCGATGAGCGCGACCCGGCGGTGAAGATGCTGCTGTCCATGGCCATCCAGGCCTGCCGCAAGGCCGGCAAGTACATCGGCATCTGCGGTCAGGGGCCCTCGGATCACCCGGATCTTGCCGAGTGGCTGATGGACCAGGGCATCGAATCGGTGTCGCTCAATCCCGATACGGTGGTCGATACCTGGCTCCGTCTGGCGAAGCACCGGGACGAGGTGGGTGCATAGCGATTGCGACGGGACTCGGGACTCGGGATCCGGGACTCGGGAACAGCATCGCATGCACTGCGCTGCCGTAGGGCGGCATCACCATGCCGCCGTCCTTGGCCCGTGGGGCACGATGTCGGCACAGTGGTGCCGACCTGCGACAACTCCTGTAGGAGCCCACCTTGTGGGCGACCCGGGCGCGC
>DAOMOD010000296.1:0-3426 GCA_035444205.1 Lysobacteraceae bacterium
AACCGGGCTCAACCCTTCGACAGGCTCAGGGCAGGCCAAGGTGTCGACTACGCCATCGCCTGTCTTCAGTCCGCTGCGCGCGCCACAGCGGCGTCTCGACGCCCTCGCTACGGACGGTGGTGAGAAAAGCGGGCTAGAGCGCTGGGTAGTGCCGCGCCTCGGAACGCGCTCGCCGTGGTCGACCAAGGCCACCGAGATCCTGCAGGGCTGCGGTTTTCCCGTGCGCCGTATCGAGCGTGGGCTGCGCTACCGGCTCTCCGGCGCGCACGCCGCCACGGTCGACGCGCCCGGCGTCCTGTACGACCCGATGACACAGTCCTTGCTGCACGCTGCCGAGGATGCGTCGCGCCTGTTCACGGCCGCGCCGCCGGCGCCGCTCGGGCGGGTCGCCGCGGACATCGACGCGCTTGCGGCAGCCAATACCGCCCTGGGTCTGGCCCTCAGTACGGACGAGATCGAATACCTTGCCGCGGCCTTCGCAAGGCTCGGTCGCGATCCCAGCGATGCAGAACTGATGATGTTCGCCCAGGCCAACTCCGAGCACTGCCGGCACAAGGTGTTCAATGCCTCCTGGACCGTGGACGGCGAACATCAGCCGACCTCGCTGTTCGCCATGATCAA
Organism: Lysobacteraceae bacterium; assembly: GCA_035444205.1. Classification (GTDB taxonomy): domain Bacteria; phylum Pseudomonadota; class Gammaproteobacteria; order Xanthomonadales; family BPKI01; genus DAOMOD01. The sequence goes on from DAOMOD010000296.1 coordinate 622, forward strand.
GCACACCCATGCGCAGGCGCCGGCGCATACCCTGTCGGCCTATCACGACAACGCCGCGGTGATCGAGGGCACGCAGGGGACGCGCATGTGGGCGGATCCCCTGGATGGCGTCTATCGCCACCATGACGAGGCGCGTCCCTACGCCATCAAGGTGGAGACCCACAACCACCCCACTGCCATTGCGCCGTTTCCGGGCGCGGCGACCGGCGCCGGTGGCGAGATCCGCGACGAAGGCGCCAGCGGCCGTGGCGGCAAGCCCAAGGCCGGCCTCACCGGGTTCACCACATCCCATCTGCGCATTCCCGGGCTGGCGCGTCCGTGGGAAGCCGAACGCCCCATGCCGCCTCGCATGGCATCGGCCCTGGAAATCATGCTGGATGGTCCGATCGGCGCCGCGGCTTTCAACAACGAGTTCGGCCGTCCGGCGCTGGGCGGTTATTTCCGTACCTTCGAGGCGGTCGATGCCGACGGTACCCTGCGCGCCTACGACAAGCCGATCATGATCGCCGGCGGCCTGGGCGCCATCCGCAGGCCGATGGTCGACAAGCTCGCGCTGCGACCCGGCGATGCGGTGGTCGTGCTCGGAGGACCGGCCATGCTGATTGGCCTGGGCGGCGGCGCCGCGTCCTCGGTGGTCGGCGGCTCGGGGTCCGCGGATCTCGACTTCGCCTCGGTGCAGCGCGACAACCCGGAGATGCAGCGTCGTTGCCAGGAAGTCATCGACCGCTGCTGGGCGCTCGGCGATGCCAATCCCATGCGCAGCCTGCACGATGTCGGCGCCGGCGGCCTGTCCAACGCGGTACCTGAATTGCTGCATGATGCAGGCCGCGGCGGCGTCATCGATCTGCGCGCCATTCCCAGTGACGACCCGGCGCTGTCGCCGATGCAACTGTGGTGCAACGAATCGCAGGAGCGCTACGTGGCCGGCGTCGCCGCCGAGCACCTGCAGGGCTTTCTGGACCTGTGCCGGCGCGAGCGCTGCCCGGTGGCGGTGATCGGCGAGGTCACCGAGGCCGAGCAATTGCTGCTGAAGGACGATCTGCTCGGTGAGCCCGCCATCGACCTGCCGATGGAGGTGCTGTTCGGCAAGCCGCCGAAGATGCACCGCGACAGTCATCGCATCGAACGTCATGCCGGCGAGGTCGATGCCTCCCTGCGCGCCGTGCCGCTCGATGAGGCGGTCGCACGCGTGCTGCGCTTTCCGGCGGTTTCCGCCAAGAATTTCCTGATCACCATCGGCGACCGCACGGTCGGCGGTCTCAGCGCGCGCGATCAGCTGGTCGGTCCATGGCAGGTGCCGGTGGCCGATTGCGCGGTGACCCTGGCTGGTTTCCAGGACCGCGCCGGCGAGGCCATGGCGATGGGCGAGCGCACGCCGCTGGCACTGGTCGATGCCGCCGCCTCGGCACGCATGGCCGTGGCCGAGGCGCTCACCAACCTCGCTGCGGCGGACGTGCGCCTGGACGAAGTGCGCCTGTCGGCGAACTGGATGGCGGCGGTGGCCCATCCCGGCGAAGATGCGGCACTGTTCGACGCGGTCCGCGCGGTGGGCCTGGAGCTGTGTCCGGCACTTGGAATCAGTATCCCGGTGGGCAAGGACTCGCTGTCGATGCAGGCGCAGTGGCAGGACGACGGCACCACTCGGCGCAGCGTATCGCCGCTGTCGCTGATCGTCTCCGCCTTTGCACGCGTACGCGACGTCGAACGCACCCTGACCCCGATGCTGTCGGGCGAGCCGAACAGCGCGCTGTTGCTGATCGACCTCTCCGGCGGACGCAACCGACTGGGCGGCTCGGTGCTGGCGCAGGCGTTCGGCCTGGACGGTGGTGCAGTCGTCGATCTCGACGACCCGGCGCGCCTGCGCGGCCTGTTCGCGGCGCTGGCCGAGGCACGCGACGAAGGCTTGCTGCTTGCCTACCATGACCGTTCCGACGGCGGACTGCTGACGACGCTTCTCGAAATGGCCTTTGCCGGGCGCGTCGGTCTCGATATCCGCCTGCCCGCAACGAGCGCAGCAGAAGCCCTCCCTCTGCTGTTCAGCGAGGAGCCCGGTGCGGTGGTGCAGGTGGCACGGGCGTCGCTGGATCGCCTGCGTGAGGTGTTTGCAGCGCACGGGCTTGGCGATGCGTTACGCGAAGTGGCGCAGCTGCGCACCGATGCACGCATCCTGGTACACGGCACCGACGCCACGCTGGCCGACTGGTCGGCACAGGAACTGCTTGCCGCGTGGTGGGAGACCAGCCACGCCATGCAGCGCCTGCGCGATCACCCCGACTGCGCCGACGAGGAGTGCGCCATGGCCACCGATTGGCAGGCGCCGGGTCTGTCGCCAGTCCTCGGCTTTGACCCGACCGTGGACGTGGCGGCGCCCTTCATATCCCGCGGCGCGCGGCCGCGCGTGGCGATCCTGCGCGAGCAGGGCGTCAACGGCCAGGTGGAGATGGCGGCGGCGTTCGACCGCGCCGGTTTCGAGGCGGTTGACGTGCACATGAGCGATCTGGCCGCCGGCCGTATCGTATTGCACGATTTCATCGGGCTGGCCGCCTGTGGCGGATTCTCCTACGGCGACGTGCTTGGCGCCGGCCGCGGCTGGGCCACCGCCATCGCCCACCATCCGGCGCTGTCCGACGCCTTCCGCGCATTCTTCGCCGACTCCGGCCGCTTCGCGCTTGGCGTGTGCAATGGCTGCCAGATGCTGGCTGCGCTGAAGGACCTGATTCCCGGCGCCGCGGCCTGGCCTGCGCTCAGGCGCAACCGCTCCGAACAGTCCGAGGCGCGCCTGAGTCTGGTCGAGGTGGTGGCGTC
>DAOMOD010000297.1:0-3409 GCA_035444205.1 Lysobacteraceae bacterium
GCAGCAGCACGTCGCCGCGCGCCACCGTCTCGAACACGCCGGCACCGGAGGCGACCCCCAGCGCGATACGGGGTTGGAATTTCGGATACTTGAGATCGGGGCGGTCGAGCATGTCGTATACCGCCACCACGCGGTTGAGATTGACCGGACCGGCGCAGCGGTAGACCTCGTCCTCGCCCAGCTCGAAATGCGACATCAGGGTTCGCGTCACCGCATCGGGGCAGCTCTCGGCGATTTCCAGGCGCACCGCCCTGGCGAAGCCGCGCCCGGCCAGTTCGCCCTGCAGGGCGCGCGCCAGGTTCTCCACCTCCTCTTCGTCGACGAACAACTCCGAGTTGCGGGTGACGCGGAACTGGTAGGCGCCGGTCACCTGCATGCCGGGGAACAGCTCGTCGACGAAAGTGGAGAGGATCATCGACAGGAACACGAAGGTGTCGCTGCCGTCGGAAATGTCGGCCGGCAGGCGGATGATGCGCGGCAGTGAGCGCGGTGCACGTACCAGGGCGGTGTCGGCCTCGCGACCGAAGGCGTCGCGGCCGCGCAGCAGCACCACCAGGTTGAGGCTCTTGTTGAGGATGCGCGGGAAGGGATGCGCCGGGTCGAGACCGAGCGGGCTCAGCACCGGCAGCACTTCGTCCTCGAAGTAGCGCCGCAGCCAGCGTCGCTGCGGCGCCGACCATTGCTCGCGGCGCAGGAAACGCACGCGCTGCTCGGCCAGTGCCGGCAGCAGTTCCTCGTTCCAGACGTGATACTGCTGTTCCACCAGGCCCAGCGTGCGCTCGCGGATCAGCTTCAGCGCGTCGCTGGCGGTGAGGCCGTCGGCGCCGGGGCGACTGGAGGAGGAGAAGGCCTGCTGGTGACGGATGGCGGCGACGCGAACCTCGAAGAACTCGTCGACGTTGGTGCAGGAAATGCACAGGAAACGCAGCCGCTCGAGCAGCGGCACACGCGGATCGCGCGCCTGCTCCAGCACGCGGAAGTGGAAGGCGAGCTGGCTCAGTTCGCGATTGATGTACAGCCCTGGGTCGAGCAGATCCGGCACCTCGGGTGCCGCACCGACCATCATGGACTGGGGATCTGTGGCATTCACTCGCTTTCCACCAGGGATTCGGGGGCCAGCAGGCGCTCCCTGCCGAAGATACACGCAAAGGTGCTGCCCTTGCCGACCTCGCTCTCGATGTGCAGGCGACCGTGGTGCAGGTTGAGTACGTGCTTGACGATGGAAAGCCCAAGACCGGTGCCGCCGGACTCGCGCGAGCGGCTGGTCGACACCCGGTAGAAGCGCTCGGTGATGCGCGGGATGTGCTGCGCGGGAATGCCGGGACCGCTGTCCACCACCTCGAAGCGGCCACCGTCGGCACTGCTGTTCCAGCGGATCACGATGCGGCCGCCGGCCGGCGTGTAGCGCACGGCATTGCCGACCAGGTTGGAGAAGGCGCTGTGCAGGTCCTTGGTGGAGCCCAGGAGGTCGAGTTCGCCATGCTGCTCGATCTCGATGCTGTGGCGGCCCTGGCTCAGGGCATCCGCCTCGCGCTTCAGCGTGGCCAGCATCGGCCGCATCGCCACATGTTCCTCGGGCACGCTGTCCTGCGCCTCCAGCCGTGACAGCGTAAGCAGATCCTCGACGATCTGGGTCATGCGCCGCGACTGGTTGCGCAGCTCGCGCAGGATCGCTTCCCATTCCGGCTGTTCCTCGGGATCGATCATGTCGAGGTAGCCGTGCACCACCGTGAGTGGTGTGCGCAGCTCGTGGGAGACGTTGGCGACGAAATCGCGACGCACCTGTTCCAGTCGCATCAGGTTGGAGATGTCGCGCACCACCAGCATGCGCTGCTCGCTGCCACAGGGAATCAGGCGCAGACCAAGCCGTACACTGTCGTCGGAGGACGAGGGTACGTCCATCAGCGGCTCGTCGAAGCGGTCCGCCTGCAGCCAGCGCGCCACATGCGGCGAGCGCACCCGGTCGGTGAAACGGCCGCCCATGTCCTTCGGGTAACGCAGTCCGAGCAGTCGCTTGGCCGCCTTGTTGAACCAGAGGACGGCACCGTGGCGGTCGAGAATGACGACACCGTCGGGCAGCGCGGCTGCCGCTTCGCGGAAGGCATGCAGACCGTCGAGCAGACGCCGCCGCTGTGCGTTCGCCATGCGCTGCCGGCGATGCAGCTCGGCGTGGATGTCGCCCCACAGACCCCAGCCGCCCCCTGCCGCCGGCAGGCGCGGCTGCCCGAGTGCACTGCGCAGACGAACGAGCTGCCACAGCATCCAGGCGAGACAACCCGCCAGCACGATGGCGAGTACGGGTATGGTCTGGTCGAGTGCGAATCCGATCAGCCATGCCGCGAGCAGCAGCAGGCCGAGGCCGAACAGGGTGGTCTTCAAGCCTCGCATGGATCAGGGCGCTCCTGCGGATGTGCGAGTCGGATCAGACGCTGACCGAGAAGCGGTAGCCTGCGCCACGCACCGTCTGTACCAGCGGATCCAGGCCGAACGGCTCCAGGGTCTTGCGCAGACGCCGGATGTGCACATCGACCGTGCGTTCCTCGACGTAGACGTTTCCGCCCCATACATGGTCCAGCAACTGGCTTCGCGTATAGACCCGCTCGGCGTGGGTCATGAAGAAGTGTAGCAGGCGGTATTCGGTGGGCCCGATGCTGACCGGCTTGTCGCCGGCGAAGACACGGTGGGCGGCGATGTCGATGCGCAAGCCGCCGAGTTCCACCGTGCCCTCCTGCGACTCGCCTTGCACCCTGCGCAGCACGGCCTTGATGCGTCCCATCAGTTCGCGGGTGGAAAAAGGCTTGACCACATAGTCGTCGACGCCGGCATCCAGTCCGCTGACCCGGTCGCCTTCCTCGCCACGGGCGGTGAGCATGATGATCGGGACCTCGCGCGTCAGCGTCTCCCGGCGCAGGCGCCGCGCGTAGTCTATGCCGCTGATCCCGGGCAGCATCCAGTCGAGCAGAATCAGATCGGGCACCCGCTCCATGATGGCCAACTGCGCCTCGCGGGTATCCGCTGCATGGACTGCCTCCAGCCCCGAGCGTTTCAAGGCGAAGGCCACCATGTCACGGATGGCCGGTTCGTCGTCGACGATGAGGATGCGTTTCAGCACAAGGTCTCAGGGATGGCGCCCGCCGGGTGGACGGATGCATTTGATAACAGAATTGTTGCAGTCGTGTGACGGTCGCCATGTTGGCCATCCGGCGAGCCCCGGTTTCATCCTGCGGGGCATTCCTCCCGGCGGCCGGGGTCACCTCGACGTACTCGTGTTCTTGCGTAGGAGCTGCGAAAGCTGCGACCGCTACGTATCGGTGTTTGACGGTTCCTGTTCGGAGCGCCTGCGGCGCGGGTTGCTTGTGTCGTCCCTGACGGGGGTTCCGTCCGCCTCCCGGCGGCCGGGTCACTTCTC
>DAOMOD010000298.1:0-3405 GCA_035444205.1 Lysobacteraceae bacterium
TGGCGCGCTGGCTGCAGGGCCGGCGCGTCTATCGCGGCCACCGGAAGCCGCGCAGCTTCGACTACAACCTGCTGGTCATCGGCGCAGGGTCGGCCGGGCTGGTCACCGCTTACATCGCCGCAGCCGTAAAAGCGAAGGTGGCGCTGGTCGAGAAGCACCGCATGGGCGGCGACTGTCTCAACACCGGCTGCGTGCCGTCCAAGGCGCTTATCCGTACCGCGCGCCTGCATCAGCAGATCCGCGAGGGCGAGCGCTACGGGCTCGGCAAGGCGCATGCCGAGGTCGACTTCGCCGCCGCCATGCGCCGGGTGCATCAGGTCATCGCCGACATCGAGCCACACGATTCCGTCGAACGTTACACCGGCCTCGGCGTCGATGTGGTGCAGGGCGAGGCGACGCTGGTCGACCCCTGGACGGTGGAAATCCGCAATGAGGACGGCGAGACGCAGCGGCTGACCGGCCGCGGCATCGTCATCGCCACCGGCGGCGAACCCTTCGTGCCACCGATACCGGGACTTGCGGAAGCGGGCTTCCTCACTTCCGACACGGTGTGGGCGCTGACCGAGCTGCCTCGGCGGCTGGTGGTGCTGGGCGGCGGCCCGATCGGCTCGGAGCTGACCCAGGCCTTCGCCCGCTTGGGCGCCCGCGTCACCCAGGTCGAGATGCTGCCACGCCTGTTGCCGCGCGAGGACCCGGAGTTCTCGCAGATGGTGCTTGAGCGTTTCCGCAGCGAGGATATCGACGTGCGACTGGATACCACTGCTACCGGTGTGCGCACGGTGGCCGGCGAAAAACGCCTGGTGGTCGAGCACGCGGGCGAGAGCGAAGAGATCCCCTTCGACCGGATCCTGGTCGCGGTCGGGCGCAAGGCGCGCCTGGAGGGCTTCGGGCTGGACACGCTCGGTATCCGCAGCGGCAAGACCGTGGAGGTGAACGACTACCTCCAGGCCACTTACCCGCACATCTTCGCCTGCGGTGATGTGGCCGGCCCCTACCAGTTCACCCACACCGCAGCGCACATGGCCTGGTTCTGCGCTGTCAACTCGCTGTTCGGCGCCTTCAAGCGCTTCAAGGTCGATTACCGGGTGATCCCCTGGGCCACCTTCACCGACCCGGAAGTGGCGCGCGTGGGCCTGAACGAGCTGGAGGCGAAGGAACGCGGCATTGCCTATGAAGTCACCACCTACGGTCTCGACGATCTTGATCGCGCCATCTGCGACGGCGAGGCGCATGGGCTGGTGAAGGTGCTGACCGTGCCCGGCAAGGACCGCATCCTCGGCGTCACCATCGCCGGTGAGCATGCCGGCGACCTGATCGCCGAGTTCGTGCTGGCCATGCGCCACGGGCTCGGCCTCAACAAGATCCTCTCCACCATCCACATCTACCCGACCTGGGCCGAGGCCAACAAGTACGCCGCCGGGCAGTGGAAACAGGCGCACAAGCCGGAACGCGTGCTGCGCTGGCTGGCGCGCTACCATGCCTGGCGCCGGGGCTGAAACGCGTGCGCCTCGCCAGGCCACGGACGACGACAGAGGCCCTGGGTGAGGCCTTGTCCCCATCAGGCTTGGTACCCTGTGCAAGGCCCCGTCTGGCCACCACCCGTCCGGAACGTCTTTCGTCGTCATGCTTGTCCTGCTTTTCCTGCTCGCTCACGCCAGCACCGACACCTCCCCGATCGTGCCGTTTGCCGATGCCGAGGCCAGCCGGCCGCCTGCGCCCTGGCAGGCGATCACCACGCGCAACGTGCGACCCACCCAGTTCGACGTGGTCGATCAGGACGGCGAGCGCGTGCTGATGGCCTACTCCGCCAACGCCTCGTCCAGCCTGAGCCATCCCCTGGATCTCGACCCGGCCGGCCATCGCCGTCTGAGCTGGCGCTGGCGCGTCGACGAACTGCCGCAGTCGGCCGATCTTGCCAACCGCAACCGTGACGATTACGCCGCTCGGGTGTGCGTGAGCTTCGAACCGGACCCCGACTCGGTCGGTTTCGGTGGACGCGCACGGCGCGCCATCGGCAACCTGTTCGGCGACGACACGCCGCCGGCCGCGCTCTGCTACACCTGGGACAACCGCCACCCGGTCGGCCACAGCGCCGCGCACAGCGGCAACGACCGCATCGGACTGATCGTGCTGCAATCCGGCGAGCAGCACAGCGGGCAATGGGTCACCGAAGAGCGCGACGTGGTGGCCGACTACTTCGAGCACTTCGGATCGGAACCGAGGCGCATCATCGGCGTCGTGGTGGCGGCGGCGACCGCGGCGACCGGCGAACGCGCGCTCAGCTACTTCGCCGACCTTCGCATCCAACCCGGAGACTGAAGCGATGGCACCCGACGGCACTCACACCAGGCCAGTCCGGTTCCAGGACAGCCTGGCCGCGCATGGCGTGCGGATAGACCGCCGCCCGCTGGAGATCCTGCAGGTCAACATCGGCAAGTTGTGCAACCAGGCCTGCCACCACTGCCACGTCGAGGCCGGTCCCAAGCGCACCGAGATGATGGCGGGGGCCACCGTCGAACGCATCCTCGGACTGCTGGCCGACGCACCCGCCGTGCATACCGTCGACATCACCGGCGGCGCGCCGGAGCTGAACCCGCATTTCCGCACTTTGGCCGCCGGCGCGCGCGCGCTCGGCAAGACCGTCATCGACCGCTGCAATCTCACCGTGCTGTACGAGCCGGGCCAGGAGGACACCGCCGAATGGCTGGCCGCGCATGGCATCTCGATAGTTGCTTCGCTGCCCTGCTACGGCCCGGAGAACGTCGAGAAACAGCGCGGCAAGGGCGTGTTCGACAAGAGCATCGAGGGCCTGCGCTGGCTGAACCGTCTGGGCTACGGACAGGAAGGTTCAGCCCTCAGCCTGGACCTGGTCTACAACCCGGTCGGGCCCAGCCTGCCGCCACCGCAGGCGAAGCTGGAAGCCGACTACAAGCGCGAGCTGGATCAGCGTTTCGGCATCCGCTTCCACCGCCTCTACACCATCACCAACATGCCGATCGCGCGCTTCCTGCACGACCTGCGCCGCGACGGCAAGCTGGACGCCTACATGGACCTGCTGGTCGGCGCCTTCAACCCGCATGCAGCAGAGGGTGTGATGTGCCGCAACCTGTTGTCGGTGAGCTGGGACGGGCGCCTGTTCGACTGCGACTTCAACCAGATGCTGGAGATCCCGCTGGGCGCCGCGCCGCGCACCCTGTGGGACATCGAGCGCCTCGACCAGCTCGACCGCGGCGCCATCGCCTTCGCCGGGCACTGCTACGGCTGCACCGCCGGCGCCGGCAGTTCCTGCGGCGGCGCGCTGGCTTGATCGATCGCGACGGAGCGTACCTCGTGCGCGACAGCCGCGTTGCTTCGATGCCACGCCCCGGTCGCCCACAAGGTGGGCTCCTACAAAAGCCGCGCCCT
>DAOMOD010000299.1:0-3378 GCA_035444205.1 Lysobacteraceae bacterium
CACGATGCGGCCCAGCTCATCCAGGCCGCCGCGCGCCTGGTGAGCGCGGCCGTCGATGGAGCGGACCACGTCACCCTGCAGGCCATCGAGGCGGCGCTCAACGGCGGCGCGTTTCCGCTGGTCGAGGTTGTGCCGCACCCGAGCGCCCCGACCATCCGGATCTGGCTTGCGGAGTACGAAGGGCAGGCCCGCCATCTACTGGCGACCGTTCCGATCCGTGAGACTCGCCCATGTGCGCACTGAATCGCCGGACCTGGCGCGAAGAGGACGGTGCACACGTCTGCAATGGAGGGATTCCCCGATGCACGCACTAACCAGACTGCTCGACCGCCTGCGCGGACCGTCGTCGCGGCAAGCTCGAGCGCTTCGGCTGCGTTTTGTCGAGCGAACGTTGCGGAACGAAGGAATGCGCCGCAGCGATGCCGAGCGAATCGCGAGAAGGATCATCGAGGGCCTGGACGATGGACATTGAGCAACGCATCAGCCAGACCGCCCAGGCCTTGCGCGAGGTGATCGAGGCGGAAGCGCTGGAGGAGCATAACCATGTCGAATGAAGAACGGGTGGCCCACGATGCGGCCCAGCTCATCCAGGCCGCCGCGCGCCTGGTGAGCGCGGCCGTCGATGGAGCGGACCACGTCACCCTGCAGGCCATCGAGGCGGCGCTCAACGGCGGCGCGTTTCCGCTGGTCGAGGTTGTGCCGCACCCGAGCGCCCCGACCATCCGGATCTGGCTTGCGGAGTACGAAGGGCAGGCCCGCCATCTACTGGCGACCGTTCCGATCCGTGAGACTCGCCCATGTGCGCACTGAATCGCCGGACCTGGCGCGAAGAGGACGGTGCACACGTCTGCAATGGAGGGATTCCCCGATGCACGCACTAACCAGACTGCTCGACCGCCTGCGCGGACCGTCGTCGCGGCAAGCTCGAGCGCTTCGGCTGCGTTTTGTCGAGCGAACGTTGCGGAACGAAGGAATGCGCCGCAGCGATGCCGAGCGAATCGCGAGAAGGATCATCGAGGGCCTGGACGATGGACATTGAGCAACGCATCAGCCAGACCGCCCAGGCCTTGCGCGAGGTGATCGAGGCGGAAGCGCTGGGCATGACTGCCGACCAGCGGGTGAGCGAAGTCGATGCGGCGCGATTGCTGGGGGTCAGTGCGGGCGGGCTGAAGAACATGAGGCATGAGGGCAACGGACCGCCGGCGTACCGTGCGGCTGTCAAAGGCTGCCGGGTCTCGTACCGCATCGCCGACCTGGCGCGGTGGATCGAGAGCCGCCGCGAGGACTGGTAATCGAACGGCATCTATCGTCATGGGCATCGGCATTTGATGCGCGCACCATCCCGATTACTGCCTGCGAGACGCGGCAGCGCGCGGCGCGAGGGATTCCGCCGCCAAACAGGACTGCACCCGGAAGCCCCGCTGTGAGCGATTCCATAGGGCCGGCGCGATCGAACTCCGCCGAACGCCGAAGGCGAATGACCTGCAGTTGCGCGAAAGCGCGAAGTTCATCCGCATTGGAGACCATCTCATGAAAACCAAGCACTCGATTCTTCTGGCCTTCACGGCCTTAGCGGTCGCTCTGATCGCCATCGCATTCGACTTACACAGCGCACCCTACCTGCATGACATGCTGGGAGAAGGTGCGACCGGGCTGGCCCTTGCAGGGACCGCCGCCGCATCCATGCCCGAGCAGCTCAAGGCAGAACTTTCCCGCATCTCCGGACAAGTCAAAGACCACATGGAGCGGTCGTCCCTTGAGGTCAATGCGCGCCTACAGGCCGTCGAACAGGTCATCGCTCAAGGCACCTTTGGGGGTGGTGGCATCGGCATGCCCGAATCGATCGGCGCCCAGGCCCTCGACACGCTGCGCGAATCGCCCGCATTTGCGACGCTGTCCGAGTGGAACCAGGGCACTTGCCGCGCCGCGGTGAGCGGTGGTATCCGCGCCATCGTCAATACCCCGTCCGAAGGGGCATCGAGCGAAGGCGCGTACATGCCCAGCCAACCCGAGCGTTCCGGCGTATTCGGTCCAGCGCTACGGCCCCTTCGGCTGCTGGATGTACTGCCGAGCCGCCCGACTGCCAGCGATTCGGTGGAGCACGTCCGACTGCACTACGAAGGCGAGCCCGCCGAACAGGAAAACGAGGGCGACGAGAAAGCCGGGATTGATGCCGAAGGCGAGCTCGTCAAGGCGCACATCGTCACCATCGCGGGCCACTTGACCGCATCGCGGCAAGTGCTTGCCGACCATGCAGCGCTGCAGGCGAACATCGACTCGGTGATGCGCAACAAGCTGATGTTCCGGCTGGAGAATCAGATCATCAACGGTCCAGGCGGACAGGGCAAGATCGAAGGCTTGATCGAACTGGCCGCAGCGTTCGTGCCGACCATCGGGCAGACCCCGGCCGATATCATCGGCGAAGCGCTGGTGCGCCAGTCCGACAACGGTTACACGCCATCCATCGTGGTGATGAACCCGCTCGATTGGTTTCGGCTGCAGCTCACGCGCAAGGCTGACGACGACGCTGAATACCTGTTCGGCTCTCCGACGATGCCCGTACCGCCGTCACTGTGGAACACAGTGGTTGTGCGCACGCCCGCCATGCCCGAGGGTGAGGCACTGACCATCGACCCGGCGCACGTCACCGTGCTTGACCGCGAGAAGGCCGGCGTGATGCTGAGTAACAGCCATGCCGACTACTTCATCCGCAACCTGGTCGCCATCCTGGGCGAGCTGCGCGCGGGTCTGGAGGTGCGCGACACCTGGGCCGTCTATCACATGGACCTGGAGCCGACGAGCAGCGTGTAACCCCGGCCGGCGGGATGCGAGGGGACTCCACCCTCACATGGTGCCGGACGTGCTTTCCAGTGTGCACGAGGAAAAACACTGGCGGGCGGGCCGTGCGATGCGGTGCCGCCCATTTCCATTTCGGCCGCCCAGCAAGAGGACTTCAACGCCTATGAACGACACGACAGACTGCGCGATCGTGGGTGAAGCGGACATCCAGCCCTATCTGGACCTGTGGCACACCGTCCTGGCGCTGATGATCGAGGATGCCCGCCTCTACCTCTCCGGCCGCCCCGACCCGAAAGGCGTTCGAGAGGCTGCCTATCGTGACCTGTGCGAGTGCGGGCCGATGACCCGACATCTTGCGCGGGTGTGCCTACTCGAGGCCGAAGAGGTAAGCCGGCTTTTCCGGATGGGTTCGATTGAGGCCGCAGCGCCGCCGCCAAGGCCGGCTGCGCCGCGGTTTCCTTGCCCGTAATGGCTGTGGGGGGAAACGTGGGGGGAAAATTCGAAATCCGTCCCTGAAAACACAGACGCCACCCTTGCGAGGTGGCGTAAGTGCTTGATTCGGTGGCGCGCTCGGCAGGA
>DAOMOD010000300.1:0-3364 GCA_035444205.1 Lysobacteraceae bacterium
TGCTCGCCGATGAAGCTGGCGATGAAGTAGTAGCTGTGGTCGTAGCCGGGCTGCATGCGCAGCAGCAGCGGGTGGTCGACCGCCTCGCAAGCGGCCTGGAACAGCTGCGGCCTGAGCTGGGCATCGAGGAATTCGTCGGCCTGGCCCTGGTCGATCAGGATCGGCAGCTTTTCCGTGGCCGATTTGACCAGTTCGGTGGCGTCGTACTGTGCCCAGGCCGCGCGATCCGGGCCGAGGTAGGCAGCCAGCGCCTTTTCGCCCCACGGCACCTGCGAGGGTGCGACGATGGGGGAAAACGCCGAGACGCTGCGATAGCGCCCCGGGTTCTTCAGCGCGATCACCAGCGCGCCGTGTCCCCCCATCGAATGCCCGCAGATCGCGCGCGCATCGGTCGCCGGGAAGCGGGTTTCGACCAGCGCCGGCAGTTCTTCGGCGACGTAGTCGTACATCCGGTAGTGCCGCGCCCAGGGCAGCGCAGTGGCGTTGACGTAGAAGCCCGCGCCCTGGCCCAGGTCGTAGCCTTCCGCATCCGGCACGTCCTCGCCTCGCGGGCTGGTGTCCGGTGCCACGAGGATCACGCCATGCTCGGCGGCGTAGCGCTGCGCGCCGGCCTTGGTGATGAAGTTCTGCTCGGTGCAGGTGAGTCCCGAAAGCCAGTACAGCACCGGGCACGGGCCGCGTTCGGCCTGCGGCGGAAGATAGACGGCGAAGTTCATCGCGCAGCCGAGCGCAGAGGATTCGTGCCGGTAGACGTCTTGCGAGCCGCCGAAGCAGGCTCGGTGTTCGATACGTTCCATGTCGATTCTCCTGTTGCTACTGCGAGAGCGGGATGATGATGTGGCTGTCGCTATGCCAGCGGACGCGGAGCGGCACTCCTGCATCGCCGATACCTTCGTCGCTGACGTCCTTGCCGCTGCCATGGTTGATTTGGGCGTAGGCGTTTTTGTTGACGGTAACGGCCAGCAGCAGCCGGCTCCCAGCCTCAAGCCTGCGACTGGTCATCCGCGAGCGATCAAATCGGATCTCGGTGCGTTTCCCGGGCTGGAGCAGGCTGCGCGCCTCCATGCTGTCGGCATGGCTTGCGCGACCCAGGAAATAAGACAGGTGGAACAACTCGCCGGAAGCCTTGCGTTCGTAGAGCGTCGCGCTGAAGTCGAAGTCGCGCTTGTCGATGGTCACATGCATGACCCCGGAAAACGTGCCGGAAATCTCGACCTGCTGCTCGAACGGCGCGCTTGCGAACAGCAGGCCGCTGCTGGCATCCAGCTCCTTGCCGAGGATCGGCGCGGGATAGTGATCGCCGATGCTGGTGGCGCGGTCGCTGAAATCCACACGCTGCTCAAGCAAGCTGGAGGGCTTGTTCGGCTTCGTTGACAGGACGTGAAGCACTTGGTCCGCCATAGTCGCGTCGGATTGCTGCGGGCTCAGGTTCAGGCTCAGCCGTTGCCCGGCCATTGCCTCGATGGAGGCTGCGTGCTTCCAGACGTTGGCTCCCATCACCTGATAGTTCACCTTGTCCCGGATCAGCTCGGGCATGCCGGCATCGCGGAAGATGTGATTCATCCATTGGAAGGTGAGTTCAGGCGTATCGAAGCCGGCAACGGCATCGATCACGTAGCCACGCAAGGCACGCGGCTTGCGCCGGGCTTGCACACCGCCATGGTCGTAGGGGCCGATCAGCAGGTAGTGCGCCGCGTCGGGGCGGTACGCCAGATGCTGCCGCATATAGTCCAGCGCAGACTGCTGACCGTCATCGAAATAGCCGGTGATGGTCAGCACCGGAATATCAATCTGTGCGAACTCTTCCCGGTACGGCGTCATCGCCTGCCAATACGCATCGTAGGCAGGATGTTGGAGCCAGCGTTGGAACCACGGGTTTGGAGTGCCGTCGATCTGGTCGATCTCCCGGTATGAGCGCCCGCTCGCATACCAGCGCTCGTTCAGTGCGTTCCAGCGCGAATGGTTGAAATAGGTCGGTGCATCCAGGAACTTGCCGCTGGCGACAAAGAATGGCCAGGCATAATTGGCGAATACGAAGACGTTGTTTTCCAGCGGCAGCCCGTTGCCGGGATTGTTGGCGGCGTAGGGTACGAAGGTCTTGAGCGCGGCGGGAAGCTTCTTCGCTGCCGCCCACTGGGTGAAACCGTTGTAGCTGCCTCCGTACATGCCGACGCGCCCGTCGCTCCAGGGCTGGCGCGTGATCCAGTCGATAACTGCTCGCGCATCGTCGCCGTCGTGCTCGTACGGGATTGGTGATTGCGGGCTGCGACCCTTGCCACGGGTATAGGCGACCACGCCGGCGTAGCCGTGCGCGGCCATGCTTCTGGCTTCGCCCAGCGCCTGCGTGTCGTCGGCGTAGATGGTGAAGACGAGCAGCGTCGGGAGCTTTTCTGTACTCGCAGCGGGCCGCACCGCAATCGCGGCGATGTCGGCCCCATCCGGCGTGCGGATCAGCAGTTCGTCATCGATCCGGTAGCGACGCGCATCGTCCTGCGCGATGAGCGTGTCTGCCAATGGCGCAATCAGCTCGTAGGTCGACAGCAAGTGGGCCTTGCGCAGCAGGCTGATCGCAGCCGGGAGCGGGATTCCGGCCTTGCCGACGAGGTCGCCGGCGGCGTTGTTCAGGTCGGCACGAAATCGCCCGATGTCGCCTCCGAACCAGAACAGCGAACGGCTCGCATCAAGATCGCCAAGGCCGGCAAAAACCTGCTCGAAGACCCGCTCGACACAGGTCCGGGTCGCTGGCGTTTGTTCATCACACCCGGCCTGCGCCTGCTCGTACACCAGGAACACCCGCAGCGCTGCGGCGCTGCCCGATTCACTGGCTTCGCGCAATGCGATCAGCGACTCCAGCGAGGCCGCAGCGGCAGCGTGCTCGCCAGCGACGCTTTGCAGGCGGAAAAGGACATCCAGCGAGGCGGTGCGATCAGCTGCGTCAGCGCTTTTTTCATGTGTCTTGATCGCCTTGCGCGCCAGTTCGGACAGGTCTGTCAGTACGGCGTCCACGTCCGTGGCCGAGACCGGTACAAGCTCCTGTGCTCGTACAGGTTCGAGCCCGGTCGCGAATACCAGTAGCGCAAAAAAAAGATGCAGGCGCGCAGTCGCCAGGTTTGGTTCGGCCATCTGATGGCGCGGTGGCATCGTCTGGCCCCGGCTCAGTAGTGGATCACGCTGCGGATCGACTTGCCCTCGTGCATCAGCTCGAAGGCTTCGTTGATCCTCTCCAGTCCCATGGTGTGGGTCACGAAGGGCGCAAGCTGGATGTCGCCGCGCATCGCCTCCTCGACCATCCCCGGCAGCTGCGAACGGCCCTTGACGCCGCCGAAGGCGGTGCCGAGCCACTTGCGGCCGGTGACGAGTTGGA
>DAOMOD010000301.1:0-3361 GCA_035444205.1 Lysobacteraceae bacterium
CCGCTCCACAGGGAAAGCGTCGGCTGTAGGAGCCCGCCTTGAGGGCGACACGGGCGCGGCATCGAAGAGTACGGACGGTCGCGCACCAGGTGCGCTCCTACAACGGCAGCGCTTCGAGCTCGGCGCGCAGGGCGGCCAGCGCACGGCCACGATGGCTGATGCGATTCTTGAGTTCGGCCGGCATCTCGGCAGCGCTCAGGCCATGGGTGGGATCGAAGAACACCGGGTCGTAGCCGAAGCCGCCCGTACCGCGTGGCGCGGTGAGGATGCGCCCATGCCAGGAACCGCTGGCGATCAGCGGCGCCGGGTCTTCGGGGTGGCGCAGCAGCGCCAGCACGCAGTGGAAATGCGCGCCACGCGAGGCTTCGGGAACGTTGCGGAGTTCATCAAGCAGTTTCGCGATGTTGTCCGCTGCGGTCGCCTGCGGGCCGGCGAAGCGCGCCGTGTGCAGGCCGGGCGCGCCGTGAAGTGAGTCGACCAGCAGTCCGGAATCGTCGGCCAGTGCCGGCAGGCCGCTGGCGGCGCTGGCGTGGCGCGCCTTGATCAGGGCGTTCTCGACGAAGCTGCGTCCGGTCTCCGCGATGTCGGCGATGCCAAGCTCGGACTGCGTCACCAGCTCGACCGGCAGCCCGGCCAGCAGTTCGTGCAGCTCGACGAGCTTGCCGGCATTGCCGGTGGCGACGACCAGGCGCGTCATCCGGCGGCGAGTGCGGCGCGCTGCAGGGCGATCAGTTCGTCGACGCCCTTGCCGGCGAGTTCGAGCATGGCGTCGAGTTCGCTGCGGCGGAAGGCGTGTCCCTCGGCGGTACCCTGCACCTCGATGAAGCCGCCGCCGTCGTTCATCACCACATTCATGTCGGTGTCGCAGGCGACGTCTTCGGCATAGTCGAGGTCGAGCACGGGCACTCCACGGTAGATGCCGACGGACACCGCGGCCACCGCGCCGTGGATCGGATCGGCCTTGAGGTCGCCGCGCTTCCTGAGCACGTGGATCGCGTCGATCAACGCGACATAGGCGCCGGTAATGGCGGCGGTGCGCGTACCACCGTCGGCCTGCAGCACGTCGCAGTCGAGGGTGATGGTGCGCTCGCCGAGCGCGGCACGGTCGACCACGGCACGCAGCGAGCGACCGATCAGGCGCTGGATCTCCATGGTGCGCCCGCCCTGGCCGCCGCGTGCGGCCTCGCGCGCATTCCTTTGCGTGGTGGCGCGCGGCAGCATGCCGTACTCGGCGGTGACCCAGCCCTCGCCCTTGCCGCGCAGGAAAGGTGGCACGCGCTCCTCTACACTGGCCGTGCACAGCACCTGGGTATGCCCGAACGCCACCAGCACAGCGCCTTCCGCGTGCATCGTGTAGCGCCGGGTGAGGGTGATCGCGCGCAGCTCGTCGGCAGCGCGCCCGCTGGGGCGCTGAAAGTCGGTCATGGGATTTCGCTTGGGCGATCGGGCGGCAAAGTTTACCATTGCCGGTCCTATCGCCTCCGACGGAGCGTGTCCCGGATGATTCGCAGCATGACCGCCTATGCCCAGGTGGAAACCACCACGCCATGGGGATCGCTGAGCTGCGAGCTGAAGTCGGTCAATCACCGCTTCCTCGAGATCGGCCTGCGTCTGGCCGACGAGTTGCGCACGCTGGAGCCTGAGTTCCGCGAACGTTTGCAGGCGCGTCTGTCGCGCGGCAAGGTGGATCTCAATGTGCGACTGCGGCCAGTGCCGGGGCAGGGGGCGGAGCTCAAGCTGGATGGCGTGCTGGCCGATCGTCTGCGTCACGTGCTGGAAGAGGCGACGCGGCATTTTCCGGGCGTCGAGCGCGGCACCCTGACCGAACTGCTGCCGTGGCCGGGTCTGATCGTCGAGGCCGAATCCGATTTGACCGGCCTGCGCCAGACTGCGCTCGAGCTGTTCGAGCGCGTGCTCGATGAGTTCATTGCCGCGCGCGAGCGCGAGGGCGAACATATGGCGCGCATGATCGCCGAGCGCCTCGCCGCGGTCGAGGCGATGGGTACCGAGGTGCGCGGCTGGATGCCGGAGATTCGCGAGGCACAGCACAAGCGGCTACAGGCAAGGCTCGCCGAAGTCGGCATTCAGGCCGAGCCCGGCCGCCTGGAGCAGGAGATGGTGTTGGCCCTGCAGAAGCTGGACGTAGAAGAGGAACTCGACCGGCTGGCCGCCCACGTCGTGGAAGGCCAGCGCGTGATGGGACTGGACGAACCAGTCGGCCGTCGTCTCGATTTTCTGATGCAGGAGTTCAATCGCGAGGCCAATACGCTGGGCTCGAAATCCGTCGACCAGCGCACCAGCCGCGCCGCCATGGAGCTCAAGGTGCTGATCGAGCAGATGCGCGAGCAGGTGCAGAATGTGGAGTGAGGTGCCAGGGCCTGGGGCTTGGGGCCCAGGAGATGGCAGCATGAGGCGAATACGCGGTCAGCAAGGCTTCTGGCACGCCGCCACGCCAAGTTTGGTGCGGTTCCCGGTCGGATTTTTCAGCTCCTTCCCTGGGCCCTAAGCCCCAAAAAGCCAACCTACCGATCCCAAGAACCCCGCAAAGCCCAACCCACGCCACCGGAACCGCCCTGAGTCTCATGCCCGGCACCCTCTACATCGTTTCCGCGCCTTCCGGCGCCGGCAAGACCAGCCTGGTGCGGGCATTGCTGGCGGCCGATCCGCGGGTGCATCTGTCGATCTCGCATACCACGCGCGCGCCGCGGCCGGGCGAGGTGGATGGCAGGGACTATCACTTCGTCGACGCAGCCGCGTTCGATGGCCTGGTCGCCGCCGATGCGTTCCTGGAGCACGCCGATGTATTCGGCCGTCGCTATGGCACCTCGCGCGCCGCCGTCGAGCCCTTCATCGAGCGCGGCGAGGATGTGTTTCTCGACATCGACTGGCAGGGCGCGCAACAGGTGCGCGAGCGCTGGCAGGACTGTGTCTCGGTGTTCATCCTGCCGCCCTCGCGTGAGATCCTGCTGGAGCGCCTGCGCCATCGCGGCCAGGATTCCGAGGAAACCATCGCCCGCCGCATCGCCGGCGCGCGCGCCGATATCGAGCGTTACCGCGAATACGATTATCTGATCGTCAACGACGTCTTCGACGACGCACTGGCCGACCTGCGTGCCGTGGTGACCGCACAGCGGCTGCGACAGCCGGCGCAGGCGCAGCGCCATGCGGAGTTGATAGCCGCCTTGCTGCGGGAGTAGGGGGGCTTCGCCTCCCGGCGGCCGGGTCACGTCAGGCTGATTGCAGTCCATTGTAGGAGCGGCTTCAGCCGCGACCGCGGCGTGTCGGCTTCTCCCAGTTCTTGTTCGGAGCGCCTGCGGCGCGGCTTGTTGTGTCGTCCCTGATGGGGGTTCCGTCCGCCCTC
>DAOMOD010000302.1:0-3355 GCA_035444205.1 Lysobacteraceae bacterium
GGGCACGCCGATCAGGTCGCCGGCCTCGCACAGGATTTCGTAGACGTGGTCGTCGGGATGCAGGGTGAAAAGACCGGAGCCGGCGACAAAGAAACGCACCTCGTCCTCCTTGTGGAAGTGCTCGTCGAGGAACTTCTGGCGCATCGCCTCCTTCTGCGGGTGGTCCGGGGCGATGCTGACCACGTCGACGCTGTTGAAGCCGTTTTCCTTCACCAGTCGGTCGATGTCCTCGCGGTAGGCGGCCATGACTTCCTCGGAGCCGGCGCCGGGCGCGATCGCTTGCACTGCCTGCCATTGCTCGTAGCGCACGCCGATGGTCTTCAGTTTCTCGGCCATGGCGGCGTGGTCGCTGCTCTCGAACAGCACGGTGGCGGGATCGGATTCGGTGAAGATGCGCAGTCGGCTCATGAACGTAATCGTCTCAGGTCAAGCTCGCAGGCGAGCAGGAATTCGAAGGCTTCGAGGTGGCGGCGGGTCTCGGCCATGTCGCGGCCCCAGGCGTACAGACCGTGGCCGTCGATCAGGTAGCCGTAACAGGGCTCGCCGCGGTCCAGCCACGCATCTACTTCAGCCGCCAGTTCCGCCATGTCCTGCGTGTTGGGAAACACCGGCACAAGGAGCCGCGTGGCGTGGGTGGGAATGCCGCTGAATGCCTTGAGCAGTTCGTAGCCGGAAAGTTCCACGGCGCCGTCGTTGGCGAACAGGCGCGACGCCACTGTCTGTGCGCGCGAGTGCGTGTGCAGGACGGCGCCTACCTCGGGATAGCGGGCATAGAGCCGGGTGTGCAGCAGGGTCTCCGCGGAGGGGCGAAGATCGGTGCCGACCGCATCTCCGTTCAGGTCCACCACCATCACGTCGTCCGCGCCCAGTTTGCCCTTGTCGCGTCCCGATACGGTCACCGCAGCGTGACCGGCATCGAGGCGTGCGGAGAAATTGCTGCTGGTTGCCGGCGTCCAGCCGAGCGCGGCCAGTTCGCGACCGGTGACGGCGATCAGTTCGGCGCAGGCGGCCAGGTTGGGGAAACGATTCGTATTCATTCGGGGCTGCAAGTGTGCAGCACGCATCGTACAGCCGCCAGCAACAATCGACGGAGTAGTCTGCGACAATTGAAGCCCGTCTCCAAGCCATTGCCCAGGAGGGTCATCATGTCCACCATCAGTAGTTCCCGCCGTCGCGCCATCAAGCTTGCTGTCCTGGGTGCCGCGGCTGTCCCCCTGGCGCGGCTTGCCGTGACGCCGGCGTCAGCGAGTCCGCCCAAGTTGGACGAATCGAATCCAACCGCGATGGCGCTCGGTTACAGGCACGATACCAACGAAGTCGATGCGGCCAAGTACCCCAATCACAGCGCCGATCAACGTTGCGACAACTGCAACCTGATCCAGGGACCGGATGGCGAAGAGTGGCGCCCCTGCGCCATTTTCCCCGGCACGCTGGTGGCGGCAGGTGGCTGGTGTGCGGCTTGGGTGAAGAAGGTCGGGTAGTCGACTCGATGTCGTGGTAGATCGGGGTCAGCGCAGCGCACCTCGACATCGCGAAGGCAAGTAACCCGGGGTCGTTGGGGTGCGCTGCGCTTGCCCCAAACTGCGGTCTCCTCCGATGAGACGCGCGGGTATGGATAATGGCCGCTGCCTTTGGCCCGGATGCCCCTGATGCCCGAGACTTTCACGTTCTCACTGAACCACGGTCTGATCGCCGGCGGTGCCGCGCTGGCGCTGTGGATCGCGCTGCTCTGGCTCGCCTGGCGTGGTGGCCGTTCACGCGGTTTCGAGCAGCGCGGGTCAGAGGTGGCGACGCTTGCCGCCGAGCGCCAGGCCCTGCAGCGCGAACTCGATGCGTTGCAGGCGCGCCTCGACGAGGCCGAGGACGAGGGGCGCTCGCTGGAGCGTCAGGTCGAGACCCTGGTCGGACAGGTCAACCGCCAGCAGGGTCAGATGGAACGCATGCCGTCATTGGAGAAGTCGCTGGCCGAGGCGCAGGCGCGCGTGGAGTCTCTGGGCGAATCCTTGCATGCCAGTGAGCGTCAGAATGCCGAACTGGCAACCCGGCTGGAGGCGCAGGGCAGGGCGGCGGAGGAGAAGCTGGCCCTGCTGCGGGATGCGGGCGAACAGCTCAAGTCCAGCTTCCAGGCGCTGGCCCACGAGATTCTCGAAGACAAGTCGAAGCGTTTCACCGCGCAGAACGCCGAACAACTCGGCCAGCTCATCAAGCCGCTGCGCGAGGACATCGGTGGATTCCGCCAACTGGTCAGCGAAAGCTATCGCCAGGAAGGCCAGGAGCGCGCCGTGCTGCGCGAACAGATCGAGCAGCTCAAGGGACTGAATGAGCGCCTGAGCACCGAGGCCAGCGCCCTGGCCCAGGCCTTGCGCGGCGACATGCGCACCCAGGGCGCCTGGGGTGAGATGATCCTGGAGCGCGTGCTGGAAGCGTCCGGCCTGGAGCGCGGCCGAGAGTTCGAGGTGCAGGTGAGTCTCAAGGACGACGACGGCAGCCGCTGGCGTCCGGATGCTATCGTGCGCCTGCCCGAGGAGCGCGACCTGATCATCGACGCCAAGGTGTCGCTGACCGCCTACGTACGCGCCGCGGAAGCCGCCGACGACGCACAGCGGACAGTGGCGATCGGCGAACACGTCGAGTCTGTGCGCGCGCACATCCGCGGCCTTGGCGAGCGCGACTATACGCGTCTGCCGGAGGTGCGAAGTCCCGATTTCGTGTTGCTGTTCGTGCCGGTGGAGGCCGCGCTGCATGACGCCATCCGCGCCGATCCCGGCTTGCAGGACTTCGCCCTGCGCCAGCGCGTGGCGCTGGTCGGCCCCAGCACCCTGCTGGTGACCCTGCGTACGGTGTCGAACCTGTGGCGGCTGGAAACGCAGAACCGCAATGCACATCGCATTGCCGAGCGTGCCGGGCGCCTGTATGACAAGTTCAACGGCTTCATCGCCGACCTGCAGAAGGTGGGAACCGCGCTCGGCACGGCGCAGGGCGCATGGGACGACGCTTTCGGCAAGTTGTCGCAGGGCAGGGGCAACCTGCTCAGGCAGGTGGAGCGACTGCGTGAACTGGGCGCGCCGGTGAAGTCGCGCCTGCCCAGGGCGCTGGTGGAGCCGGAAGAGGTGGAGGACAACGGCGACGATGACGCGCCGCAGTCGTAGTCCGCATTGGGGATTGCGTTCCCCTGTTCCGCGGCATCGATGGCACGGCACGGTCGTGCACGAGGTGCGCTCCTGCAGGGCATTGCTGTCGTAAGCCCGGGGGAGGCCCGGCGCAGGGCCGCTCCCACCCAAGGGCACGCATCCCCGGAGTGGCTTCAGCCGCGACCGTCCCATCGCTTCGTAGCCACTCCGCGGTCGGGGCTGAA
>DAOMOD010000303.1:0-3305 GCA_035444205.1 Lysobacteraceae bacterium
GAACATGTGCTGCGGGCACTGACCGCGCGCGACTTCAGCGTGGCGCGTTACGCACTGCCCTGGCCGGAGCCCGCCTGGTCGCGCCATTACGACGCCTTTCTCGCCGGCCGTCGGCGCTTTGGTGCGCGCACGCTGGAGCTGTTCGTGCCGGATACGCTGGCCGACGCGCCATGCCTCAGCGCAGACCCGCAGGCGTTTGCCTTCGCCCGCGCCGAGTGCGAACGGCGACTCGAACGGGGTGCCGATTCACGCGACCTGCAAGCGCGCGTGCGCCGCATCCTGTGGCGCACCGACAAGCAGTTTCCCGACGTGCCGGCGCTGGCGCGCCAGCTCGGCATCTCTGCGCGCAGTTTCCATCGCTGCCTGGCCGAAGCCGGCACCACCTACCGCAGCCTGCTCGACGACACCCGACGCGAGCGTGCCGAACGCCTGCTGCGCGACACCGACCTGCCGGTCGCGGCCATCGCCGAACGACTTGGCTACGCCGATACCTCGAACTTCAGCCGCTGCTTCCGGCGCTGGTGCGGCACCACGCCGCGCGCCTTTCGGCAAACCGCAGCGACCGACGACCGGGTGCGGCCTCAGCCCAGGTAAGCGGACCTGGATTCGCTGACGTTCGATGGCCGCAAGTGCACGCGCAGCCAGTCGGCGAGCTCGGTCTCGCTGACGCTGCCTTCGGCGAGACCGAGGAAGACCGGGTACATGTCAGCGTCCGTGGCCGATAGCGCCATGCCGTTGAGCTCCAGGAACAGTTCGCAGACCACCGCCGCGGTGCGCTTGTTGCCGTCGACGAAGGGGTGATTACGGGCGATGCCGTAAGCATAGGCGGCGGCCAACGCGGACAGGTCGACCTCGGAGCTGCCATAGCTCAGGAGCTGCTGTGGGCGTGCCAGCGCCGATTGCAACAGCCCTTCGTCGCGGACACCGCTGCCGCCGCCATGCTCTGCAAGCTGACGCCCGTGGATGGCACACGCCAGTTCGACGCCGATCCAGACGGGCTCGCGCATGACCTACTCCGCCAGCTTCTTCAGCAGATTGCGGCGGCGGCGCATGATGCCCTCGGCCACCTCCATCTGCGCCGCAAATACCGGATCGAAAGCCGTCAGCGTGATCCCGTCCGGCGTTTCCAGCACCGTCAGTTCATCGCCACGCCCCACGCGCAGCTTCTCTAGCAGCTCCTTGGGCAGGATCACACCGGTGGAATTGCCAATGGCGGTGAGCTTGAGCTTGCGGGTCATGGATGGATCCTCTGCGCCGGAGCCCTCAGTATAACATTCGTTATTACATCGCATCGACAGCGTCGTGGTGTTCTGTCGGCGTGCCGATTTCGAAGCCCTGGGCGGCTACGACGAGAACCGCAGCTATGCCGAGGACGTCGACTTCCTGTGGCCCCTGCGCGGCCTGGGCCGGCGTCGCGGCCAACGGTTGCAGCGCTTGCGCGGGGTGAAGACCATCACCTCCACACGCAAGTTCGACCGCCACGGCGACTGGCACTGGTTCACCACCTTCCCGCGCCTGGCCTGGCGCATGCTGGTTCAGCGCCAGGCGGCACGCGAATTCGTGCGCAGTTACTGGTACGAACGCCGCGACTGAGTGGACACCGCTATCGGGGCCCCTTGCAGCCGCGGCGTCGCAGTTCAGTTCTCGCCGGAATCGAGCAGACGTACCTCGAAGCGCGATGCGCTCCATGGCACGCGGCCGATCTCGCCAACCAGTTGCCCGACCATACCACCGTCGACGGTCGGATAGCGTTGGTACTGCACGCCGGGCTCGGCGAAACTGGTTCCGCCGGGACCCTGGTCGTGAAGCAGCAACACACAGTGCGACGTCTCGACCAAGGGGCAAAAGCCCTCCAGACCCTCGACCATGCGCTGAATCCGTTCCGCTTCCGCCGGGTCCCTGATGGCGTCGCAGCTCAGGCATTCCAGTGAGAACGGGATATGAATGCCGATGTAGATGCCGCGCCCCGGCACGCCGCGCGCCAGGACGGTCGCTTCGTCGTCGGCGTTGGTGACCGTCACCGCGTACAGGTGGCCGTGCTCGAAGCGTGCCCGGTCGAAGCTATGCGCAGGCGTCGCGACCAGCGGTTCGAGGTGCCAGATGGTGCCTGCCACCGCAAGCTCGGCGCGGTCCACCGCGGTGAAGCGGATGGTCAGCTCGCCGTAATCGCTGGGCGAGGTAACCGCGGCGCCATTGGTGCAACCGATGCACGGACCGTTGCGCGTCTCCAGCAGGGTTCCGGAGATCTCTCCGTAGGGCGGATCGGGATACACCGCGATATGCGGCGGCGTATCCGGCACCAGTACCCCGACAGGCAGGCGCCGCGGCACGCCCTGCGCGGTCAGGAACAGCGGCTCACCGGCATCGTCGTGGCCGTAGACCACCGCGAACCAGGTGCCGTCGGGAAGAAAGGTGAGGCTGACTCCATTGCCGGAACGCGCCGGATCCCACCAGACGCCGCTGAACGGCGCGGGCGCTTCCACCGCCGCCGCGGTGCCCGGCTGACAGCATGAGAATGAACAGCAGTCTGCGAAGCATGACAGGACCTCCTCGTGGCTTTCGCGCAGTCGTCCCCCTCTCATGCCCCCTGCCGACCTCAGTGAGACGGATGCGGGCAGGGCTCCGTCGCACAGCATACCCCTACAGTGCTCAAGCTGTTGATGCGCGTCAACACTGTCCCCGGAGGAAGCTCGGGGTTGACCCACGCCAAGCCAGAAAGACGAAACCCCGCCGAAGCGGGGTTTCGAGAGGGACCTGCCTTTCGAAGCGGCAGAGGCCAGGGACGGCCTCCGCCTGAAGGGTGCCCCGGATGCAGCGAAGCGGAATCCGGGTTGATCAACGAGGGGGATCGTCGATCAGAAGTCCATGTCGCCCATGCCGCCATGGCCGCCCGGGGACGGCGGGGCGTCCTTCTTCGGCAGCTCGGCCACCATGGCCTCGGTGGTGATCATCAGGCTGGCGATGGAGCTTGCGTTCTGCAACGCCGTGCGGGTGACCTTGGTCGGATCCAGGATGCCGAACTCGACCATGTCGCCAAACTCACCGGTCTGCGCGTTGTAGCCGAAGTTGCCCTTGCCCTCGGCAACCTTGTTCAGCACCACGCTGGGCTCGTCACCGGAGTTGGTGACGATCTCGCGCAGCGGGGTCTCCATGGCACGACGGGCGATCAGGATGCCGAAGTTCTGGTCCTCGTTGTCGCCCTTCAGCTTGGCCAGGGCCGGCAGGGCACGGATCAGGGCGACGCCGCCGCCCGGTACCACGCCTTCCTCGACCGCCGCACGGGTGGCGTGCAGGGCGTCCTCGAC
>DAOMOD010000304.1:0-3161 GCA_035444205.1 Lysobacteraceae bacterium
GGCACAGGGCACAGGGCACAGGGCACAGGGCACAGGGCACAGGGCACAGGGCACACGGCATAGAAAAGCAAGGCCGGCATCCGTAGGTTGGGGTAAGCGCAGCGCACCCCAACAACACGGTCATGCGGAAAACGAAAGCGTTGGGGTGCGCGTTGCTTACCCCAACCTGCATTCTGTGCCCTGTGCCCTAGTCCCTCACCACCAACAGCCGAATCTCCGTCATGTCCTCGATCGCGTAGCGCACGCCTTCGCGGCCGAGGCCGGAGTCCTTGACGCCGCCGTAGGGCATGTTGTCGACGCGCCAACTGGGCACGTCGTTGACCACCACGCCGCCCACATCGAGGACGTCCCAGGCGCGCATGGCCTTGCGGATGTCGTGGCTGAACAGGCCGGCCTGCAGGCCGAACTTGCTGGCGTTGACCTGCTTCAGTGCGGCCTCGAAATCACTCCAGCGATACAGCGCCGCCACCGGGCCGAACGCTTCCTCGCAGTTGATCTCGGTATCGAGCGGCACATCCTCGAGCAGGGTCGCCTCGAGCATGGCGCCATCGCGCTGGCCGCCGCACAGGCGCTTGGCGCCGGCGGCCTCGGCAGCATCGAT
Organism: Lysobacteraceae bacterium; assembly: GCA_035444205.1. Lineage (GTDB taxonomy): Bacteria > Pseudomonadota > Gammaproteobacteria > Xanthomonadales > BPKI01 > DAOMOD01. Next base: position 602 of record DAOMOD010000304.1, read on the forward strand.
CCAGCCCTTGAGGCGCCTGGCCTCGCCTTCGGAGATCATCGGGCCGATAAAGGTGTCCTCGTCGCGCGGGTTGCCCATCTTCAGCGCCTTGATCGCGGCGGTGAACTTCTCGCGCAGGGCGTCGTAGATCGCGTCGTGGACCAGGATGCGCTGCACGCTGATGCAGCTCTGGCCGGACTGGTAGTAGGCGCCGAACACCAGGCGTTCGACCACGTGGTCGAGACGGTCGGCCTGGTCGGCGTCGACGATGCAGGCGGCGTTGCCGCCGAGTTCAAGCACCACCTTCTTGCGCCCGGCCTTGGCCTTGAGCTTCCAGCCGACGTCGGGTGAGCCGGTGAAGGAAAGCAGCTTCAGGCGATCGTCCTCGGTGAACAGGTCGGCGCCGTCGCGGTGCGCCGGCAGAATTGAAAATACGCCTTCGGGCAGGTCGGTCTCGGCCAGTACCTCGCCCATGATCAGGGCGCCGATCGGCGTGCGGCTGGCGGGCTTCATGACCCAGGTGCAGCCGGCAGCAATCGCCGGGGCGATCTTGTGTGCGGCGAGATTGAGCGGGAAGTTGAAGGGGCTGATCAGCGAGCACGGCCCGATCGGCACGCGCTTCCACATGCCGCGGTAGCCCTTGGCGCGCGGCGAGATTTCGAGGTTCATCACCTCGCCGCCGATACGCACCGCTTCCTCGGCGGCGACGCGGAAAGTGTCGATCAGTCGCGTCACCTCGCCGCGTGCATCCTTGATCGGCTTGCCGGCCTCCACGCACAGCGCCTGCGCCATCTCCTCGTGGCGTTCGGTGAAGCGCGCGACGCAATGACTCAGCACCGCCTGGCGGGCATAAGGCGGCATGGTCGCCATCGCTTCCTGCGCCTCCACCGCGGCGGCAATGCCGGCGTCGATCGCCTTCGCGTCCGCCAGCGCGACCCGGGTGGCGACCTTGCCCGTGTACTTGTCGGTGACCTCGAGGTCGGTGTTGGCCTGGATGGCCTTGTTGGCGAGGTAGTAGGGGTAGGTGGGTTTCAGCATGGGGGCTCCAGTACAGGGCCTAGGGCTTAGGGCCTAGGGCCTAGGGGTAATCCGCTTCGCCTTCACGGATTCGGCTTGAACTATCCTCGTCTCGGCCGAGTGCCTGTTCAATGGCGTTCAGGAGGCGGCCCACTTCCTCGGCGAGAGACGTCGCGTCGACGACTGCGCTCTCGCTCGTCAGCCCAACTCTGACCGCAAGCTCGATTTGAGTCTCCAGTTCGGCTAGGGATCCACGCGCGACAAGGATGAATCGTCGATAGTCGCGCCTTGACCGCCGTTCGTGCCCCTCAGCGATGTTGGATGGGACAGAGACCGCCGACCGCCTGAGCTGCGAAGTGAGTCCGAAGCGCTCGTCCGGCGGCAAAGTCCGCGTCAGGCAGTAGACAGCTTCGACCAGACGCATAGCGCGTTGCCAAACCACAAGTTCCCGGAAGTGCCTCGCCATTCGTCGCTCTCCTCTAGGCCCTAAGCCCTAGGCCCTAGGCCCTAAAGTCCTCAAATCGCCCCACTCAACTCCTTGATCTCACGATTCAGGATGCGGTCGTTGTCCGAGTAGTCCACCGGCACTTCGATCAGGTCCACGCCGTCGGTGGCCAGCGCTTTCTGGAGCATCGGCAGGAACTCGTCGGCGCTTGCCGGGCGGTGGCCGCGGGCGCCGTAGGATTCGGCGTACTTGACGAAGTCCGGGTTGCCCATGTCCATGCCGAAATTGGCGAAGCCCATGTTGGCCTGCTTCCACTTGATCATGCCGTAGGCGTTGTCGCGCAGAATGATGACCACCACGTTGAGGTTGAGGCGTACCGCGGTCTCCAGTTCCTGCGAGTTCATCATGAAGCCGCCGTCGCCGCAGATGGCCACCACGTTGCGCTTGGGGAACACCATCTTGGCGGCCATCGCGGCGGGGAAGCCGGCGCCCATGGTGGCCAGCGCGTTGTCGAGCAGCATGGTGTTGGGATGCGTGCAGCGGTAGTAGCGCGCGAACCAGATCTTGTACATGCCGTTGTCGAGCGAAACGATCCCGTCCTCGGTCACCGCCTTGCGCACGTCGGCCACCAGGCGCTGGGGGTACATCGGAAAGCGGCCGTCGTCGGCGCCTTCGGCAAGGTGGGCGCTGAGGTGCGTGCGCACCTTGTCGAAGTAGGTGAAATCCCAGTGGTCATGCTTTTCCAGGCGCTGCTTCAGACGCCAAACCGAGTTCGCCACGTCGCCGATGACTTCGATCTGCGGGAAATAGACGGTGTCGACCTCAGCCGAGAAATAGTTGATGTGGATGACGATGCGATGCCCGGTGCGCATGAAGAAGGGCGGCTTCTCGACCACGTCGTGGCCGACGTTGATGATGCAGTCGGCCTTGTCGATGGCGCGATGCACGAAGTCGCCGTCGGACAGCGCGGCGTTGCCCAGGTACAGCGGATGGGTCTCGTCGAGCACGCCCTTGCCCATCTGCGTGGTGAAGAAGGGAATGCCGAGCTTGTCGACGAACTCGTTGAGCATCTTGCTGGACGTCTTGCGGTTGGCGCCCGCGCCCACCATCAGCAGCGGC
>DAOMOD010000305.1:0-3092 GCA_035444205.1 Lysobacteraceae bacterium
CACCGTGTGGGCGACCCGGGTGCGCTTCGCCGGGCGCTCTGAGAATGGATGTCCGCTCAGCGTCCTTTGCGGACCCATTGCTCTTGGCGCCAACGACCACTCGACGCCCATCGCCGGACCGCTTTTCGCTCAGGGGCGAAGGCGCGACCACAGGGCATCCATGCGCGAGGCGACCTCCGCGTCGGGGACGATGGGGCGGCTCCAGGGGCGGGTGGTCTCGCCGGGGAGCTTGCGGGTGGCGTCGATGCCGAGCTTGGAGCCGAGGCCGGCTTCCGGGCTGGCGAAGTCGAGGTAGTCGATCGGCGTGCGCTCGACGATCAGGGTGTCGCGCGCCGGGTCGACACGCGTGGCCAGGGCCCACAGGACCTGACTCCAGTCGCGCACGTCGATGTCCTCGTCGGTGACGATGACGAACTTGGTGTAGGTGAACTGGCGCAGGTACGACCAGATGCCCATCATCATGCGTCGCGCATGCCCCGGGTACTGCTTGCGGATGCTGACCACGGCGATACGGTAGGAGCAGGCTTCCGGCGGCAGGTAGAAGTCGACGATCTCCGCAAACACCTTGCGCAGGATCGGCACGAACACGTCGTTCAGTGCCATCGCCAGCACCGAGGGTTCGTCGAACGGCGCGCGGCCCATGTAGCTGCCGTGGTAGATGGCATCGGTGCGCATGCGCAGCCGCTCGACGGTCAGCACCGGGAAATCGGCCTGTGCATTGTAGTAGCCGGTGTGGTCGCCGAAGGGACCCTCCAGCGCGGTGTCGCCCGGCTGGATGAAACCCTCCAGCAGGATCTCGGCACCGGCCGGCGCATCGAGACCGGTCAGCGCGCTGCGCCAAAGCCGCGTGCGTTCGCCGCGCAGCAGGCCGGCGAATTCGTACTCGGAAAGCGCATCCGGCACCGGCGCCACGGCGGCCAGCATGGTGGCGGGATCGGCGCCGATCGCCACCAGAACCGGAAATGGCTTGCCGGGGTGGGTCGCCTGGAAGTCGGCGAAGTCGAGCGCGCCGCCACGATGCGGCAGCCAGCGCATGATCACCCGGTTCGGCCCGATCAACTGCTGGCGGTAGATCGCCACGTTCTGGCGCGTCTGCCGCGTGCCGCGGGTCACCACCAGACCGAAGGTGATGAGGCGGCCGGCGTCTTCGGGCCAGCAGCGCTGGATGGGCAGGCGCGCCAGATCGATGTCCGGGCCTTCGAGGACCACTTCCTCGAAGGCGGCCCGGTCCATGCGCCGCGGCGCCGCATGCGCAAGTTGCGCCAGTTCCGGCCAGGCCGACAGCGCCTCGCGCAGGCTGGACGGCCAGCGCGGCTCCTTGATCGACGCCAGCAGCTCGCCGAGTTCCCGCAGCGAAGCCAGCGGTCGGCCGTCCAGTGCGGCTTCGATGCGCGAGCGTCTGCCGAACAGGTTGCCGAGGAGCGCATGTGCGGCGCCGGTCGGCCGCTCGAACAGCAGCGCCGGACCCTCGTCACGCAGTGCGCGCAGACACAGTGCAGTGGATTCGAGATCGGGATCGACCGTTGCGTCGATGCGCAGCAGTTCGCCGCGCGCCCCCAGGTGATCGAGGAAGGCGCGAAGGTCGTGAAAGGCCATCAGGCGGTCCGGGTCTTCTGCGACAGGATCAGGGCGCTGGCGACAATTCCCGAGGCGAGCAGCACCAGCCTGAGCGGCAGCGCCTCGGCCACGTACAGCACGGCGAAGCTCATGCCGCCCCACAGCGAGCCCAGCGCGATCATCTTCACGCGCAGGGTGATGCCGAGTCCGGACTCATAGCCGACCAGGATCGGGCCCAGCAGCGGCGCCCGCTCCAGCCAGGCTCGGCAACGCTCCGAGGCGCGCGAAAAGCAGCCTGCCGCCAGCAGCACGAAGGGTGTGGTCGGCAGAAGCGGCAGAATCGCACCCAGGAACGCAAGTCCCACCGAGCTCCAGCCGACGGCAAGCAGGGCGATGCGCAGCACGGAAGGAGGGAACATGGTTGTCCTGGGCTGCCGGGGCAGACTTCAGGATGACGGGCCGGCCCGATGCGAGCATTGACCTGGCTCAAGTGGGCAGGGACTCGGGACTCGGGACTCGGGACTCGGGTTGCGCTTCGCGCTGTCTCCTTCCTCCGCGTGCGGGGGAAGGTTGGGATGGGGGTGCTCTTGATTTCGACTGACTAGATCAAGAACAACAGAAACCCCGCCGGGTGATGGGCGCGGGCCACGGAATACATGTAGCCGAAGGTCGCCAGTGCGGCGATCAGGAAGGAGGCGCGCTGCGCGTACGTGCGTCCGCGCTTCAGCGCATAGCTGCCGAGCACGATATAGGCGAGCAGTGCCAGCACCTTGGCCGTGAGCCAGCCGTGGCTCAGCGGGTATTGCGAAAGGATCACGGTCAGCAGCACGGCGCTCGCCAGCAGCACGGTGTCGATGACGTAGCTGGCGTAGCGCAAGGCCGCATGGTGGGTGAAGCGTGAACCCGCCAGCATCAGGATGCCGCGCAGGGCGAACACGGACACGCTCACCAGTACGGCGGTGATGTGGGTGTGCTTGATGGCGACGTAGTGTTCGATCATGGGCGGGACTCGGGACTCGGGACTCGGGACTCGGGACTCGGGACAAAGAGCATGTGTCCGCAAAGGACGCAAAGGCCTCAAAGGAGCATTCGACTCCCCTCTCCCTCCGGGAGAGCGGTAGCCGTTCTTCGCCTTGGCTTCTGCTTTCCTTCGCGCTCCTTGCGTCTCTTGCGGACAAGCATGTTCTCTTTCGCCTACCCGGGCTGGCCATCGGCGCGGGGAGCAAGATAGATGATGCAGCCACGCACGATCCAGGGCAGCAGGGCTGCGACCCACAGCGCCGCGGCGAGCGCCATCCACAGCGCGCTGTCGCTGGCGAACTCGGCGGCGAGTCGCACCAGTACCGTGAGCTGGCTGCCGATGAAGGCGACCCACGGCAGCGCGCCCATCACCAACGGCCGGCCGGAGTGGCCCTGGGTGACCCGCGTCACCATGGCCACCAGCAGGCCGCCGAAAAAGCCGATGGTGAGTGCGTGCATGGGCGCGCGCAGCATGACGAAGTCGCCGCTGGCATGCAGCCACAGGCTCTGCGCCG
>DAOMOD010000306.1:0-2962 GCA_035444205.1 Lysobacteraceae bacterium
GCCGCGCATGGCCATGCGCATGGCGTTGATGGCCTTGACCGCGCCCATGGCGTTTCGTTCGATGCAGGGGATCTGCACCAGGCCGCCGATGGGGTCGCAGGTGAGTCCGAGATTGTGCTCCATGCCGATCTCGGCGGCGTTTTCCACCTGGAAGATGGTGCCACCGAGCGCCGCGGTCAGGCCGCCGGCTGCCATCGAACAGGCCACGCCGACCTCGCCCTGGCAACCGACCTCGGCGCCGGAAATCGAGGCGTTTTCCTTGTACAGGATGCCGATGGCGCCCGCCGTCAGCAGGAAATCGAAAACACCGGCCTCGTCGGAGCGCGGAATGAAACGGTCGTAGTAGTGCAGCACCGCCGGAATGATGCCGGCCGCGCCGTTGGTCGGCGCGGTGACCACGCGGCCGCCGGCGGCGTTCTCTTCGTTGACCGCCAGCGCATACAGATTGACCCAGTCGAGGACGTTGAGCGGGTCGCGCAGTGCCTGTTCCGGCCGCGTCGACAGATCCTTGTGCATGGCCGGGGCGCGGCGGCGCACCTTGAGCCCGCCAGGCAGCACGCCCTCCTCGCGGATGCCGCGCGCCACGCAGTCCTGCATGGCCTGCCAGAGGCTGCGCAGTCCGGCATGGACCTCATCCTCGCTGCGCCGGGCGCATTCGTTGGCGCGCATCACCTGGGCGATGCTCAGGCCCTCGCGGTCGCAGATGGCGAGCAGTTCGTCGCCGCTGTGGAAGGGGTATGGCAGCGGCGTGGTGTCGGGCACGATGCGGTCGGCTGCGGCCTCGTCCTGGTTGACCACGAAGCCGCCGCCCACCGAGTAGTAGTCGCGTTCGAGCAGTGTGGTGCCGGCACCGTCGAGCGCGGTGAAGCGCATGCCGTTGGGGTGATGGGGCAGCTTCTGCCGCTTGTTGAAGATCAGGTCGTCCTTTTCCGTGAATGCGATCTGGCGGCGTCCCTCCAGACGGATCTCGCCTCTCGCGCGGATGCGTTCAAGGACGGCCGGAATGGCGTCGGGGTCGACCTCGTCCGGCGTTGCGCCTTCGAGCCCCAGCATCACCGCCTTGTCGGTGCCGTGGCCGCGGCCGGTCAGCGCCAGCGAGCCGAACAGCTCGCAGCGCAGCCGTACGGTGCCTTCCAGCAGGTCGTGTTCGCGAAGGCGCTGGACGAAGCGCGCAGCCGCACGCATCGGCCCCACGGTATGCGAGCTGGAGGGACCGATGCCGATCTTGAACAGGTCGAAGACACTGACTGCCATGCGCGGGGTATCCTGCCGGGAAGTCCTATTCTATGCCTAAGCGCACCGGAGTCCCCATGGACTACAAACTCTACATTCGCGGCGAGAACTGCTCGCTTTGCGAGCATGCCGAAGAAGTGCTGCGTGAAGTGGGTCTGGTGGTGGAGCTGGTGGACATCAGTCCACACGTATCGCTGGAGCGGGAATACGGGCGTCGCATTCCAGTGTTGCGCGAAGAGCCCAGCGGGCGCGAATTGGGCTGGCCGTTCGATGCATGGACGGTGCGCGGATTTCTCGGCGCAACCGGCGTGCGCTGAAAGGCATGCGTGCGAGGCCGGCCCTCGCTGAGCGGAGTTGCGCGAGGGGGTGTGGAGTGTGCGTCTTTCGGCGTTTGCGACACTCGTCACGCCTGTTCACGTTTACGTGATCTTTTTTCGGCGTATGATGCTCCGACGGATTGGGCATGGATCGGGACGAGGGATCAGGGACATGTTGATACGCAACCTTCTGGTAGGAGCCGTCGTTGCCACTATCGCGCTGGCGTACAGCCAGGCGTCTTCGGCGGCCACGCATTTTCACGTCTATCTGGATCACCCGCTGCTCGACGGCAACTGCGGCGCGACCTTCGCCAATGCCGGCGAGACCTTCAGCAGCTTCGACCGTCGCGTCCGCGTGCGTGTCGGCGACGCGTTGCCGCCGATCATCGAAGCGGTCGACGTGGCGTATTGCCAGGGCGGCGCCTTCAGCGTCCCGCAGTTGCTGGACGCCGGCATTCCGGTAGGCGAGGGGAATGGCGCCGGCGGCGGCGACGTGGTCGAGTTCCAGGTACCCCTGCATGTGCTGCAGGGACCGATCGGCGCGCCGGTGCGTGTCGCCTTCGCCGCGATCGACGACGATTCAGGCTCCGAGGACGTGCTGGCCACGGTCGACGGCTCGGCGCTGGGCGACCCGATCCTGCTCGGCATTCCGACCCCGACGGTCCCGATTCCGCTGCTGTCGCCGTGGCTGCTGATTGCCCTGGCCGGGCTGCTGGCCCTGATCGCCGTGCTGGTACTGCGACGCCATCCCGCACTGGCGGTGGTACTGCTTCTGGGTTCCGGTGCGGGTGTGGCCTGGGCCGCACACATGGTGGCCGATGGCCAGATCGGTGACTGGGCCGGCATCCCGCCGCTCGCCACCGATCCGCAGGGCGACAGTGTGCCCTACAGAAGCAACACCGACATGCTCGCTGCATTTGGCACGGTCGACGAACTGCGCGTGTTCTTCCGCATCGACGTGGTCAGCCTCACCAATACCGCGCCGGTGGCCGATCCGCAGAGCGTCAGCCTGCTGGAGGACACCTCGATCCTCATCACCCTTACCGGCAGCGACGCCGACGGCGATCCCATCGGCGACTTCGCCATAGCGAGTCCACCTGCCCGCGGCCAGTTGCAGAATCTGCAGCAGGACACGCCGGCGCCCGGCCAGGCGCAGGTCACCTACGTGCCCGACCTCGACGAGTTCGGCGCCGACAGCTTCACCTTCACGGTCAACGACGGCCAGGTCGATTCGGCGCCGGCCACGGTGTCGATCACCATCATCCCGGTCAACGATCCGCCGAGCTTCACCGCCACCGATCCGCCCGCGGTCCTGGAAGACGCCGGCCCGCAGAGCGTGGTGGGCTGGTCCACCTTCAGCCCCGGCCCACCCAACGAATCCGACCAGAACGTCCTCGGCTACTTCGTCAGCA
>DAOMOD010000307.1:0-2952 GCA_035444205.1 Lysobacteraceae bacterium
CGCATGATCGCGGCTGTCGCCGCTCCTACGGGAGCGCGTGCTTTGGGGTAGGAGCGACGAGAGCCGCGATGGACGCTTCGGATGGACCGCATGATCGCGGCTGTCGCCGCTCCTACGGGAGCGCGTGCTTTGGGGTAGGAGCGACGAGAGCCGCGATGGACGCTTCGGATGGACCGCATGATCGCGGCTGTCGCCGCTCCTACGGGAGCGCGTGCTTTGGGGTAGGAGCCGCGAGAGCCGCGAACCGGCTCCAGCCCCGGCCAGGATCACTGTGCACTGATGGCGCCGCCGAGTCCCCGCATGAGCTCGACGAACCCGGGAAACGACGTAGCCACGTTGTCGCAGTCGAGCACCTCGACCGGGGCACGGGCGACCAGTCCGGCGATGGTGAACGCCATGGCGCAACGGTGATCGCCGGCGCTGTCCACCGTGCCGCCCGCAAGCGCTCCACCACGGATGCAGGCGCCATCCGCCGCTTCCTCGATGTCGACACCAAGCGTACGCAGACCCTGCGCCATCACCGCAATGCGATCGGATTCCTTCACGCGCAGTTCCTCGGCGCTGCGCACGATGGTCTCGCCCTCGGCACAGGCGGCGGCGATGAACAGTATGGGAAACTCGTCGATCATGTCGGGTACCAGTGCCTGAGGCACCTCGATTCCGCGCAATGGAGCGTGCCGTATCCGAAGGTCGGCGACCGGCTCGCCACCCAGGACTCGGGCGTTGTCCACCACGATGTCGGCGCCCATCCGTTCCAGCGCGTGCAGAAGTCCGGTACGTCGCGGATTCATGCCGACCTCCGTCAGCACGATGTCCGAGCCGGGCACCAGCAGCCCCGCCACCAACGGAAACGCCGCCGATGAGATATCCGCCGGCACCGCGATGCGCGTAGCGGTGAGCGAAGCGCAGTGGCGCACGCTCACCGCCAGACCGTCGATCCGCGGCGGCGCACCGAACGCCGTCAGCATGCGTTCGCTGTGATCGCGCGTGGCTCTCGGCTCGACCACGGTGGTCTCGCCGTCGGCGTAGAGTCCGGCCAGCAGCAGGCACGACTTCACCTGTGCACTGGCCACTTCAAGTTCGAAACGCCGCCCGTGCAACGCCGCCACCGGGCGAATCGCGAGTGGCGCGAATCGGTCTTCGCGCGCCCGGATGTCGGCGCCCATCTGCTCCAGCGGCCGTGTCACGCGCGCCATCGGCCGCTGCGTCAGCGAGGCATCGCCGATCAGCGTGGATGGAAAGGCCTGGGCGGCCAGGATGCCCGCCATCAGGCGCATCGCGGTGCCCGAGTTGCCCATGTCAAGCTCGACGGACGGCGCCTGCAGACCGCGCAGGCCGCGGCCATGGATGCGCAGTCGCCCCGGCTCAGGGTGCTCGATGGCGACACCCATGGCGGCAAAGGCACGCGCGGTGGCGCGGGTGTCCTCGCCTTCCAGGAAGCCCTCCACCTCGGTCGTCCCGTCGGCCAGGCTGCCCAGCATCACCGCACGGTGTGAAATCGACTTGTCGCCGGGAACGCGCGTCCGGCCGCCGAGCCCCTGCCCTGCCCTGCGCGCGATCAACCGCATGCCAGCACCTCGCGCATCGCGGCGAGGAATCGCGCATTCTCGTCCTCTTTGCCCACGGTCACGCGCAGGCAGGTCGGCAGCCCGTAGCCGCCCATCGGCCTCACCACCACCGCGCGCTGCATCAGGGCGTCCTCGACGCCAGCGGCATCGCGCCCGAAGTCGATCAGAACGAAGTTTCCCTGTGAAGGCGCCACGTGAAGCCCCATGCCCTGCAGCGCCGTGCGCATCGCTTCTCGAGCGTTGGCGTTGTGCAGGCGGGTGCGCTCGACGTGATCCTCGTCGTCCAGTGCCGCCAGGGCCGCCACCTGCGCCACGTGATTGACGTTGAAGGTTTCGCGGTAGCGCTCCAGCGACGCGGCCACCTGCGGGTGGCAGAGTGCGTAACCCACCCGCAATCCGGCCAGTCCGTGCACCTTGGAGAAGGTGCGGGTGACGACCAGATGCGGGTGCTCGGGCAGCAGCGACACCGCACTCCTCGGGCCACCCTCGGTGACGTACTCCTGGTAGGCCTCGTCCACCACCACCAGTGCCTGGCCTTTTGCGCGCGCCAGCAACGACTCCACCGCCGCCAGCGACAACCAGGTACCGGTCGGGTTGTTCGGATTGGCGAGGTATACGAGGCGCGTGCGCGGACCGTAGTGCGCAGCAAGCGTGATGGCGTCATGCCCGCGCGGCATCGGGTCGTCCACCGCCAGCGCGGGGGCCGCTACCGGCGTGGCGCCGACCGCCATGGCGGCAATGGGGAACACGGCGAAGCCATACTGGCTGAACAGCACCTCGTCACCGGGACCGGCATGGCACTGGGCAAGCTGGATCAGCAGTTCGTGCGAACCGTTGCCGAGCACCACGCCGGGCAATGGATGATCGAAGCGCGCAGCGATGGCACGGCGCAACGCCCAGGCGTTCGGATCGGGATAGCGCCAGGCGTCCGCCAGCGCGGTCTGCATCGCGGCGCGCGCCTTTTCGCTGGGCCCGAGGCTGTTCTCGTTGGAACCCAGCTCGACCAGCGCATCGCCGTACTTCAGTCGCAGGGCCGGCAGATCGTGACCGGGGTCGTAGGCCTTGAGCGCACGCAGGGCGGGCACGGGTTGCGGGAACATCGGAATGTGCGCTTCGCCGGAACGGGCGGGGCAGTCTATCAGCGGTTGAGCCGACAGCCCGCATTTCTCGCCAACGTCCGTCGCGACGGCGTCGAGACAATCCCATGCTCTTCTGTAGGTCCGGGGGCAGCCCGGCGTAGCTGCGAAGCAGCCGAACAGCGATAGCTGCGACCGCGGCGTGTCGGTGTGTCCCTGCTTCTGGTCGGAGCGCCTACGGCGCGGGCTATTTGTGTCGTCCCTGACGGGGTTCCGTCCGCCCTCCGGCGGCCGGGTCACTTTTCTCT
>DAOMOD010000308.1:0-2914 GCA_035444205.1 Lysobacteraceae bacterium
GGGAACGCAACGGTTTTCGCCCCGGTCCTCGCCCAGTCGCAAGTAGCAGACTCTCTTTTGGTACTTTCTCTTGGACGAGCAAGAGAAAGTGACCCGGCCGCCGGACGGCGGACGGAAACCAAGTCATGGATGACACAACCATCCGCGCCGCAGGCGCTCCGAACAAGCACCGTGAAGCACCGACACGTAGCGGTCGCAGCTTTCGCAGCGCCTACATGGCGACTACCGCACGAGCGTGACGCAGCACCCCGCCCGCTGCGAATCGCGGCAAACACCCCTCGGTCGGTTATCCTATCCGGCTCATATTGCACTGCAACAACACGGAGTCCGCCATGGGTCTGGACCGGGTGCCCTCGGGCAGCGACATCCCCCACGAAATCAACGTCATCATCGAGATCCCCAAGGACGCCGAGCCGGTCAAGTACGAAGTCGACAAGGCCACCGGGGCGGTGTTCGTCGACCGCATCCTGTCGACACCGATGCGCTACCCCTGCAACTACGGCTACGTGCCGCACACGCTGTGTGGCGACGGCGATCCGGTCGATGTGCTGGTCATCCTGCCGCTACCTCTGATTCCGGCATCGGTCATCCGCTGCCGGCCGGTTGGCGTACTCAACATGCGCGACGAGGCCGGTGCCGATGAGAAGATCCTCGCCGTGCCGGTGGACAAGGTGTTTTCGGGTTACGTGCACATCCACGACATCGACCAGGTCTCCGGCCACTGGCTGGAGCGCATCGGCCACTTCTTCGAGCACTACAAGGATCTCGAAAAGGGCAAGTGGGTGAAGCTGGAAGGCTGGGGCAACGCCGAGGCGGCGCGGCAGGTCATTGCCGAATCGGTGGCGCGCTATCAGGCGCTTCCAGATGCGGAGAAGCCGCGTTTCTGAGCCCGTAGCCCGCAGGTTGGGGTAAGCGCAGCGCACCCCAACGAACCCGCAGCCGGCAGGAGACCACGTTGGGCTGCGCTGCGCTTGGCCCAACCTGCAAAGCTGACGGTCAAGCCTCAGCCCTGTCCGCCTCCGCCAGTACCCGCAGCACTTCCGCGCCGTAACGCTCCAGCTTGCGCTGGCCGACGCCGCTGATACTGCCGAGCTGATCCATGGCTCCCGGCCGATGCGCGGCGATGGCGCGCAGGGTGGCGTCGTGGAAGATGACGTAGGCGGGCACACCCTGCGTGCGTGCCTGCTGCGCCCGCCATTCGCGAAGCGCCTCCCACAGGCCGGCATCCACCGGACCGAGATCGGCCTTGGCAACGGCGGCCGCCCTGGGCTCGCGGCGCTTGCGTGTCGGTGGATCGCGGCGAAGTTCGATACGCATTTCGCCCTTGAGCAGCGGCTTGGCCGCGGTCGTCAGCCTGAGCGTGCCGTAGCCCTCCATGTCGGTGGCCAGCAGGCCGGCCGCCACCAGTTGCCGCGCCACGCTGCGCCATTGCCTGGCATCGAGGTCGGCACCGATGCCGAAGGTGCTGAGCCGGTCGTGATCGAACTGCAGCACCTTGTCGGTGCGTTCGCCGCGCAGCACGTCGGCGACATGGGCCACACCGAAACGCTGCCCGGTGCGCACCACGCAGGACAGGAACTTCTGCGCCGCCTCGGTGCCATCCCAGGTCTGCTGCGGTTCCAGGCAGTTGTCGCAATGCCCGCAGGGACGCGCATGGTCCTCGCCGAAATAGGCCAGCAGCACCTGGCGCCGGCAGCGGGTCGACTCGACGTAGCCGAGCAGGGCGTCGAGCTTGCGTCGCTCCAGGCGCTTGCGCTCCTCGCCCGCCTCGGAGTTGGCGATGAACTGATTGAGCATGACCAGGTCGGCGAGGCCATAGCACAGCCACGCTGCGGCGGGATCGCCATCGCGACCGGCACGGCCGGTCTCCTGGTAATAGCCCTCGATGCTCTTGGGCAGGTCCACGTGGGCGACGAAACGCACATCCGGCTTGTCGATTCCCATGCCGAACGCAATGGTGGCGACCATGACGATGCCATCCTCGCGCAGGAAGCGCTGCTGATGGGCCGTGCGCGTGGCGGCGTCCATGCCGGCGTGGTAGGGCAGCGCGGTGAATCCTTCGCTGTTCAGCCAGTCGGAAAAGGACTCGGCACGCTTGCGCGACAGACAGTAGACGATCCCTGCCTCGCCACGATGCGCATCGAGGAAATCCTTGAGCTGCCGCTTGGGTTGCTCCTTGGGCACCACGCGGTAGAGGATGTTGGGGCGGTCGAAGCTGGCGACGAACTGCTGTGCATCTTCCAGTGCCAGGCGTTCGACGATCTCGCGTCGTGTCGGCCCATCCGCGGTGGCAGTCAGCGCGATACGCGGCACACCAGGGAAGCGCTCGTGCAGGACCGTGAGCTGGCGGTACTCGGGACGGAAGTCGTGGCCCCACTGCGATACGCAATGCGCCTCGTCGATGGCGAACAGGGCGATGTCGACGCTGGCCAGGAGGTCCATGCAACGCGCGGTCAGCAAGCGTTCCGGCGCCACGTAGAGCAGGTCCAGCTCTCCCTTGAGCAGGGTCTGTTCCACTTCGCGCTGGGCCAGCGTATCGAGCGAGGAATTGAGAAACGCCGCGCGTACGCCAAGCTGGCGCAGGGCTTCGACCTGGTCCTGCATCAACGCGATCAGAGGCGACACCACGATGGCGGTGCCGGGCCTTAGCAAGGCCGGGATCTGGTAGCACAGCGACTTGCCGCCGCCGGTAGGCATCAGCACCAGCGCGTCGCCGCCGCCGATCAGGTGTTCGACGATGGCCTGCTGGCGGTCGCGAAAGGCGGGATAGCCGAAGACTTCCCTGAGGCAGCGCAGGGCTGAAGATTCCATGGCGTCATTGTAGCCGCTCCTAACTCGCATTTCTCACAACCCTTCCCGGATCAAGTCCGGTACAGGCTCTACTGCTGATGCTTGTGAGAAACGCGGGCGGGTT
>DAOMOD010000309.1:0-2893 GCA_035444205.1 Lysobacteraceae bacterium
ACGACCACGATTTGGGAGAAGCATCCATGAACATCTACAAGAAGCGGCTGCTCGTGCAGTCCATCAGTGCCGCGGTGGTCTTGACGCTCGTGGCGTGCGGCGGCAGTGGGGACGACGCTGCGCCGACGCCGGAGCCACCGGCGCCACCCACTACGCTGGAGCGCGTACAGGCGTACCTGGCGGCCGAACAGCGCCTTTGGGCAACGGAGGTGCCGAGCGGCGAACAGGCTTTCGCCGCAAGTGACAGCTGCTATCTCACCAACGGCGCCACCAAGGAGATGCGCATTGCAACGTACAACGCTTCGTCGGCAGCTTTCAGGAAGGGATTTAGGTTCGAGAACGTTGAGATCCTGGAAGAGCGACAAACCACCAATGCCGACGGCAGTGCGCGCCATGAGGTGGACGTCCGCTACGATGAAGTATTCACCGGTGGTACGAGCACCAAGGGCATCCACACCACCCTGATCGCCGGTAGTTCGGCCGGAACGCCGGGATGCGCGACGCCGACTACAGGCGAAGACATGCGCAGTCTCGGGAACCGGCGCATCCTGGGCGCAGTGGTGCAGGCGCGCAATATCAGCTATTCGTACAACCGGCTGAGTGATGGCACGCCGCAGGACAACCCAACGCAGTTGCGGCGCGAGTTGCGCTGGAACATCACCGATCCGTCTGGTGTGGCGACCTACGTGGTCATCAGTGGACCGGGCCGAAACGGCGACGGTACGCCTTTCTCGATGAAGTACATCTCGCCTCGAATGATGCGCGAGGCACCTGAGTTGCAAGGCGTGGTCGGCAGTGCGACCTACCTCGACACCGACTCCTTCGTCCGGTGCCGGTCCAACGCCAACGATGGAGTGGCGAACGCCGATACAGCCGATTGCGTCGGGTTGGGTGGCACCGGCACGGGTTGGGGGGTACGCCTGAATCCGCCCTACTCGGCAGAGCGTATAGCGCAGGTCGACACGATCTTCGAATCGCTCGGGTTCGAGGCTGGTGGCCAGTACACCATCGCCGTGTACAACGACGATGGCTGGAAGACGGTCAATGGACAGGCCGGCAAGACCCCAATAGCTACGCTGACGGCACTGACCGATCGACTGCCGTACACGTTGGCTGAGATGACAGCATCGCCGGCCGCACATCCAGTGATTGCGGTCAGCAGCCTGACCCCCGCGCAGTTGGTCGAAGGATTCAAGACCACCGGTGGCGTGTTGGATCTGACTTGGACCGCTGCAGAAGCGCCGGCAGGCGCAGCGCCAATGGCAATTGCCAGCACCTACACGCACCGGCAAGGGCCGAAAACCGATGCTGCGCCATGGCCCCGAGTGCGCGGCTCACTGGTCCAGTGGCCCGCGCCGGGTGCACTGAGTCTCGAGCTACCGTTCGAAGGCAAACCCGAGGGCGCCTCGGCCACATCCTATGCCGAATACGCGATTCAGTACACGGACAGGAACAACGGTTGGATCATTATGAACGTGCAGTACTACTGAGCAAGCCGTGTGCGGCGGCCAAGCGTATGCGATTGGCTGCCGCAACATCAGTTTATTGACACAAGCTGATAGGGAGATTTCGATATGAGCAAGCTCACTTGCGTTGTTACCGTTGTCGCCTCTGTGATGTTCGCCGGCTGTTCCTCCGGCCCGCCACCGGCCAAGGAGTTTGCTTCCGGCGCTCGCGCCCCAAGTGCGGCCGAACTGACGGCGGCGCTGCATGGCAAGTCGTTCACCTACTCGCCGGGCAGCCTGCGCACCGACTACGCCGCGCAGGGCAACGGCATCGTCGTGTATTACGGCGCGGGCAACTCCGACAGCGGCACCTGGCGTGCTGAGGACGGCCGGGTGTGCTTTCAGTTCAAGGTGCTGCCGTCGGGTTGCAACGACATCCGCTACGTCGGCAAGGACCTGTACCTGAAGCGGATGAACGGCGAGGTGGTAAGGCTGGGCCTGCGCTGAAGGCGCCTGCCAACCCTTGCCCGCAGCCGGCGAGCAGCCGAGACACCCATAACTCACACGCTCAGGGAGAGCGCCATGCACTGGCTGGCGCATTGTTCACGGGGCCATGTCAGCCCCACTCAGGGAGATCGTCATGAATGCATCGAAATACCTGTTGCCGATGGCCTTGTGTGCCGCATTTTTCGCTGGCTGTGCTTCCGGCCCGCCGCCCGCCAAGGAGTTTCCTGCTGGCGCGCGCGCGCCGAACGCCACAGAGATTGCGAGCACGTTCCCGGGCAAGTCGTTCAACTTCAGTGGTCCTGGGGGCATCCGGACCGACTACGCCAAGCAAGGAAACGCCGTCACGGTGTACTTCTCCGGTCGTTCGGATGTCGGCACTTGGCGCGCCGAAGATGGGCGCGTGTGTCTGGAGAAGTTCCTGACGATTCCGCCCGCCTGCAACGACGTGCGCATGGTCGGTAGCGAGGCCTACCTCAAGCGCACCAACGGCGATGTGGTCAAGCTGATGCCACGGTAGACAAGGCGCGACTCACGCTTGGCGAGCGCATGAGGCGCCACAGGAACCAAGGTCGCAATACGGGAAGCACCCAGCTCAGTTTCCACCGGGCAAGCGGGCCATCAATCCACGCAGCGCCCATTGCACCGTCTGCGCCCGCACCGCGGCGCGGTCGCCGTCGAAGCGGTGCATTTCGGTGCTGCTGTGGCCGTCCACGCACCAGCCGAACCAGACCGTGCCCACTGGCTTGTCTTTGATGCCGCCGGTCGGCCCGGCGATTCCGGTGACAGCGACGCCGACCTGGGCCTTCGAATGCGCCAGCGCACCCTCGGCCATGGCGCGCGCCACCGGTTCGCTGACGGCGCCGTGCGCTTCGATCAGCGCCGCCGGCACGCCCAGCAGTTCGGTCTTGGCGGTGTTGCTGTAGCTGACGAAGCCGCGCTCG
>DAOMOD010000310.1:0-2852 GCA_035444205.1 Lysobacteraceae bacterium
CGGTGGGCTCCTACGGAAGCGGTGCCCTGTAGGAGCGCACCCTGTGCGCGACCGTCCCACCGCATCGCAGCCGCGCTCGTGTCGCCCACACGGTGGGCTCCTACGGAAGCGGTGCCCTGTAGGAGCGCACCCTGTGCGCGACCGTTCCACCGCCGGAAAGCTGATGCCGGTTGCCGCGGATGCCGCGCGCGGGTGATGATCGGCTTCTACCGGTTCGCAGGACATTCCCATGCTTCGAATCCTCATGCTCTCGCTGAGCCTGTCCGCTGCCCTGGCATGCGCATCCGACCGTCCGGTGGCGATTGCAGTACATGGCGGTGCCGGTTCGCTGCAGCCTGGCACCTATGCCGAGGCCGATGAGGCGGCCATGCGCGCCGATATCGCGCGCGCCCTGGATGCCGGCCACGGCATTCTCGAGTCCGGTGGCAGCGCACTGGATGCGGTAGTGGCAGCCGTGCAGGTGCTGGAGGATTCGCCGCATTTCAACGCCGGCCGTGGCGCCGTGTTCAATGCCGAGGGCGTCATCGAACTCGACGCCTCGATCATGGACGGTGCCAGCCGCGCTGCCGGTGCGGTGGCCGGCGTGAAGGGCATCCGCAACCCGATCCTTGCCGCGCGCGCGGTGATGGAACGTTCCCCGCACGTGATGTTGGCCGGCGAGGGCGCCGAAGCTTTCGCGCGTGAGGTGGGACTGGCCTTCGCTGAACCGGGCTGGTTCCACACCGAACGCCGCTGGCAGGCGCTGGAGGCAGCGCGTGAGCGTGAGGAGGGGCAGACACCCGATGAATCACCGCGCGGCACCGTCGGCGCGGTGGCACTGGATCGCCAGGGCCGGTTGGCGGCGGCCACCTCCACCGGCGGTATGACCAACAAGCGCTGGGGCCGCATCGGCGATGCGCCCATCATCGGCGCCGGCACCTGGGCCGACGATCGCTGCGCGGTATCGGCCACCGGCTGGGGCGAGTTCTATATCCGCACCGCGGCCGCGCATGAGATCTGCGCGCGGCAACGTTATGCCGGCGAGTCCATCGCGGATGCCGCCGCCGACGTGGTGATGCGTCAGGTACCTGCGCTCGGTGGCGATGGCGGTGTGATCGCCATCGATGCGCAAGGCCGTGTCGCCGCGCCGTTCAACACCGCCGGCATGTCGCGCGGATACGCCGGTCCGGAGGGACGTTGGGTGCGGTTGTTTGTCGATGCGGAAGAGGGAGGGTAGGGGGTAGAGGTGTCGGGACCCGGGACCCAGGAAAAAGTCGCGACATGTCCACGCTCTGAAGTGCGGGGCCTTGCCACGCGCCGTTTCTTTGCGGTGCACCGTAGTGCCGGTACCTGGTGAGCCCGGCAATACAAGTAGCCCGCACGATGCGAAGCTTTCCCCGGGTCCCGGGTCCCGGGTCCCGAATCCCGAGTCCCGAGTCCCGAGTCCCGAGTCCCGAGTCCCGACCTAAAAGCGCCACCCCACCATCAACAGATTCTCCCCGCGATTGCGTCCGCGTGTGTTCGCATTCGACATGTGTCGCAGCGAGATGGTGACGCGGTCGTGTTGCCAGCCGATTCCATTGACGAACTGGTAGAAGGACGACAGCGCCTCGCTCTGGCCGTCGATCAGCACCACCCCGTTGACCCAGAACCAGCGCTTCCAGGTGAAGCGCCGGGCCGCCGACACGAACACGACGCGCGGCGTGTTGAATACCTCGACGCCGGTGCGCGGCTGCAGGTAGCCGATCGACAGTTCGTGCGGGTGGCGGTCGTCGCTGACCCAGGACAGCATGGCTGCACCCATGCGCCGGCCTTCGATCTCGTCGACCGGGCCGATGGCCGCCTCCATGCGCCACTGACGACCCTTCTCGTCCTCTGCCACCGCGGCGGGGGACAGCATGACCAGGACGGCAAACAGCAGGGGCGGCAGAGGCTTCATGTCGATTCGCCGGACGGGGCAAGGTGCGGCAATCTATCACGACACGGCGCACCGCTTCACTTGTTGAGAATGGGGCCGCTTGGCATCATGTGCGCCCTGTCGCCCAGCCCCCCTTCCGGCCATCGCCCATGCTCATCTTCGACCAGTCCCTGCCGGGACGAGCCGCCCACGCCCAGCTTCCCGACGATGTCGCGGCCCCCACCGATATCCCTGCGTCGATGCTGCGCACCAGCGCGGTCGGCCTGCCGGAAGTGTCCGAGCTGCAGGTGGTACGCCACTACACCAACCTGAGCCGCAAGAACTTTTCCATCGACACGCACTTCTATCCGCTGGGTTCCTGCACCATGAAATACAACCCGCGCGCCTGCAATACGCTGGCCATGCTGGACGGTTTCCTGGCGCGCCATCCGTATGCGCCGGACAGCCTCAGCCAGGGCTTCCTGGCCTGCATGCACGACCTGCAGGAAATCCTGGCCGAGGTGACCGGCATGAAGGGCGGCGTGTCGCTGGCGCCGATGGCCGGCGCCCAGGGCGAGCTGGCGGGTGTCGCCATGATCATGGCCTACCACCGCCATCGCGGTGACCATGAGCGCAACGAGATCATCGTGCCCGACGCCGCCCACGGCACCAACCCGGCCACCGCGGTGATGTGCGGTTGCACCGTGCGCGAGATTCCCACCGGCGCCGACGGCGACGTCGACGTCGAGGCCCTGAAGAAGGTGCTGGGTCCCAAGACCGCCGGCATCATGCTCACCAATCCCAGCACCATCGGCGTGTTCGAGCGGCGCATCGTCGAGATCGCCCGCCTGGTGCACGAGGCCGGCGGGCTGCTGTACTACGATGGCGCCAACCTGAACGCCATCCTCGGCAAGGTGCGGCCCGGCGACATGGGCTTTGACGCCATCCACATGAACCTGCACAAGACCTTCTCCAC
>DAOMOD010000311.1:0-2663 GCA_035444205.1 Lysobacteraceae bacterium
CTCCAAGAGCATGGAGGTGCTGTTTCGCGCCGTGCCACCGAGTCTGTATCTCGCGCTCGCGCAGACCGAACCCGAAGAGAAGGCCGAGCGCTACCAGCTCATGCAGCAGCACGGCGTCAGCGAGTTGGATGCCGCCTTCAAGGTGGCCGAGAAGATCGACCGGGCACGCGGCATCGAGTCGCCGGCCCTGGCCCTGCCCTGAATCTGCCGTGCACCGGAGAACGCCATGGAACAGAAACGCTCATCCATTCCGATGCAGGTCCAGGCGTTCCGCCGTCGGCGCTGGCGGGCCCGCTGGCCATGGGCGTTAGGCGCAGTGCTGGTTGCGCTGCTGCTGATCTGGCTCGTGTCCCGTTCGCCAGGCGAGTCCACGCCCCAAACCTCGGCGCCTGTCAGCGAGACGCAGGTGGCCGGGCCTCCTTGGCAGATGGGCAACCCGGCAGGTCGTTTCACGCTGACGCTCTACGCGGACCTCGAATGCCCGTTCTGCCGGTCCTATTTCCCTGTCCTCAAGCGTTGGGTAGCCGGCAATGCGGACGTGGCCTTGCAATGGCACCACCTGCCGTTGGCCGCGCATGAGCCGGCCGCGTCCGCCGAAGCGCGCTTGGTGGAATGCGCGGGCGAAGCCGGCGGCCATCCCGCCTTCTGGCAGGCTGTCGAGTGGGTCTATGTCCACACACACAGCGACGGCCAGGGCTTGCCCGAAGACCTGCGCCACCCCGCCCTGACGCCAGCCATCGAACAGTGCATTGCGAGCGAGCGGCCCGACGCGGCGATTCGTACCCAAACTGCGGAAGCCACGAACAGCGGCGTGACCGCCACGCCGTCGCTGCGGCTGCACGATCGCGAAACCGGCAAGGCGATCCTGCTGCAGGGCCCGATCGAGGGCGATGCCTTGCTGTCGGCCATGGACATGCTCGCGGCCGGCGATCCCGCCGCCACACCCACATCGGAAATGCCTGCCGACGTCGTCGGCGACATGCCCAGGTAGCCCCGGTCTTCAAGGCTACGGCGCAGTCCGCTGCGCTGACCACAACCCCGTTCGCCTCGCATCCTGGCCGCGAACGATCACCGCTGCCGCGGTGATGGATGCACCTTGTTCGTTCCCCAGGAGGGCTTGCCCTCCCAGGGCGAGTGCCCTCCGATCTCACCGTCTGGAGGTTCGCCATGTCTTTCGCCGTCAATGACTCCTGCCTGGAGTCGCTTTCCGCCATCGCTGCCCAACACGAGGACTGGATCATCCAGCAAGCCATCGTGCTGCTGGAGAGACGGGTCTTCAAAGCTGGACCGTGCCTCAGCCAACCGGCCGCTGTACGGGACTACCTGCGTCTGAAACTGGTCGCTGAGCCCAATGAGATATTCGCCGCTGTGTTCCTGGACAGCCTGCACCAGGTGCTGGCCTACGAGCCGCTGTTCAGGGGCACGATCAACGCGACTTCGGTCTATCCGCGTGTCGTCGTGCAGCGTGTGCTGGAGTTGAATGCCGCCGCGGTGGTCTTCGCCCACCAGCATCCTTCGGGCGTCTCCGAGCCGTCCAGCGCGGATCGCATGCTGACCCAGCAACTGCAAGCCGCGCTGGCGCTCATCGATGTGCGGGTACTGGACCACATCATCGTCGGCCAGGGTGCCCCGTTCTCCTTTGCGGAATCCGGCCTGCTGTAGCAATGGCACCGGCTCCTTGATCCACGCGGAGGCTTCGGCCTCCGCTTTTCATTGGCGCAAGACAAGCAGGTATGCGGGCAGTCCGCGATGCGCATTGTTTGTTGGGGCCGCATGGCGTTCGGCGTTTGACTATGGCCCTTGACAACTCTTGGGGGCGCTCGACATGCCAGCATCTTCATCCAGGTTCGCATCGGGCTGGCGAACCCTTGGCCTGGCCGTTGCGCTGCCGGCTTCCCTGGCCGTGTTCAGCCCGGCCAGCTTCGCCGCCGATGTGGTGATCATCACCGACAGCCGTCACCCGGTCAGGACCATGGGTGGCGAGCAGCTGATCGAGCTGGATGAAGCGCCCCGGATCGAAGCGGAGCTTTCTGCGGCGCTGCCCGCCGATCCCGGACAGGCAACAGCCATCGTGAAGCGCCGGCTGAGCCAGGGGGGCGCTGACCTCCAGCGTCGCATCGCCACCGCATACCAGGGCGTTGCCGACGCATGGAGCCTGGGCATCACCACCATTCCGGCTGTCGTGGTGGATCAGCGCTACGTGGTCTATGGCGAGCCTGACGTGGCCCGCGCCATCGCGCGCATCGAACAGCACCGGAGGGCCGAACCGTGATCCGCTCATTCGACCTTCTGCGCCGCATGCGGGCTGCCGTCACCTCCGTGCTGCTGCTCAGCGCCACGGGCAGCTACGCCCTGAACACGGCGACCATCGTGGGTTCAGTGGCTTCGCCCGATTGCCTGGAGTACCGGGTGGTGGGTATCTGCTACTGGCTCTACTGCACCTGGACCGGCTGCACGGTGCGCACGTCCGTCAAGGTCAGGCACTACATCCCCGATGCGGTGGTTTCGTCCTACTCGAACACCGGCGAGAACCCCTGGGTCGAAGTGCGCGCCATGAGCACGCCCAACCCTTCGGCCCAGGCCGGCGGGGACGGCACCACCAATGAAGATCACGAAAACAATCTCGCGAAGTTCAAGAACGCGGACGTCATCGGCCACCCCGG
>DAOMOD010000312.1:0-2645 GCA_035444205.1 Lysobacteraceae bacterium
CGGCGTGGGCTTCTTCAATACCAGCCGCACCGGGACCCTGGGCGGCGTGTCCAGCGGTGACTGCGAGGTGTCGCCGATGGGCACCGGCTGTGCGCTGGGCGACACCGACAACACTAGGCTGCTCGAAGTCGAGTACGTCACCACCGATACTCCCGGCACCGGCCTGCTGTTCACCAAGCCGGATGATTGGACCGGTACGCGCCGCGCGCCCGGCCGCCTGCAGCAGACGCTGCAGGAGATCCTGATGGCGCAGATTTCGCTCAAGCAGGGCATTCTGGAATACGACGCGATGCGCCTGGAACTGGAGGCCGGGATTTCAACCCTGCGCGCCACGTTCGGGACGGCCCAGGCCAACATCAACCTGGCCATCGCTCAGCGCAACGAGCTGCGCAACCTCACCATCGCGGCACAGGTGATGACCAACTCGGCCATCGCCACGCGGCGCGTGGGCAACATCCTGAGCGAAGTGCTTGATACCACCGGGGACTGCGTTCCGGACAACGTGATCGCCGGCCTGGCGGGCGGCGGCGACCTGTTTTCCACCATCAAGTGCGCAATCGACGGCTCCGCCTCCACCATCACCTCGGTGGCCGACGGCATTGCCGACGGGCTGGAAATCGCCGGCAACGCCATCGATGCCTCCAAGGAGGACGTGAGCGAGCTGTCGGGCATCCGCACCCTGATCAACGACTCCAACCTCGATCTCTACAACCTCGCCGGCGAGATCGACGCGATCATGCGCCAGGAGCCGCTGCTGCGCTCGGAGATCTTCGCCCGGGCCGAGGCCATCAAGCAGCTCAGGGGCGAGTATCTGGCTACGCTCGCCGAAGGCCTGCGGGTTTACGAGCAGTTGATCAAGTTCCGCCGCGGTGCCGCTGCCGCCACGCAGGAAGCGCGTTACCGCGACATGGCCTTCCGCATTTTCCGCAACGACGCGCTGCAGAAGTACCGCGCGGCGTTCGATCTGGCGGCGCGCTATGTCTACCTCGCCGCCTCGGCCTATGACTACGAGACCAACCTGCTGGGCGGCGACAGCAAGGCGGGGCAGGCATTCCTGACCAGCGTGGTCAAGCAGCGCAGCCTGGGACAGGTGCTGAACGGCGTGCCGGTGGCTGGTTCGCCGGGTTTGGCCGACACCATGGCCCAGCTCAAGCTGAATTTCGACGTGCTCAAGGGCCAGATGGGCTTCAACGCCCCGCAGGTGGAGACCAACCGCTTCTCGCTGCGGCGTGAACTGTTCCGCATCGATGCCGGTGCGGATGGCGACGAGGGCTGGCGCAGCACGCTGGAGGCCGCGCGCGTGGCCGACCTGTGGCAGATCCCGGAATTCCGGCGCTACGCCCGCCCGTTCGCGCCGGAAAGCGTCGGACCCCAGCCGGGCCTGGTGTTCGAGTTCTCCACCAATGTCACCTCCGGGCTGAATTTCTTCGGCTGGGATCTGGGTGCCAACGACAGCTCCTACAACCCGAGCCGCTTCGCCACGCGCATCCGCTCGGTCGGTGCCTGGTTCGGCAACTACGCCAGCCTGCCGCTGGCCGATGACCCGAACGTCTACCTGATCCCGGTCGGCCAGGACGTGCTGCGCTCGCCCGATCCGCTCGACTTCACCGTGCGCCAGTGGCAGGTGGTGGAGCAGAAGATCCCGGTGCCGTTCCCGATCGGCGCGGCCGAGCTGGGTCGCTACGACTGGGTGCCGACCGAGTCGCTGGACGGCGCGCGTACCGACCTCATCCGCTACCCGATGATGCGCGCGTTCCACTACAGCGAACCGTTCGACGACAACCAGGTCAGCGCGGACAGCCGCCTGATCGGCCGCTCGGTATGGAACCGCCGCTGGCTGCTCATCATCCCCGGCAGCACTTTCCTCGCCGATCCGAACGATGGCCTGGACACCTTCATCCACGGGGCGAAGGTTCCGGGTGGAAACGGGGTGCGCGATGGCCACGGCGTGGACGACATCCGCATCTTCTTCAAGACCTATTCCTACTCGGGGAACTGACCATGAGCCGCCCGATCCTCGCCTTCATGCAGTTCCTGGCCATCGCACTGATGTGCCTGGCGCTGCCGGCACGCGCCAGCATCGACGCGCCGAACCACATCTACTACGGCAGCGCCACGCTGTACGGCGTGCCGGCCCCGGCCAACACGGTGGTGGAAGCACGCGCGCCGGGCAGCGGCGCGGTGCTCGCACGCTATGTCATCGGCAGCAGCAGCCACATGGGCAACAGCTACCGCATCGACATCCTGATGGACCAGGTCGAGCCGCGCACCGAGGGCCGGGCGCGCCCCGGCGACCCGCTCAACATTTACCTCGGCGGACAGCTGGCGGCCCAGGTTTCGGGCGGCGTGGGCGCGGTGGGCGCGACCACCCGCCTCGACCTCGATCCGCAGAACACCGGCACCGGCCCGGCCATCAGCATTGCCGATGCGCAGGTTTACGAAGGGCAAACCGGTCTCACCAACGTCGATCTCGCCATCACGCTCAACACATCCGCGGCGCAGGCGCTGACCGTGTACTGGGAAACACGCAACGGCACCGCGATCGGCGGACCCCTGTGCGGTTCGGGCGCGGATTTCCGCCAGCTTGCAAACCAGGCGCTGGTCATCCCGGCCGGTGCCACGAGCGCCACCTTGCGGGTGCAGGT